>JBIJBF010000001.1:0-199589 GCA_044345375.1 Alphaproteobacteria bacterium
ATAGAAGGTGCCAGATATTTTACAAAAAGCTTAGGAGGCACCCTTTTCAAAGGCACAGCCCTTCTTGCAGGCATTGCAATTGCTGCCCCTGTGCTAGGCGCTATTGGTATTGGCTCGGCCGTTACCATGGGTGGGTTAGGCGCTACATCTTGGGCAATGGCGGGGGCTTTGGCTCCTGTATGGATCAATACAACCCTCACTGGGGTTGGACTTGATCTCGCCAACGTCGTTGGGAAGGGGCTCGATGGTGCCGTCAAGAAAGTCACTGGCGGCACAAACAAAGGTGTGCGTGCTGCAGCAGATTATATGGAGGAGGTGATGAACACCGCCGCTGAACGCGGGTTAGACCCGAAAATGCTTTTTCAGTTAGCCCAACAACCGCGCATGGCCTAACCCCCCTGATAAATCCTTTGGATCATTTGTTCCAGCGGGGGGTTGTCGATGGTCATGTCTTGAACTGGCAGTTGCGGCAGCAGGCGGCCTAACAGTTCGGGCAGGGAGACGGCGGCCAAATCGATGTTCAGCTCAGCGCTGCGCTGATCCAGCACCGACAGCGCCACGCCATGGGGCAGCAGGCGTTGCAGGTCGTCGCCCCGCATCGGCGCGGCGAAATGCAGGCGCACCAATTTGTGGGTCAGGAATTGTTGGGTCAGCGCCAGCAGGCTGTTGTCAAACACCAGCTGGCCGTGGTTGATCACCATCACCCTGTCCGCCACCTCCTCAATATCGCCCACGTCATGGCTGGTCAGCAGGATGGTGACGCCCTCAGCCGCCGCCAGCTGGTTCAGATGCGCGCGCAGCTGGGTTTTCGAGCTGATGTCCAGGCCGATGGTGGGCTCATCCAGCAGCAGGATTTTGGGCCGATGCAGCAGGCTGGCCGCCAGCTCAGCCCGCATCCGCTGCCCTAACGAGAGCTTGCCGGCCTGCTGATCCAACAGATCCTGCAGCGCGAACACCGCCGCCAATTCCGCGATGCGGGCGCGCAAAGTGGCGCTGGGCAGGCCGTACAGCCGCCCCAACAGCTGCAACCCATCCCGCACCGGCAAATTGGCCCACAGCTGGCTGCGCTGGCCAAACACAATGCCAATATGATGCGCCAGCGCCTGCCGCTGCTGCCAGGGCACCAGGCCCGCCACCGTGGCATGGCCAGCGGTGGGATACAAAATGCCGGTCAGCATCTTTAGGGTGGTGGATTTGCCCGCGCCATTGGGGCCGATAAAGGCCAGCTTTTCGCCCGCCCGCACCGCAAAACTCAACGCCGTGACCGCCGGCACCAGCTCATAAGCTGGCCGCCACCGCTGCTGCAGGCGTTGTTGCCAGCTCAATCCCTGTTCCTGCGGCAACCGCCGGCGGTAAGACTTGACCAGCCCATCCACCAAAATCGCATCGTGAGGTGTTTTGTTCATGCAGGCAGTTTAGGGGGGAAGAACGGGCAGTGTCTACAGGATGGATTGCTCCCCCAGCTCAACCACCAGCGGCACGTGACCTGAATGACCGTTAGTCCAGATACAGGTGCACCCGATCGCTTGTCCAGGTTGCGATACCCGCACCAAAGAAATCTGCATCCTCGGTCCAGATGGGGCAATCCAGCATCAAAGCCACGGCCACAACAGGCCAATCATTGGCATCACGTGCAGCAATGCGTTGTTTGGCCGCCTGTTCATACAAACCATAAAGGCTGCTATCCACCAACTGAATCAGGCAAGTCAATCTTTCCAGAACATCCAAGGCATCATCGGCCTTAAGATTTCGTTTTTCAAACAGCATGGGCAAATACTTTTCTGCATCTGCATAGCAAAGATCGGGTGCGAAAAATTGCACCGACGGCACAAACCGCTCGATGGTATGACGCACCTGTTTGCCCAAAACAGCCCGAATCAGGATATTCGCATCCAATACGATTCTTTTGTGAGCCTGCATCGAAAGGCCTATGGGTTTTGTTCGCGCAATTGCCGGTATTCCTGCACCAGCGCATCCTCAGCCATGCCCTGCTCCTGCAACAAACGATCCAACGCATCGGCAGCGCGTTTTAACCCCTCAATTTCATCCAGAGATGGTGCTTGATGCGTGGGGAAAAAATAACCCACTGTTCGGTCGTGTCGCGTCACCGCGATCGGAGAGGCGGTCTTGATGTATTTCGCAAAATTATCCCTGAACTCCCTTATGCCGATTTTCTCCAACATTGGTTTGTGCTCCATCTATTTGTGTACCGTTGTGTACATAATAACCGACATAGGTGATGAACGCAAGCAAAACAGGATAGCTAAAGCGCCAGCTCCACCAGCAGCGGCACATGGTCGGATGGGGGCGGCAGAGCTGGCTGTTGGCCGCGCTGCTCACGCAGGATTTCCGCCCGCCGCAATTGCGGCACCAGATCGGGCGAAAGCCAGGCGTGGTCGATGCGCCGGCCGCGGTTGCTGGCCGCCCAGTCATGCGCGCGGTAGCTCCACCAACTGAACAGGGGGGCGGGCGCGGGGGTCAGCTGGCGCACCGCATCCACCCCACCCACCGCCTGCTGCAGCTTGGTATAGGCCGCCACCTCAACCGGCGTGTGGCATACAACCGCTAGCAATTGCCGGTGGTTCCACACATCCTCGGGCAGGGGCGCCACGTTCAAATCGCCTACCAACATCAACTTTTGATCGGTGTTCTGGCTGGCAAAAAATTCTGCCAACTCCGCATAAAATTCCAGCTTGTGGGCGAATTTGGGGTTGGCCACAGGGTCGGGGATGTCGCCCCCCGCCGGCACATACAGGTTGTGCAGCTGGATGCCGGCCACCACCGCGCTGACATGGCGCGCATCCTCACGGCCGCAACGGGCATGGCGCATGGGCTGCTCCAACCGCCAGCGGCTGGCGATCGCCACGCCGTTATAGCTTTTGATGCCGGCGGCCAGCAGATGCGGATAGCCCTGCTCAGCAAACCAATCACGGGGAAAATCATGATCCTGAACCTTGGTTTCTTGCAAACAGATCACATCCGGCTGCTGATCCCTGATCAATTTGGCCAGCAACGGCAGCCGCAAGCGCAGCGAGTTGATATTCCAAGACAGCACGCGCATTTACCAAAACCCTTACCAATAAAAAAGTAGCCGCCAACCCTTTACATCAAGGGGGTAATGTTCCCATATACGGTTAGATGGGTTTGGGCGCGGCGCGAATCGCCTGCCTAAACGATAGAACATATATTTTTAGCGGAGAACAGCGATTATGGCAAAAGTTATCGGGATTGATTTGGGAACCACCAACAGCTGCGTTGCGGTGATGGAGGGATCGACCGCCAAGGTTCTTGAAAACGCTGAGGGCGCGCGCACCACCCCCAGCATGGTGGCCTTTACCGAAAACGGTGAACGCCTGGTTGGCCAGGCCGCCAAGCGGCAGGGGGTGACCAATCCTGAAAACACCTTTTTCGCCATCAAACGCCTGATCGGCCGCCGCCAGGATGATCCGATCGTCAAAAAAGACAGCGCGATGGTGCCCTATCAAATCGTTGCCGGCGACAACGGCGATGCCTGGGTCAGCGCGCGGGGCAAAAAACACTCCCCCAGCCAGATCAGCGCCTTTATCCTGCAAAAAATGAAGGAAACGGCCGAGAATTATTTGGGCGAAAAGGTCACCCAGGCGGTGATTACCGTGCCGGCCTATTTCAATGATGCGCAGCGCCAGGCCACCCGTGACGCGGGGCAAATTGCAGGGCTTGAGGTGTTGCGGATTATCAATGAGCCCACCGCTGCCGCCCTCGCCTATGGCTTGGAGCAAAAGAAAAGCGGCATGGTCGCGGTGTACGACTTGGGGGGCGGTACCTTTGACGTCTCGATTCTGGAATTGGGTGATGGGGTGTTTGAGGTGAAAGCCACCAACGGCGACACCTTTTTGGGTGGGGAAGATTTTGACAAACGCATCATCGACTTTCTGGCCGACAGCTTTAAAAAAGACAACGGCATCGATCTGCGCAGCGACCGTCTTGCCCTGCAACGCCTGAAAGAGGCGGCGGAAAAGGCGAAGATTGAGCTTTCCAGCGCGGTTGAAACCGAAATCAACCTGCCCTTTATCACCGCCGATCAAACCGGCCCCAAACACCTAACCCTAAAACTGTCCCGTTCAAAACTGGAATCCTTGGTTGAGGATTTGATTGAGCGCACGATTGAGCCCTGCCGCAACGCCCTGCGCGATGCTGGCCTGGCCGCCACCGAAATTGATGAGGTGATTTTGGTGGGGGGGATGACCCGCATGCCAAAAATCAACGAAACGGTCAAAAAATTCTTTGGCAAGGAACCCAACCGCAGCGTCAATCCGGATGAGGTGGTGGCGCTGGGTGCCGCCATTCAGGCTGGCGTGCTGAAAGGTGAGGTCAAGGATGTGCTGCTGCTGGATGTCACCCCGCTGTCCTTGGGCATTGAAACCCTGGGCGGCGTCTTTACCCGCCTGATCGACCGCAACACCACCGTGCCAACCCGCAAAAGCCAGGTGTTTTCGACCGCCGACGACAACCAAACCGCGGTGACCATCCGCGTGTTCCAAGGCGAGCGGGAAATGGCGGCCGACAACAAAATCTTGGGTCAATTTGACTTGGTCGGCTTGCCCTCAGCCCCGCGTGGGGTGCCGCAGATTGAGGTCACCTTTGACATCGACGCCAACGGCATCGTCAGCGTGTCGGCCAAGGACAAGGCCACCAACAAGGAACAGCAAATTCGCATCCAACCCTCCGGCGGGCTATCCAAAGAAGATATTGAGAAAATGGTGCAGGATGCGGCCGCCCATTCGGATGAGGACAAAAAACGGCGCGAGTTGGTTGAGGCCAAAAATCAGGCCGAAAGCCTGATCCACAGCACCGAGAAAAATCTTACCGAACATGGCGACAAACTGGCCGCCACCGAACGGCAGGCGATTGACGATGCGCTGGCCGCGTTGCGGGAGGTGAAGGATCAGGACGACACCGCCGCCATCCAAAGCAAGACCGAGCAATTGTTGCAAGCCAGCATGAAGTTGGGCGAGGCGATGTACAAGGCGGGGGCTGAGTCTGCAGATGGCGAGCAGGCGGAGGCAGCGGCTGATGCTGAGGATGCAACCGTTTTGGACGCCGATTTCGAGGAAGTTAAGGAAGACGGCAAGCGCAAGACCGGTTCGTAATTTTTAGCCAGTTGGGGAAAGGAAAGAAGAATGTCTACTCATAAAGCTTACGGTGCCCAGTCTTTGCCAAGTCATCTTGCACCAACTCTTTTGGCTGCGGCTGTGTGCACAACATCTGTAGCGCTAACGGGTGCTTTGCCTGTGTCTAATCCACTTTCACCATTACTCCCTTGGAACAGACAAGAAGAAGTCGTGATTTTATCTCGCTAATTGTTCAGTCCCACGATACGGAAAAACCTGAAAGATTTCCTGATGCATTCTTTGCCCCACTCCGCACAAAGACTTCACAAAAACCGTCACGCTTGGCTTCATCGCCTATTCACCGCGGTGCTGTGCTTGGCGTTGGTGTTGGCTGCCCCTGCGCTTGCTGAGGCACGGGCGGGTGGCAGCCGCAGTGGTGGTGGAGCCAGCATGGGCAGCCGCGGCGCCCGCACCTATCAATCCAGCCCGCAAAACAGCCCGTATCAGGCCAAACCGATTGAGCGCAGCAATACCCAACCTGCTACCCAACCAACACCAGCGCCCAGCAGCGTTAACCGACCCGCTTCGCCTAACGCCGCGCCACAACCGGCAGCGCCGCGCCCATCCTTTTTCGGTTCGAACCCTTTTTTAAGCAGCATGGCGGGTGGATTCTTGGGAGCTGGCCTGTTCGGCCTGTTGTTTAACAACGGCGGCGGCGGCATGGGATCGGCGGCTTCTGGCGGCGGCGCGGCGCTGGGCGGCATCTTGCAACTGCTGTTGTTGGCGGGGTTGGGTTTTCTGGCCTATCGTTGGTTTGCGCGGCGCAACAGCCAATCATCCCCGTTGCTGAACAACGGGTACGATAGCATGCCGATTCATACGATGGATAACGGCGCAGGGTTTGGAGCGGGGTCGGCTGCCACCACGCCCTATACCTCCTCCTTCTCCCCCGATACCGGATCCAATTTGGTGCTGAACGATGCGGATCTGCAGGCGTTTGAGGCCTTGCTCACCAGCATTCAGCAAAGTTGGAGCGGGGCAGATTTGGGCCGGATGCGCGGCTATGTGACCCCAGAAATGCTGCAGTATTTTTCTGAGGCTTTGGCGGCCAACACCAGCCGTGGCGAGGCCAACCATGTCGAACATGTCAAACTGTTGTCCGGCAACCCGATCGAATCCTGGTCGGAGGAAGAATTGGACTACGCCACCGTGCACATGAAATGGCAGGCCTTTGATTACACCGTGCGCTTGGATCGCAAGCCAACCGATGCGGATTATCTGCTGGAAGGCAGCCCCACCACCCCCACGGAGGCTGAAGAGATTTGGACATTTGCCAGAGCTAATGATGGTGCGAACAATGGGGCAAATACCAACACGGCTCGCTGGATCCTCTCCGCCATTCAACAGGTCGCCTAGAGCATTTTCCATTTAGCCCTACACCCCGTCAGGCTTTGCCTGACAAACTTTTGAACGAGGGCAGGCCGCGGATTCACCGTGCTCACGTATATAGGATACGCTCCGCGCGCTTCACCTTGCCTTGCCTGTGGTGAACTAAAGCGAAAACGCTCTAGCGCCGCCAAAGCCTTTTGAGCAAACGGTGCAACAGACAGCTGGCCGCCAAGACCAACCAGGCCGACCACACAAGATCGCTGAGGAAATGCTTGCCAGCGCCAAGCCGCGGCAGGCTGCACCCGATCGCCACGACTAGGGCCAGCAAGATCCAGGCAGCGCGCCGTCGGTTGGACTTAGGGCGATAGACCACCGCTGGCACCAACCAAAAGAACCCCATCGCCGCATCCCCGCTGGGAAAGCTGCAGTTGCGCTGGCATTGATCGCTGATTACCCAGGGCGCGGTAAAGCGCTGCGATCCACCGAATTCGGCCACCGTATAGGGGCGGGCGCGCCCGACTGTGGGCTTGACCACGCTGTTGACCAGCAGCCCAGCCCCCAGCAGCAAGGCCAGCAAAACATACAGATGGCGGTAAAAAGATCGGGGAAGCTTGTGATGCTGCCGGTTGCGCCACCAACCAAAACCCATCGCCAGCAGCAGGCCAACACCCAGACACCAACCGCTTAGGCGCACCAGCTGACTTAATTCCCCCACCCATGGGAACTGCTGCCAAACAAACCGCTGCTGCTGGGGCGCAAAAAACCAGCCCGACACCAGCAAATCCAGCTGCGGGAAGGCCACAAAAATCAAGACCAGCAGCAACCCGCTGACCGCCAGGCCAACGGCAGAACGATCAAGGCGCAGACGGAACACTACACGCAGAGGGGAATTTGCGGCTCTCTCATGCGCCTAAACCGCCACCTCCCGCAACTCCTCAACCCCACCAACGGGATCTTTCAGCATATAGCCGCGCCCCCAAACGGTTTCGATATAATCCGCACCATCCGTCGCTTCCTGCAGTTTTTTGCGCAATTTGCAAATAAACACATCGATGATTTTGGCCTCAGGCTCATCCATGCCGCCGTACAGGTGGTTCAAGAACATTTCCTTGGTCAGCGTGGTGCCCTTGCGGATCGCCAGCAGTTCCAAGATGCGGTATTCTTTGATGGTCAGGTGCACCGTGCGCCCCTCAACCTCAACCGTTTGCGCGTCCAGATTGACCACCAGCTTGCCAACCGCGATGCGGGAGGAGGAGTGCCCCTTGGAACGGCGAATGATCGCCTGAATCCGTGACAGCAGTTCGCGGCGGTCAAACGGCTTGGTGAGATAGTCATCCGCGCCGCCATCCAACCCCTTAAGCTTGTCATCAATCTGCCCACGTCCTGACAGAATCAGCACCGGCGTTTTGATGTTCGCCCCGCGCAGGCGCGACAACACCTTGTGCCCATCCATGTCGGGCAGCACCAAATCCAACAACACCAAATCGTAATCATACAGCTTGCTAAGATCCAAGCCATCCTCACCAAAATCGGTGGAATCCACCACATAGCCGCCAGATTTTAACACCTGTTCCAGCATTTGCGAGGTCGCGGAATCATCCTCAATCAACAAAATACGCATCAGATCGCCTCATAAAAACGGGGTTGATTGCCACCGGCGGTGTTAACCATGGGTTAAGTTTTCTACCAAACTGGTAAAAATATCGTTAAGATCTGGAAAGATTGGTTAACGCGGCGCAAAAACAGCGGATCAGGCTACCCGTTTTCTTGCCCAATTCCCGGTCGCTATCCGCAACATTACTCCCCGGTCGCTATCCGCAACATTACTCCCCGGTCGCTATCCGCTCCACCAGCTGCTTAACCGTGGGGATAAAGCCGTTGGCGTAGAAGGGGTCTTGGGCAAAGCGATAGGCGTTGTGGCCGGCAAACATCAATTGCTGCTCAACATCATCGCTGTGGCTGATGGCCTGCAGGGTTTTTTGGATGCAAAAACTGCGCGGATCGGCTTTGAGCCCCGTGGTTCCCGCCTCATTCTGCGCCCAGTTGGAAAAGCTGCACTGGCTAAGGCAGCCCATGCAATTGATCTGATCGGTGACAATTTCGTTTTCCCGCTCAGGCGTCACGAAAATCAGGGTGTTTTCCGGCGTGCGCATGGCGTTGGTAAAGCCGGCGGCCATCCACGCCTTGGCCTGTGCCAAATCGCTGGGCGTGACATAGACGATGCGGCCACGTGCACCAATCGCCAACTCCGCGCTATGCTCCCCCACCGCTGGCTGGCTAAAGGCAATCTGACGCTCGCTGCGGCCAATCAATTCCTGCAAAAAGGGGTTGCGCACGGCTGAGGAGTAAAAGCCGGTGGGCGAAAATTTGTTCAAAAACACATCGCCGGCCTTTAGGGTCAGCAATTTGCGCTTCCAGGCATCCGAAATCGGGCTTTCTTGGGTCAGCAATGGCCGGGTGCCGAACTGAAAAGCAATCGGCCCGATCGCCGGGTTGTTGATCCACGCCGCCCATTCCTTAAGCCACCAAACCCCACCGGCCATGATAATCGGCACCTCGGCGGCGGTGCATTCGCGCATCATCGCGCGCAGATCGACCACCCGCGCATAGGGCTCCTGGGGTTCCAGCGGGTTTTCGCTGTTGGACAGGCCGTTATGGCCGCCCGCCAACCATGGGTCCTCATACACCACCGCGCCCATAAAATCAGAAAATTTGTGATAGGCACGCTTCCACAGGGCGCGAAAGGCGCGGGCTGAGGAAACAATCGGGTAGTAATAAACGCCAAAACGCGCGCAAATTTCGGCGATGCGATAGGGCATGCCCGCGCCGCAGGTAACGCCGTGAATCAAGCCCTTGGCACCCTCCAGCACCCCCTCCAAAATCTGTTCGGCCGCGCCCATCTCCCACAAGATATTCATGTGGATGCGCCCCTGCCCGCATGCCACCTCATGCGCGATTTGCGCCTGGGTAATGCCGCCCCGAATGGCAAAGGCCAACAGCTCCTCATGCCGCTCACGGCGGGTTTTGCCGTGATAGATTTGCGGAATGATCTGGCCGTTCTCGTCTTTGGAATCGGCGTTCACGCCAGAAAAGGTGCCAACACAGCCGACCAAGGCAAAGTTGCCAGAGCTGTCGCCATTGGTCGCGCTGATCCCCTTGCCGCCCTCAATAATGGGCAGCACCTCACGGCCAGAAAGCATTAGTGGGGGCAGATAAAAAGAGGTCATGTCCCCACACTTAATGCAATTGTTGACGATTAGGAAGCGTCACGCAGGCTTTCTTGCGCAATTTTTTCACCGGTTTCTTGATCAACCTGTTTCATGCTCAGTTTGATTTTGCCACGATCGTCCTGGCCTGTCACCAAAACTTTCACGCTGTCACCAATATTCACCACATCGGTAACCTTGTTGACCCGTCGTGGTGCCAGCTCTGAAATATGAACCAACCCATCGCGGGCGCCCATAAAGTTCACAAAGGCACCAAATTCCATCACCTTAACCACCGTGCCAACGTAAATCACGCCCACCTCTGGTTCGGCGACAATCCCATAAATACGGTCATAGGCTTTTTGGATGGTTTCCTCGCCCACGCCGGAGATGCGCACGGTGCCATCATCCTCAATGTCGATTTTGGCGCCGGTGGTTTCAACGATTTCTTTGATCACCTTGCCGCCCGAACCAATCACCTCACGGATTTTGTCACGTGGGATGCTCATCACCCGAACCTTGGGCGCGGTTGGCGCCACCTCATCCCGCGCGGTATCCAACGCCTTGGCCATTTCGCCCAAGATATGTTGACGCGCCTCATAGGCCTGTTGCAAAGCAATCTGCATGATTTCTTTGGTGATGGAGGTAATTTTGATGTCCATCTGCAGGGCGGTAATGCCGGTTGCGGTTCCCGCCACCTTAAAGTCCATATCGCCCAAATGATCCTCATCACCCAGAATGTCGGTCAACACCGCAAATTGATCGGCCTCTTTAATCAAGCCCATCGCAATACCGGCCACCGGCCTTGGCAGCGGCACACCAGCGTCCATCAACGCCAGCGAGGTGCCGCAAACCGTGGCCATGGAGGAGGAGCCGTTGGATTCGGTGATTTCCGATACCACCCGCAAGGTGTAGGGGTAGTCAGCCTTGGCCGGCAACAGCGGACGAATCGCCCGCCAAGCCAGCTTGCCATGACCAATTTCACGGCGACCAGGACCTGCCATACGGCCCACCTCAGCCGTTGAATAGGGCGGGAAGTTGTAGTGCAACATAAAGGATTGCCGGTGGCTGCCCTCCAACGCATCAATCAACTGCTCGTCATCGCCGGTGCCAAGCGTGGCCACCACCAGCGCCTGGGTTTCGCCCCTTGTAAACAGGGCGGAGCCATGAACGCGGGGCAAAATCCCCACCTCAGACTGAATGGCGCGCACGGTTTTGGTGTCACGCCCATCAATCCGCTGACCGGTGGTCAGGATTTGGGTGCGGACAATATCTTTTTCCACCGATTTAAAGGCACTAGAAATTTCCAACGCGCTAAAGCCCTGGTCAGCCAATGCCGCCAGATTGGATTTGGCGTTGTTTAACGCCACCACCCGCTCCTGCTTGCCCTGCAGGGCATAGGCAGCCACCAGATCTTTTTGCACCAAGGGATAAACCTGTTTTTTCAGGCCGGCCGCACGTTCCGCCGAACCTTCCGCAAAGTCCCAAGGATCATTCGCACAAACCTCAGCCATTTCGATAATGGCGCGGATCACGGGGGCGTATTGCTCCTGCCCAAACACCACCGCCTGCAACATCAATTCCTCAGACAGTTCCTTGGCCTCAGACTCCACCATCAGCACGCCGCTTTCGGTACCAGCCACCACCAGATCCAGCTCGCTGTTCGGCAGGTCAGCCAGCAGCGGGTTCAAAACGAACTGGCCGTTGATACGACCAACCCGGGCAGCGCCTATGGGCCCCAAAAAGGGCAGGCCAGAAATGGTTAGGGCGGCCGAGGTGCCAATCAGGGCGGCAATATCGGGATCATTCTTCAAATCATGGCTTAAAACGGTGCAGATAACCTGCGTCTCGTTCTTGAAACTGTCGATAAACAGGGGTCGAATCGGGCGGTCGATCAGGCGGGAGGTCAACACCTCCTTCTCCGACGCCTTACCCTCACGCTTAAAGAAACCACCGGGGATACGACCCGCGGCAAAGGTTTTTTCTTGGTAATGAACCGACAGGGGGAAAAAGTCTTGATCAGGGGCAACGCTGCGGCTGGCCACCACGGTGCACAACACGGTGGTTTCCCCATAGGTTACCACCACGGCGCCATGCGCCTGACGAGCAATTTTCCCAGTTTCCAGAACCAGGCGACGACCGCCCCATTCCAATTCTTTGCGACAATAGTCAACCATCAATCAATTCCTTTAAAAATTTGATAAAAAACAGAGCGCCCTAACCGTGCAACACACAAGGCGACGCTCGATAAAATACGAAAACAACAGCTTAGGCGCGAATGCCCAGTTTTTGGATCACGGCGTCAAAACTGGCTTTGTTGGTGCGTTGCAGATAGCGCAACAAACGACGACGCTGCCCAACCATCGCCAAAAGACCGCGACGGGTGCTGAAATCTTTTTTGTTGGCGGTAAGATGTGCCGTCAAGGCCTTAATGCGGGTTGACAAAATGGCAACTTGCACCTCAGTCGCGCCCGTATTGGCGGCGCCCTGGCCAAATTCTTGAATCAACTCTTGCGTTTTTTCTTTGGTGATCGACAACCTATATGCTCCTACAAAACAATTTACCAACAAACGGTTAGGTCGCCAAAGACCATCTTGGGCGACCAGTAAAGCGGCTGCCCAACGCCCCATGCATTATCTGGAGTATTGGTCAACCTACCTACCCCCGCCAACCTGTCGTCAAACAACAAGATCACGGGATAATCTGGCTGTATCGCAAAAAACGACGTTGCACAAGAGGCTTGTTGAGGCAATTGCTCAACTCCAACCCGTTCGGTGCCGTCCAGCACAACGCTGCGCCCCAATTGCACCTCGCGCCAGCGCGGTTGATCGATTGCAAACACCGGCAGCTGGGGGGGCAACAGCTGGTGCAGCGGCGTCCAGGCTGGCTGTTCCAGCAGCGCGTCTAGGGAGCTGGCCATCGACAGATCGGCAGGCCCGCTTTGCAGCCGGCGAATCGCCTGCGCATGCCCCACCGTGCCCAACACAATCGCCAGATCGCGCGCCAAGCTGCGCACATAGGTGCCGCTGCCGCAGCTGACGCGAAAATCGGCCAGGTCATCCTGGTAGGACAGCAGCTCCAGGCCATCGATGCGCACCTGACGCAGCGTCATCTGAGCATCCTCCAACACGCCAGCGCGCGCTAGGGCATAGGCCGGCGCTCCCCCCAGTTTGATCGCCGAAAAGGCGGGGGGGCGCTGATCAATGCTGCCCAGAAATTGGGGGATGGCCGCCAGAATCTCGGCGACGGTTGGCCGATGCGGGTGGGTGGCCACCACCGCCCCCTCCCCATCATCGCTGCTGGTCTGCACCCCAAAACCCAGCGTGAAGTCATAGGCCTTGCGGTCATCATTCAGCAAAGGAATGGTGCGGGTAGCAGCGCCCACCGCCACCGCCAACACGCCGCTGGCCAGTGGATCCAGCGTGCCCACGAACCCCAGTTTTTTCCATCCCCAACGCCGCTTCAGGCGGATGAGCACCGCGTTGCTGCTAAGCCCCGTCGGCTTGTCCACCACCAGCCAGCCAGCAGGATGAGGGGCGGTTGGGGCAGCAGGCGCAGGAGGCATTGGATTTGTTCCGAAATTTTTGTTACAGATGGTTATGGGAAACTTTATTTTTCGCGGCAACCATTTTGATATCCGCACGGTTGACAACCTGCCCGATATGATCGCCATGGCCCAGAACCTGCGGGCAGATTTGGGCGAAACCGCCGTGTCGGATCAGGCCGCTGCGCAACGCTTTGCCGCCTTTCCCAGTGGCACCCTTGGCTGTTATTTCTGTGAGCAGCTGGTGGCCACCATCGGCATTTACGCGCTGGATGCCCCTACCTATCAGCATCTGCTAAGCGGCCAAACCCCGATGGTGGAAACGCCATGGCTGGATGCAGCGGGCTTGGCGGCGTGTGATGACCCCCATCTGTTTGTCACCCATTTGTGGTTGGCGGATGTGTTTCGCGGGGTGGGCGCCAGCCCGCTGAGCTTTGTGGCGGATGCGGCGTTGCAACTGTTAACCGATTCCACCCTGCTCGACGGCAAAACCGCCCATCTTTTTGCCTTTCCCTATGCCCCAGAAAGCATCCGCATGCTGCGCCGTTTTGGCTTTGCGGCGGTGCCATCGATCGATTACCAGGGCAACCCCGTCTACGGCTGGTCTGGCAACAAAACCCAAATCGCGGTGGAGCTGCAAGGGCGGCTGCAAAATCTTTTGCGCCTAAGCCACCGCCATATTATTGCCAAAGGGTTACATGGGGATGGGGATGCAAGTTTGAGCGTGGTTAGCCAACTGGCCCCAGAATTTGTTCGGCCAGGCGGGACCAATCCACCAACCAACGGCTGGTTTTGGGGTCTTTCGGGTTGGGTTTAAGCGGTTGCTGCGGCAACAACTCCAGCTGGCGAACGCCATCCCGCGCTTTGCCATCAGGGGCAGGTACAGCGCGCAACACGGCGCAGCGGTCACCCACCCCTTTAGCATCCGTGACCCCAGCAAAACAGCGCAGCGGCCGCGCCAATTTCTCCCCCTCAGCCTGCAGCGCCAACGCAGCGGCTGGTGAATGGCCAGCTGACCCCCAACCCTGCAAGGGCGAGGCGATGGTAGCGGATGCCGCCGGGTCAATCGCCGTGACCAGCTGAATTTTGCCCTGCATCTCAGCCGGCAAACGGTTGACCAGGGCAACCGCCGCCGATGCCCCCGCGCCAAAACCTACCAGGGTGATCTGTTCCCGGTTTTTGACCCCCATATAATGCCGCATCGTCCGTTCCAAATAAATCGCGCCCTGCTCGGCCTGACGCCCTGTCCATAAATAGCGCAACCAATCCAAGCCCACCACCTGCGCGCCGCGTGCGTTCAGCGCCTTGGCCAAGGCCTGCTCACGCCCGGTCCAGCCCGACAAATCGCTGATCACCAGCACCAACGGCGCCGGGGCTTCAGCAGAATTAGGGGCGGGGGTGGCAGGTGTCTCGGTAAAGAACTCCAGCAACGGCAGGGATTCCAATTCGGCAACCTGCGCAAAATTCGGCACCGCCGCCTGCTGCGCCAACCAAGCCAACCCACTGGCCAAGGGTTTGCGCCAGCTGGACAGCGGCATCCAATTGTTCTGAACGCTGTCAAGACGCAGCAGACGGCTGTTGGCAAAGGGCTGAGCCGCCGCCTGCACATAATCCAACACCTGACAGCTGTCGGAACTGGGCGTGCCCACCACCAACCACGGGTTGGGATTGGCGACCTGCCCACCTACAACCCCCCCGGCAACCCCACCTGCAACCACCACCCCCTCCTGCTCCCCCTTATCCCCATCGCCCTCACAGGGGTCATCGCGCAGGCGCAGGTTGGGACAATAGGACAGGCCAATCCCCCCGCCGAATTGCCCACTGGGCGCGCTTCGCAGCAAATGCTGCGCCACGGTTGCGCCGCCGCTGACCCCCGCCAAAATCGGCGGACGATAGCCCCGTGCCACCTGTTCAGGCGAACGCTGACCCACCATCGCCGCCAACCGCAACGCCTTGGCCCGCAGATCGGAACAGCTTTGCCCATTGGCAAAATTGCTGGTCGGATCGGCCAGAAAATCGCGGCTGTTCACCCCGGCCACCTCATAGCCCAGGCGGCTGAATTGCCGCGCCACGGTGTCGCTGTCCGCCGTCCAGCCGCCACGTGGGGAAAACAGCAGCACCAGTGGGCGTTGTTGATCAGCCGCATCCGCAGATTCTTTGCCAGCAGCCGCCCCAGCGGCCTTGGCGGTTTTTTCTGCTGGCAGCTTTTCCGCGGGGAAAACCATCACATTGCCGCTGTCCTTGGTCTGAATCACCTGCTGTGTTTGCCCCATCGCAGCCCCTGACAGCAGCATCAGCGCGACCAGCGCCGCCACAAAATTTTTCGCCATTACGCCAACATCCATTTTTTTCTTGATCGGTTTTCTTGTCTTCACAGCGGTTTTTTCGTTAAAGTCTGCTGGAAAGATTCTGGCAAGATCGCCTATTCTGCTTCGAAGTGCAACGGGGATTGCCCCATCGCTTCACCAGCTTGGCTAAAAAAGAAAGCGGCCGTTTTGTTTAACGATGTGCTGAATTACTGGGAATTTTACCGCTCCCCCTTAGGATCGGTGATCAAAAAGCTGGTGCGCCGTCATTTGTTGGAATGGTGGCCGGCACGGCTTAAACAGCCGCACCAGTCTAATGAGGAGTTGTTGGGCTATGGCTACCCCCTGCCCTTTCTGCGCCCCTATCTGCGCGCTGGCATGCCAACCATCGCGATGATGCCCGACCATTTGGGGGTCATTCGCTGGCCGCATAACGCCGACAACACCACCTGTCTGATCCATGAACCGGAATGGCCGGCACGCCCCGGCAGCGTGGAACGGATCTTGTTGGTGCATGCGCTTGAGCAAGCCAGCAACATCCACCAACTGATGGCTGAGGTGGCGCGGGTTTTAACCCCACAAGGGCGGTTGATGGTGATTGTGCCGCACCGTCACAGCCTGTGGGCACGCGCCGAATTTACCCCCTTTGGCCACGGCCAACCCTATAGCCTTAGCCAGCTAAACGGCTTGCTGCGGGCGCATGATTTAACCCTGCTGCGTCACCGCCGTATCTTGCGCATTCCGCCCAGCAACCGTCATTTCTGGCTGAACGCCGCCTTTACCACCGAAGTGCTCGGCCAACGGCTGTTCCCCAATTTGGGCGGATTGTTGATGGTTGAGGCCACCAAACAGGTGCTGGTGATGAAACCACGCACCGTTTTCCCAAGACGCGGCCTGCTGGTTGCGCCCACCCCAGCCATCGGCCTTTCGAACCGGAAAGTGGAACCATGATCCATCCAGAGCTCTTAAAACTGCGCCACCAATTGGACAGCATCGACAACCAACTGCACCAATTGATCATGCAGCGTATTGAGGTGGTTGAGCAGGTGGGCGAGCTGAAGCGCAACAACCCCAGCTTTGTGCAACGCGGGCAATTTATGTATCCAGGGCGCGAGGCGGCGATTGTGCGGCGGTTGGCAGCCCAGCATCGCGGCGCCCTGCCGGTTTCCAGCCTGGTTCAGCTGTGGCGCGAATTGATGATGGCCACCCTGTATTCCGTTGAGCAACCCTTTAGCTATGGCTATTTAACCGACCACCTAACCACCCATGACCACAACGCCCCGCCATCGGTGGCGCTGTTGGCACGCGATCATTTTGGCACCGCGGTGCCGGCTACCGCCTTTGACAGCCCGATCGACCTGATTGCGGCCATCCAACAACAGATCGTGAATTACGCGGTGCTGCCCTGGCCTGTAGCTGGAAACCATTGGTGGACAGCGCTGCTGCATCAAGCTGACCACCCCTCCACGCCGCTGCAAATCTTTTTTGCCCTGCCGTTTTGTGTATCAAGTACCGCCCTCACCCCGCAAGCCGCCGTGCTTGGCCCCCTGCCGGTTGATGATCTGACGGGGGAGGATGACAGCTTGCTGGCGATTGCGCTGCACCCCACTTTCCCGATCGCCAAGCTGGCGGAGCTGCAGAGCCTGTCCGTGGCCGTTCAGCTGTTGGATCAGGCCACCGACGCGGGTGGTCAGCCCTGGGCGCTGCTGCAGCTGGATGACGCCTGCCTGCCAGACAGCGCGTGCATGCAGCAGGTGATGCAACTGCTGGGCAGCCATATGATCGCGCCCCCCCAGCTTTTAGGGGTTTACCCCCGCCCACTGGCATAGCCCACTGGCATAGATTGACGCCAAGACATTTGTGTCAATTTCGCTTTTTCTTGCGAACCAACCGAAAATGCACCATAATCATGGGGTATTTGATCAGAATTTTTGGATACAGCGTAAAGTCAAACGAGAAAAACAGCGATAAAGATCAAAACGATGGATCAGAACAAAGATTTTTTAAACGTCGTGCTCAACAACAAGCGCGCCTTGGCTGAAATTTTTCTGGCCACCATCTTGATGTCGATCGGCATTAACATTCTGGCCAGCATTATCATTCAGCAAGTCAAGGGCGATCGCTATATCCTGTTCATCGGCCTTGATTTTATCGTGTTGGCGGTCTTTTTCTTTTTCTTCCCGATCGTCAAAAACCTGAAATTCCGGCGCAGCTATGATGGATTTTTTGTGGTGGATCAAAGCAACGGCCATTTGCGCAATGTCTATCGTTACGACTACGCCAGCAAGATTACCCGTTGGATCAATGAATTGCGCCAAAGCGCCCCATTGGTCGATCAACAATGGCAGCGCCACCCCGTGCCGGAACACTTTGACCTGGCCGGCAGCACGCCAGAGCATGAGCAGGCCTCCAGCAGCCTGCATCTGTTGCAACAGGCCACCGAAGTTTATGTGTTAAGCCGGATCACCAACCATTTGCATGACTATTTCCACAAAAACCCTGATGATGCCAGCCGCCTGACCCTGATCCCGGAATCACGGCTGCCGTTGGCGCTTAACAAAAACCCCTTCCTGCCGTTGGGCATTACAAGGCAACATATGCCTGAGGAGGAGGTGTTGGGGGAGGAGGAGAACGAGGATTTGCACAGCCAGGAAAAGGCACCGCTTTCGTCGCAAATCAGCATCGCGGTTCCGCGCGGCGCGACCATCAAGTGGTTGCCCAACCGTGGCATTAAAATCAGCAACCGCCGTCTAAGCCTGGTCAGTCGGGTGAAACTTTCTGGCCGCCCCTTTTACTTGCCGGCTGGCTTCCAGCAAAACTACATGGGCATTCGCCAAGACGAGCAGGTCATGGTTTACGCCGCCACGGTCGAGTTCGAAATGAATTTCAGCTATATGTCGATTTTTTCGTCAGGCTATTGGAAATTTTACTACTGGTTGGACGCCTGCATGCGCCATTTTGAAAAGGGCTTTGTCGGCGGCACCTTTTTCAACACCATCGGTTGGGACAAAACCATGACCCTGATTGCCTGCCAAAACCAAGCGCGGCAACAAAGCAACCGCATCAGGCAGCAGCAGGGGCACTACCCAAACCAAGGCTATCAAAACCGCACCCCGCCATCCGCCACCTAACCATGGTTTTTGGTATGGAAACCCTGCTGGTTTTGTTGATTGGTTTGGCGGCGGGGGTGTGTTCGGGTCTGTTTGGCATTGGCGGCGCGATCGTGATCATCCCGCTGCTGGTTTTTGTGATGAAGATCCCCCAAAGCAGCGCCAGCGCCATTTCCCTGGCCGCGCTTATTCTGCCCGTCGGGATTTTGGCCGTCTGGCAATATTGGCAAGCGGGCAAACTGCTGCCCGAGCATCTCAAAATTGCCGGATTTCTGGCTGTTGGGCTGTTTTTTGGCGGCTATTTGGGTGCAAAGCTTGCCGTGCACACCCCCGATGCCTTGTTGCGAAAGCTGTTCGCCTGTTTGCTGGTGCTGGTGGCCATCAAATTATGGGTCAAAACCTAACATGCTTAAGCTGTACGCCCTAAACACCACCAACCCAGATCAAGCAAACAACGCCGGCCTAACCCCCGTATCGATTCCCAACGACCAGCTGCAGCTGACAGACCTGCCCGCCGATATGGCGCTGTGGATCGATCTTTTTCAGCCCACGGCGGCGGAAATCCGCTGGGTTGAACAACAGGCGGGCCTAACCGTGCCCAGCGAAACCCAGATGATGGAGATTGAAAGCAGCAGCCGTCTGTACCGCCAACACAACCACCTGTACGCCACCATTTGGATTGTCGCCCATTCGCACAGCCCCGCCCCGATCAAATTGCCCCTGACCCTGATCGCCAACGCCCAACACCTGATCACCCTGCGCTACGACACCGCCCAATCCTTGGACAATTTTCTGCAAAGCATCCAAAACAGCCAAGCGCCCAAAAGCACCGCCGACATTATGTTTGACTTGCTGGAGGCAGTGATTGACCGCGCCGCCGACATTTTGGAGACAACCGGCCTTACGCTTAGCAACCTAAGCCATCAGGTTTTTGCCAACACCTCCTCAGAACAATCGGTGGATTACAACCAAACCCTGAAACAAATTGGCCGCGGCGGCACCCTAATCGCCAAACTGATGGAAAGCCTGCTGAGTTTGGAACGGTTTTTTGCCTTTCTGCGCCTGGATGATTGGCAACAGCTTTTTCACCACCCCTTTTCGCATAACCGCCTGGACAGCGCGGCGCGCGATGTGGGATCGCTGCACGAACATGCCCAATTTTTGGACAACCGCCTGCTGTTTGTGTTGGACGCGACCTTGGGGCTGATCAACCTGCAGCAAAACAACATTTTGAAGATTTTTACCGTGCTGGCGCTGATTTTTATGCCGCCCACCCTGATCGCCGGCATTTACGGCATGAATTTTCACTATTTGCCCGAACTTGGCTGGAAAATCGGTTACCCCCTCGCCCTGCTGGCGATGCTGCTAAGCGCGATGGTTCCCTACGCGCTGTTCAAACGCAGGGGCTGGCTTAAGTAGAGGTGGACGCGGGCTTGGGGCTAAACAGCGCCATTTTGTCCGGCTTGTCCAACCAATCATCAGCGTCAGCAGGCGGCGTGCCCCTTTGCCGAATATTGGGCCATTGCGCGGCGTAATCGCGGTTCAGCTGCACCCAGCGCTCCGCCTCCGGCGCCGTATCAGCGATAATCGCGTTGGCGGGACACTCCGGCTCGCAGACCCCGCAATCGATGCATTGATCGGGATCGATCACCAGCATGGTGTCGCCCTCATAAAAACAATCGACCGGACAAACGCTGACGCAATCCATGTATTTGCAGCGAATGCACGCCTCGGTTACCACATAGGTCATTGCTTCCCACTCCGCACTTTTTTATAGTCGTTTCAATTTAAAAAGTTACAGCTTGCGAAAATGTCATGAGGTCGAGAAACGGAGCGGAGTGTACCCTGCGTACATGAGCACCGTATCGCAGACCTCGTGATATTTGCAGCACTGTAAGTTTTTAAAGTGGAATGACTATATTACCACTCCGCTCCGGGTGGCAAGGATACAAAAATGGCATCGACATTGCCACCGGTTTCCAAGCCAAATTTGGTGCCACGGTCGTACAACAGGTTAAATTCGATGTAGCGCCCACGTTTCAGGGCTTGCACCCGCTTATCTTCCCGTGTCCATGGTTGATCAGCCTTGGCCGCCACCAAACGGGGATAAATCTCAAGAAACGCATTGCCCACCGATTGCACAAAGGCAAAGGTCTGTTCCAAATCGCCCTCAAGATAATCAAAGAAAATGCCGCCGATGCCACGCGATTCGTTGCGGTGCGGCAAAAAGAAATACTCGTCGCACCATTGTTTGAATTTTGGGTAATAATCGGGATCATGCGCATCACAGGCACCCTGCATCGCCTGATGAAAGGCCGCCGCCTCAGCCGCATCATGGAAGCAGGGGGTTAGATCCGCGCCGCCACCAAACCAAGCCTTGCCCGTCACCAAATGCCGCAAATTGGCATGCACCGCTGGCACAAAG
Source organism: Alphaproteobacteria bacterium (assembly GCA_044345375.1). Lineage (GTDB taxonomy): Bacteria > Pseudomonadota > Alphaproteobacteria > CAISOG01 > CAISOG01 > CAISOG01. The sequence goes on from JBIJBF010000001.1 coordinate 21,072, forward strand.
GGGTTGCGCGGATGCAGCACCAGCGAGATGCCGCAAGCCCAAAAACTGGCGTCCTGCTCAGTTCCTGGAATCTGCCCCGCGAATTTGGGGTCAAACTTCCCCCAAACCGTGGACACATTAACGCCCGCACGATCAAAAACCGCGCCGTTGCTTAACAGGCGCATCTCCCCACCGCCGCCATCATTGGCCCGTTGCCAGTGTTTGGGCGCAAAAGCCGCGGCCGGACATTCTGCGGTCGCAAAGCGCTGTTCCAACGCCTCCAACGCCGCACAAATCTGATCCTGCAGCTGGGTGACATAGGCGGTATGGCGGCTGGCCAACGCGGGCGGAACCGCAGCGGAAGCTGACGACATGGTGGCAACCGACATAACCCTAATCCTTTGCATGATGACGAAAAAAGATGGGGGCGACCTTATCAAGCTTAGAACCGATAATCTATAGTCGTTTCAATTTAAAAAGTACCAGCTTGCGAAAATGTCATGAGATCGAGAAACGGAGCGGAGTGTACCTATAGGTACATGAGCACCGTATCGCAGACCTCATGATATTTGCAGCACTGTAAGTTTTTAAAGTGGAATGACTATACCCCTTAAGGATTGATCGGCTTTACCGTGCCGCTGCACAAACATTCCTCAAAATCGGGGGACGATAGGCAGTAGCGGACATGGGCGGTTGGTACCGGCTGATAAATCGCCTGTTCACCCCGGTAGTACACGCAACCGCAACCCACGCCGTCTTTGCCTTTAGCGGCATCGTAACAGCGCTGCTCATTAAGATTTTTGGCCTGCTGACATCCTGCAACCGCCAACAGCAACACCGCCCCAACCAACGACCTCTTAGCGCAAAACATAAATCGCTCCTAAAAACAACGGGGGCACAGCCGGTTTGGATAAGCCAAACAGGGTTCCCAAACTGGGGGAGGTGGGTTGATCGGATCGGCTGTCCACCTCTGGTTCACAGGTTTTTTGGTTTAATGTCAAGGTCAACAACCGTTGGGTTTTGGCCAGATCGGCAATTCTGATCGACGGTTGCTGGCTCCAACTGCCGTCCAGCGGGTTGCGGACAAAATGCGCCAAGCCTTCGTTGTCGGGATTGTCGCGCAGCGAACCCTGGAATTTAGAAGCACCGCTTTTGCCCGCCCCCGCCCCGCCACGTTGCACCACAAAAAGATGGTTTTGCGCCATCGCCAACCGCCGACCAAAGCTTTTTTCTCCATCCGCCTGCGCAGGATTTTTTGCCGCACCAAGACTGGTTTGTCGTCGCCATTGCTGCATGGGTTGGGCGTTACGCAGGTAAAGATGAACCTGCTGCTCGCTGCTGTCGCTGACCGCCAACAACGTGTCTTGCATCGTGAATTGTTCGGGATAGGGGAACAGGCTGGCGTGCTCGCGGTACACCAAGGGTTCACCCAACGGTTGCCAAATGTTGTCCACCAAGTTCAATTGATGCACCCGCCCGCTGTGGAGAGCAAAAAACTGATCGCCGACAAAGGCGGCATGGTCACAGCCGATCGAAAAATGTCCACGTCTTTCCCATTGCGTGTTGTTTCCCCCCACACGGCGGTACACCGCCAAGCCGCCGGTTTGGTAGCCCAACGCCAGCTGATCTTTGGCGGTGGCCAAACACAGCCCATCAGCATCCCCCAACCCCACCGATTCGCGCGGCAAGACCCCCTCAAGCCGCCAATCTTTTTTGTTTTTCCGATAGATCAACGCCACCGGTGGCTTTGGCGGATCGGTATCCAACCGCGCGCCCACAAACAAGGTGGTGGGATCGCCCGCATCGATCGCCATATCATCAGTAAAAGACCGAACACCGCCTGCCTGCTCCGCTATCGACGGTGGCAGGGATGCGGGGGGGGAAAGCTCGCCAGACAATTGCCATGTTGGTTGCCCCTCATCCGCCCCTAAGTTTTGCCAAACATAAATTTGATTAAAGCTGTTGCGACGATTCTGGCTTTTGTCTGCATTTTGAGGGTTGGCAGCACGCACGCTGGCCATCAACCAACCATCTTGCGCCTTTAAAACCGCGCCCACCTGATGCGGATATTTTGGGGCAGAAGCCGTACAGTTTTTGCTGAGTTCCGACAGCGCGCCGGTGTAATTGACCGCCACAAACACATTTTTGCCATCGCTGGCCAAATTCCACCGGTACTCCAACCACCGATCGGGCATCGCCACCATCCCGATCGGTTCTGGGCTTGCGGCCAAAACCACCGCAGTTGCCGCGCCATAGCACAGCAGCACCAGCGCCCCGCGCCACCACCATTCCCTGAAACCAATCCGCATGCCCATCACCCTTTATGCCCCCCAGCTTCCCAGTCTTACTTATTGCATCGAAACAGATAACGGGCGAAAACAAAAGCTATGCGTTTCCCTTACCCCTATCTGATCCTATGGCTGCTGCTAACCGGCAGCGTCACGCCCTTAATGGCTGAGCAGGCGGGGGATGAGCAGGCGTTGTTAAGCGCCAACCAAGTGACCTATGACCAACAGCGCAAAATCATGACCGCTGAAGGGGCGGTGGAGATTGAGCGGGACGGCAGAATCCTGCTGGCCGACCGCGTGACCTATGTTGAGGATACGCGCATGATGACCGCCGATGGCCATGTCAAACTCACCGAACCGACCGGCGAGGTGCTGTTTGCCGATTCGCTGGAACTGGATGACCGTTTCCGCGATGGCTTTGCAGAACAATTGCGCCTGCTGCTGCCTGACAACAGCCGCATGACGGCGCAAAGCGGCGATCGCAAGGATGGCGAGATCAGCACCATGAACATCGTTACCTTTTCCCCCTGCAAACCATGCCAAAACCCTGACAAAGCCCCCTTTTGGCAACTAAGGGCTGATCGCTTAACCCACCAACAGTCGGCCAAGGAAATCGTTTACCACAACGCGTGGTTGGAATTTTCGGGAATACCAGTTTTCTACACCCCCTATTTTTCCTATCCCGACCCCAGCGTCAAAAAAAAATCGGGGCTGCTGGCGCCCAGTTACATCCGGTCAGGCCAGAACGGCAACGGCATCAGCGCTGCCTATTTCTGGGATATTGCCCCCGATAAAGACCTAACCCTGCAGCCGGTAAGCTATGACCTGGCGGGCAATCTGTTGCGCACCGACTATCGCCAGCGCTTTGCGCACGGGGAGGTGGATGTGCAGGCCAGCGGCGGTTTGGTGGATCAGGTGCTGGATAGTGGGGTAACGGAGCGCACCGGACGCGGCCATGTGAAGGCTGAGGGTCGTTACGACCTGAACCAAAATTGGCGGCTTGGTGCCAATTTGCAAAAAGCCAGTGACCGCGCCTATATGTCGCGCTATGAGATCGATAAAAACCTGCAGTTGCAAAACCGCCTGTATGGGGAGGGGTTTTATGGGCGCGACTACGCCAACATATCGGCCCTAACCTTTGATGATCTGCGGCTGTCGGTGGATCCTGAAATCTCCCCCCGCGCTTTGCCGGTGGCCTCCTATGAATATTATTCCGCGCCGTTCGGGGGAACAGGCTGGTGGCGGGACAGCTACCTGCGCCTAACCCCAAGCACGGCGATTTTGCAGCGCAACCGCGCCCTGAACAGCCAACGCCTGTCGAATAAGGCGGAGTGGGTGATGCCTGAGCAAATTGGGCTGGATGGCACCCGTTTAAGCCTGAACGGCCTGCTGCAAACCGATCTTTACAAAATCCAACAGCCGCAAACCAACAACACCAGCGAAACGGCGATGCGCGCCGTGCCGATGGGCACCGCCAAAATTGATCGCCCCTTGGTCGCCTATAGCGGCACGTTTCGCCAAACCCTGAACCCGTTGGTGCAGGTGCATCTGACCCCCAACGCCAAACAAAGCAGCCGTATTCCGGATGAGGACAGCCAGTCGTTTGAGCTGGACGAAAGCAACCTGTTAAGCACCAACCGCTTTCCCGGGATTGACCGCCAGTCAACCGGCAATCGGCTGGACTACGGCTTGGGCTATGAGGTGACCAACCATGAGGGGCAAAAAATCCGCAGCTTTGTCGGCCAAAGCCTGCAGCCCAACGCAGCGGCGGTTTACACGCGCGACACCGGTGCTGGCCAGAAGGTTTCGGATGTGGTGGGCGGGGTGGCGGTGGGTCTTTCCCCCAATACTGAGGTGACCTATCGCTTTCGCCGCGACCATCAAGATCTTACATCCCGCCGCAACGAAATTGGCTTTAACACCGTGGTTAAGCCTTTTGATTTCAGCGCCAGCTATGTCAAGCTTGCGCCGCAATCCGCCACCGCCGACAGCGCCACCAGCATCGTGCCGCAGGAGCAGGCGCAGGGCAGTATCGGCGTGAATTTTCTTTCGGGATGGCGCTTTACCGCCAACAGCGCGCGTGACCTGGGCACCGGCAGCACCCGAAATTTTGGTGGTGCCTTGACCTATGGCAACGAATGCAGCAACATTTCCGCCAACTTTGTTCACGATTTCACCACCAACTCGGTGGACAAACAACCAGGAACCACCCTGTTGCTTCAAATAAATCTCAAATATTTAGGGGATATCGGCAGTGAAAGCCTTTCGTTTTAACCACCCAGCCTATGTGCTGATCACGGCCTTGGCTCTGCTGCTGGGCGTTGGCGCGCGGCCAGCGGCGGCGCAGGGCACCCCCCCGATCCCCAAAGAACGCCGCCAATATATCGTGGCCACCATCAACAAAAAACCGATCACCCGCTTGGATTGGGATGAACGGGTTCGGGTTGCCCTGATGATGGCGGATTTGCCGATTACACCCACCAACAGCCAGCAGGTATCCCTGCCCGTTCTGCGCAATTTGGTTGAGGAGCAGGTAAAGCTGCAGGAGGCGGATCGGCTGAATCTTAGCGTTGGTGAGGACGAGGTGGGGGCAGTGTACGCCAGCATTGAACAGGCCAACCAAATGCCAAGCGGCGGCCTGACCAAACTGCTGCAAGATCGCCAGGTTTCGGCCAAGGCCTATCGCGACGAGATTCGCACCAACCTGCTGTGGCGCAAGGTGGTGCAACGCGCGATCATCCCCGAAGTTCAGGTGTCGGGGGAGGAGGTGGTAAGGCTGCGCCAACGCAAACTCGCCCTGCTGGATCAGCCGACCTATCAGCTGTCGGAAATTGTGTTGAGTGGGGATGATGCCACCACCAACAAGCCCATCCCGCCAGCCGTGCTGCGCGATACCGCCAAACGGCTGTTGGCTGCCCTGAACGGCGGTGCCAATTTCGGCAAGCTGGCCAAGCAATTTTCCAACAGCGCCAGCGCCGCCGACAACGGCAATTTGGGGTGGGTGGCCGAATCCTTGCTGGCCGACGATCAACGCGCCCTGCTGGCCGATCAAACCAAGGGCCGCATCTTCCCGCTGGAACGTGAACGCGAGGTGATTTTGTATTGGTTGCAGGATGTGCGCCAACCCGATGCATCGATCAGCAACGCGGTGGCGATGGACAGCAAGCAAATTCTGCTGCCCGCTGCCACCAGCCTAGAACAGGCGCAGGCGCTGCGCCAACAGCTGATCCCCGCATCCTGTGACAAGTTGGAAGCCGCCCTAAAGGATGCGGCTGGGGACAAGGCTGGGGACAAGGGCAAAATCGTTGATCTGACCGGCAGCAAACTGGCGGACTACCCCCGCACCCTTTCCACGCAGTTGGTTGGGCTGCCCATCAACGGCATCACCACCCCCACCGCCCTTGCCGATGGTGGTGGCTATACCATGCTAAAGCTTTGTCAGCTCAACGCCGATGCGGTGGCCGGCCTGACCAGCAAAGAATTAACCGCCGAACTGCGCCAGGAAAAAATCCAACGCAACGCCGATCAATACCTCCGCACCCTAAAACGCAACGCCCGCATTGAGATTAAGGCTGGTGGGTAGGGGGGCTTAGCGCGCGAGCTCGAGAAGATCACCTCGCGGCTAGAGACCGGCCGCGACGCGCTGTTCGGTGATATAGGCGGCCAGTGCTGCTGGTGTATCTGGAAGCGACGGTGCGATGTTCAAATCTGGAGCTTTCACGCGAACCTCAACCGCCGCAAGAAGCCTAGCGACATCTGGGTTATATCCAGTTACGTGAACAGAATCATGCACAAAAAAATCATCTCTAAAAACAATTATATCTGTTGGAGATATACAAAATTCTTCCCAAACAATCCCACAAGTTATTTTTTTTATATCTTCCAAGGAAAAAATATCTTTCCTGATTTTCCTTTGATGAACCACTGGATTTAGTCGGTAAATATTACACCCATCATCATGCTCAAAAACCGAATATTCCACTTCATCAACCGTGCATCTCATCTCTAAAAGAGATGATCGGTGCTTTTTTACAATTGCATCTAAGGCGAAAAACCTTGTTTGAACCGATTTTGGTCTTGAGTGAAGACAGCTCAAACTAAAAAATGGCACCCGATCCCAATGTGGGGGAATCGGCCATTGGTTGAGTATAAACCAAGGCTTCATCCGTTCCACAGAATTTCTGTTCGAACCCATAAGAAAACGAGATTCGAGTTCTAATTGGTGGTCGCCAATAAGGCTATAGTTGACGGCAAGTTGGATCAAATGCTGCTTAGTAAAATACAGGTCACCTGATGTCCAGTCAGGTGGCACAAAAGAACACGGCACATTTTGCAAATGCAGGCCAATCGTTTTTCCTGAATGCAGATCAGCCAACGCATCATTAAGTCCAGAGGAAAACGAAGGGGACAGTACCGCATAAGCAGCCTTAGCCACAGCCTTAACCAAACTTTTTGCTTGAACGCGACTGTCAACCGGCGGCAAGCCAGCATTCATCAAATCTTCTAAGGGACCCCAATTGCATTTCATCTTCCTCAAATTAACGGAGTTGAAGCAACGCATCCCTACATCTCATGACTATAAGTTTTTTTATGTTTTAAATAAACATAGCAATACATATTTATCAATACATAAACGTCGATTTATCGCGAAAATCGCATGACCCCCCTTAAACACCTAAATGCACCATTGAGATATGGCGGCAGCAGATAACCCGCAGCGTGCCTAAACCTAACCCGCTCTTTTCCTCACCTGATCGCGGATGCGGTCTTCGACCATGGGACGGAAGTGGCGGAGCAGGCCTTGAACAGGCCAGGCGGCGGCGTCGCCAAAGGCGCAGATCGTGTGCCCCTCAATCTCGCCAGCTACCTGTTCCAGCACGTCAATTTCCGCCAAATCGGCCTGACCCTTTGCGATGCGGTCCATCATCCGCCACAACCACCCCGTCCCCTCACGACATGGGGTGCACTGGCCGCAGCTTTCGTGTTTGTAGAAATACGACAGGCGGGCAATGGCGCGGATCAGATCGGTGGATTGATCCATCACGATCACCGCGGCGGTGCCAAGGCCGCTGCGCACCTCCCGCAGGCTATCAAAATCCATCAACACCGTGTCGGCAATGCTGCGTGGAATCAGGGGAACGGATGAGCCGCCAGGAATCACCGCCAGCAAATTGTCCCAGCCGCCGCGCACGCCGCCAGCATGTTTTTCGATCAGGTCGCGCAGCGGAATCCCCAACTCCTCCTCCACATTACAAGGCTTGTTCACATGGCCTGAGATGCAGAAAATCTTGCTGCCGGTGTTTTTGGGGCGTCCCAAACCGCTGAACCAGGCGGCACCGCGCCGCAAAATGGTGGGGGTCACCGCCACGCTTTCGACGTTGTTGATGGTGGTGGGCGATCCGTAAAGGCCAGCGTTGGCGGGGAAAGGGGGTTTCAGCCGCGGCTGCCCCTTGCGCCCCTCCAGGCTTTCCAGCATCGCCGTCTCCTCGCCACAAATATAGGCGCCCGCGCCGCGATGCAACACGATGTCGCAGTCCCAGCCGCTTTTGCAGGCATTTTTGCCGATCAGCCCCGCCGCATAGGCCTCATCAATCGCATGCTGCACATGCAAGGCCTCCGTCACATATTCGCCGCGAATGTAGATATAGCAGGCCTTGGCGCCAATCGCGAAGCTGGCGATCAGGCACCCCTCAAGCAACAAATGCGGATCAAAGCGCAGGATGTCGCGGTCTTTGCAGGTGCCAGGCTCGCTTTCATCCGCGTTGACCACCAGATAATGCGGCCGTTCGGATTCCTTGGGCATAAACGACCATTTCAAACCGGTGGGAAAGCCAGCCCCACCGCGCCCGCGCAGCTCAGAACTTTTGATCTCGTCAATAATCGCCTCGCGCCCACGCGCCAGCAAGCCGTTGGTGTCATCCCAAATCCCACGCGCCCGTGCCCCCGCCAGCTTCCAGTCTTGCTCGCCATACAGATTGAGAAAAATGCGGTCTTGCGATTTAAGCATGTGTGTTCCCTGTTAACCTTATCCTAAAGCCAGCTGTCATCATCCTGAAAAATCAAAACGCCGTCCAAATAGCCCTTTGGGTCATCCTCATCCTCACCCGCGATCGTGGTCAGAAAGCCAAATTTCTTGGATAGGCCGCCAACGCCCTCTTCAAGCTCAAATTCCGGATCTTCCCTGCGCAACCATGCAAAACTTTGCTTAACCGAGCCCTGAAACAGCGACAGCGTTTCAATCCAAACCTCATGCTCAGACTCCACCGCAACCGATTCCAGCACGCCATCCTCAGGGTTGTAAAAAAACCGCAGGGAGGCCTGATCATAGCAATCGGTTGGCACCTCATCATCCGCGCCCATCATAACGGAATGCGGCGGCTCAGCAAAAAAAGATCGAACCTGCTCAGGGGTCATCCCAAAAAGGATGCGCCCCCCTCCAACAATTTCGATACCCTGGCGGGGAAGGATGCGAATTTCCATAGGCGTTAAGAATCCTTTGGTTTCTTGGCCGATGCAGCCACTGGTTTTTTGGCGGCAGGGGTTTTGGTGGTAGGCGTTTTTGTGGCCGCGGTTTTGGCGGGAATCTTCGCGGGGGGTTTGGTTGGCGCCACCACCGCCGGCAGATCGCCCGCCGCCATGCTGCCCTGACGACCAATCTGGCTGCCAGCCGCCACCGCATCGCCCCGTTCTAGGGCTTCCAGCACCGCCAGCATCCGCTCACCATCCAAATCCTCAATATAATCATCGTTGATCTGCACCACCGGCGCGTTGACGCAGGCGCCCAAACACTCCACCTCCTCCATCGTGAACAGACCGTCCGCGGTGGTTTGGCCAAAGTCGATGCCCAGTTTTTGCCGACAGGCCGCCACCACCGCGTCGCTGCCCCGCAACCAGCAGGGGGTGGTGGTGCAAATTTGCAGCAGGTTTTTGCCCACCGGCGCCCGTTTGTACATGGTGTAAAAGGTCACCACCTCAAACACCCGCATGTAAGACATGCCCAGCAGATCGCCCACCCGTTCCATCGCCACGCGGGGCAACCAGCCGCCGCATTGCCGCTGCGCCAAATCCAACAGCGGCATCACCGCGCTGGCCTGCCGTCCAGCGGGGTATTTGGCGATAACCGCGCGCACCTTGGCCAGATTTTCCGGCGTAAAATCAAAAGATTCGATCACCGGCACCGCGACCTGTTTCACATCATGGCTCATTAGCGATCAATCTCCCCAAACACAATGTCCAAACTGCCCACAATCGCGACCAAATCGGCCAGCATATGGCCGGTGGAAATCGGCCCCAAAATTTGCATGAACAAAAAGCCTGGCGCCTTAATTTTGCAGCGCCACGGCCGGTTGGGAATATCGCTGTCCGACACCAGAAACACCCCAAACTCCCCCTTGGGCGCCTCAACCGCCGTATAGGTTTCACCCGCTGGCACGTGGTACCCCTCGGTATACAGTTTAAAGTGGTGGATCAAGGCCTCCATCGATTGTTTCATGTCGGCGCGGCGGGGGGGGATAACCTTGTTGTTGTCGGTCATCACCGGGCCGGCCGGCAATTGTTCGATGCATTGCTGAATGATCGACAGGCTTTGCCGCATTTCGGCGATGCGCACCAAATAGCGGGCATAACAATCGCCGTCATCGCTGATCGGGATGTCAAACTCCATCCGGTCATACACATCATAGGGCTGCGCCTTGCGCAAATCCCAATCAAAACCGCTGCCGCGCAGCACCGGCCCGCTCATCCCCCAGGCCAAGGCCTGCTCCTTAGAGATCACGCCAATGCCAACCGTGCGTTGTTTGAAAATGCGGTTGTTGGTCAGCAGTTTTTCAATGTCGTCAATCACGGATGGAAAGCGCGTGCAAAAGGCCGAAATATCCTCAACCAACCCCGTCGGCAGATCCACATGCACACCGCCCGGGCGGAAGTAATTGGCGTGCAGGCGGGCGCCGCAAACCCGCTCGTAAAAGCTCATCAGGATTTCCCGCTCCTCAAACCCCCACAAAAACGGGGTCATCGCCCCCACATCCAGCGCAAAGGTGGTGATGTTCAGCAGATGGTTCATAATCCTTGTAATTTCGGCAAACATCACGCGGATATATTGCCCGCGCAGCGGCACCTCAAGCCCCATCAGCTTTTCCACCGCCAGCGCAAAGGCGTGCTCCTGGCACATCGGCGACACATAGTCCAACCGATCGAAATAGGGGATGGCCTGCAGATAGGTTTTGTGCTCAATCAGCTTTTCGGTGCCGCGGTGCAAAAAGCCGATATGCGGATCCACCCGCTGCACCAACTCCCCATCCAATTCCATCACCAAACGCAACACCCCGTGCGCTGCTGGATGCTGGGGGCCGAAGTTAAAGGTAAAAGCGCGCTCTCCTTCCGGTAAGGGGGCGCCCTCAGTCAGAATTTTCTCTTCGATCAAACGTGCCATTATTTGCCAGCCTTTTCATCGTAAGCCTTTTCATCACCGGGCAGCAGGTGGTTAAGGCCATCCCACGGGCTGAGAAAATCAAAGCTGCGGTAATTCTGGGTTAACTTAACCCCCTCATACACCACCTGTTTCTGCTCATCGTCATAGCGCACCTCAACAAAACCGGTCAGCGGAAAATCCTTGCGCAGCGGGTGCCCCTGAAACCCATAGTCGGTCAGAATGCGGCGCAAATCGGGGTGGTTGCTAAAGATAATGCCGTACATATCCCACGCCTCCCTCTCCTGCCAATTGGCGGCCGGATACACCGACACCACGCTAGGCACCGGCGTTTTTTCATTGGTGGTCAGCTTGACCCGCAGACGATGGTTGTGGGTCAGGGAGAGCAAATGGTACACCACCTCAAACCGCTCAGGCCGGTTGGGATAATCCACCCCGCACAAATCCACCAACTGCTCAAAACCACAATCGGCGTGATCGCGCAAAAAGGTTAGCAGTTCGACGACATGATCACGGCTGGTGTGCACGCACAATTCGCCACGACTCCACGAGATGCTTTGCACATGCGCCGGTTGCTGTGCCTGAATATACGCCGCAAGAGCCTTGAGGTTTTCGGCAGGGATGGTCATCATGGGCACAAGCCAGTCCATATATCACAGGAATCTTATTCATGGATTATCCCCAATTTGATCAAAAAGCTAGAGCCGATTTTGATAGCCCGAAAAGAGGGCGATTTTCTTGTGAGGGTTGGCAACCAAAAGCCGCCATGTTCGCCTGGTTGCTAAGCATCGCATCCCTCCTGTGGATCGATCAGCCGCTGACCCAGGCAATCGCCGCGTGGATACCCAATCATCCGGAGCTGCGCAAGATTTTTGCCGGCATCACCAAATTGGGCGACAGCAAAGTCTTTTTGGCGCCCAGCCTGTTGCTGATTTTCGGGCTGTGGTTGGCCGAACACACCATGCGCACCCCATGGTTAAGCCCAGTTCGCCTAAGGCAGCTGTTGCACGGATCGCTGTTGCTGTTCGCTGCGGTTCTGCTGTCTGGCATTCTGGCCAACCTGCTGAAATTTGTTATCGGCCGCCCCCGCCCAGCTTTGTGGTTGCAGCAGGGGATGGCAGACTTTCAACCCTTTACCACCGGCCATGCATGGCACTCCTACCCCTCAGGGCACAGCACCACGGCGGGCGCGGTGGCGGTGCTGATCGCGCAGATGGGGCAAGCGGTTACGGGCAAGCCGCAGGGCAAATTGTGGGGCTATGCCGCCGTTCTTTACGCCCTGCTGATCGCCAGCAGCCGGCTGATCCTGCTGAAACATTATCTGGCCGATACCATCGCTGGGTTAACCCTGGGCGCCCTGTGCAGTTGGGCGTTGCTGCGCTGCTATCGCCATTATTGCACCAACGCCAACACGCCAAAAGAAAAACCCCATCCAGAAAACCCTGAAAGCTGATGGCGACCACGCTTTACAACCGCAGCATCCTAAGGCAGTTGTGGCGCACCGGCTGGATGGTGTTGGCCAGCCTGTTTTTGGTGCTGTGGTTCAGCCAGTCGATTCGTTTTATTGAGCTGGTGATCAACCGCGGCCTGCCCTTTTACACCGTGTTGATTTTGTCGCTGCAATGGTTGCCCAGCCTGCTGGTCATCCTGCTGCCGGTCAGCCAATTTATCACCGTGCTGGTGGTGCTGCAGCGGTTGATCGGCGACCATGAATGGGTGATCTGGAACGCGGTTGGGGTAACGCCCGCCGCCCTGCTCAAGCCCTTTGTGATTTTTGGCTGTATGGGCAGCCTGCTGCTCGGCCTTTCCAATCTTTACCTGTTGCCGGTCAGCTACAACAGTTTTCGCGACTATCAAACCCGCCTGCGCGACAGCGTGTTAACCCTGCAGGAGGGAACCTTTACCAACGCCCTGCCCAATGTCACGGTTTTTGTGCGCCAACAAATTGGCAGCAACAAATTTAACGGCCTGCTGGTGCAAGATACCCGCAACGCGTTGGAAAACGACACGATTTATGCCGCCAGTGGCGAAATTTTGCGCACCAAAGATGGGGTCGTCCTGCGGGTTTTTCACGGCACCCGCCAGGCCTTTAAGCCGCAAACCGGTGAACTCAGCCTGCTGTCGTTTGAGGAGTATCAGCTGAATCTAACCGCCAATCTGGCGGGTGGCGGCGCAAACGCAGAACCTAAGGAAGCCCAAACAGAAGCCCAGAAAGAAGCCAAGGGACAATCCACCGCCTATCTGCTGCTGGCCAAGGCCGACCATCTAAAGGCCGCCCTGCTGCGCAGCTATCGGGCTGAGGCGCACCAGCGGATCGTGGGCAGCCTGTTTCCCCTGTGCCTAACCCTGCTGGCCTATTTGGGCATGACCCAGGATTTGCGCACCAGGGTTGGGCGCGGCAAAACCCTGTTCCAAATTGGCTTGGCTGGCACCGTTTTTATGGCCATCGGCTATGGCCTGACCGCCCTGAACGTGCGCAACAACCAATTTATCTGGCTGTCCTATGGCCTGGTGCTGGCCACCCTGATGCTGTGTGGGTTGTGGCAAAAACGCCGCACAGCATCATGGAGCTACCCTGACAATTCACCAGACCCTTACTGGGACAGCGTTGCCGAATTCCAACGCAAACAAAACAATTTTTCTAACCGGTAAAAAGTTTTAATCCATGGTTCTGCGTTGGTATTTGTTGCGTCAATTTGGCAAAAGCCTGCTGCTGATGCTGACCCTGATTGCGGTGGTCATCCTGCTGTTTGATTATTTGGAACAGGCGCGCCGGTTCAGCGAGCGGGGCTTTGGGTTGAGCGCGGTGCTCAGCATCACCCTGCTGCGGTTGCCAAAATTGCTGGGGCAAACCCTGCCCTTTATTCTGCTGTTTTCGGCGATGTTGACCAGCCACCGCCTGAACCGTGGGCGCGAACTGCTGATCGCGCGCCTTAGCGGCCTATCGCTGTTTAACCTGATGGCAGGGCTGGTGATCGCGGTTGGCCTGTTGGGCGCGGCCAAAATCGCCCTGCTGGATGAGCTGATCACCCTGAGCTTTAGCCGTTATGAGCATTTGGAGGCCAAATTGATGAACCGCCCCATCAACCTCAGCCGGTTGGGGGAAAACGGCCTGTGGCTAAGCCAAACACGGCTGGGGGAGGGCGACAACAGCGCGGTGGGCTACGACATCATTCAGGCGCAACAGCTAACCGATCGGCCGCTAAGCCTGGGGCAAATCATGATTCTGCAATTTGATGACCAAGATCGGCTGATTGCGCGAATGAACGCTGAAAGCGCGATTCCCACCCCCCTAAATATTGATGGCAAAAGTGACGCCAGCTTTAAGGGATGGCGGCTGATCAACGTCACCCGCTACGATTTAACCGCCACCGATGCGCCGCCCACCCCGCAAAAAACCGCCAGTCTAGACTACGCCAGCGACCTGACGGAGGGGGAGGTGCGGCAACGGATCGAATCGCCCGAAAGCCTAACCTTTTGGCAGCTGCCCAGCCTGATCCGCAAATTGCAAAACACCGGTTTTTCCACCCGTGTGCACCAGCTTTATTGGCAAAGCCTGTTGGCCTATCCCCTGCTGCTGATCACCATGTTGGTGATTGGCCTGACGGTTGGGCAGCATGGGGGGCCACGGCCACAGCAGAATTTGCGGCAGGTGATGATCGGCGCTGGTATCGCCTTTGGCTTTTATGGCCTGACCCAAGTTTTCCAAGCCCTGGCCACCAGCGATCGCATTCCGGTGATGATCGGGGCTTGGGCACCGGCCAGCATGATGTTGTTTGCCGCCCTAGCCTTTTTGCTGCATCAGGGGGAATAGAGCATTTTCGCTCTACGCCGCATCCTGTAAGCTGTTGTTGTATTGCTCAATTTCGGCAATCAGCGCCGCAATTTCGGTGGTCGCCGCGCTTTTGGGGGAAAGTTCGGCCACCCCACTGCCCTTGGCGATGCTGACCGCATAGGCCACCCGATTGGAAATGCCGGTGTTGGCCAGATCGATCCCATTTTCGGCAAATTCCTGACGGGTTGCCTCAACCAGTTTGGCGCGACCTGTTACGCGGTTCAGCACGGCCAAAAATTTTCTGCCCTCAGCCCTGGCCAACTCAATGGTGCGGGTGGTCGCCCAAATATCCAACGGGCTTGGCTGCAACGGAATCAACACCAAATCGGCGGCGCGGATCGCAATTTTCGCCTCAGTCTGCGTGTGGGGCGGGCTGTCAACGATCACCCGATCGTAATGCTCGCTCAACCGCAACACCTCATTATGCACACGCCAGCCGGTAATTGCCCGCACCTCAGGCTGCGCATCCGCCGGATCCTCAAAACGGGCAAGCCGTTGTTGGTACCAATAGGTCAAGCTGCCCTGCGGATCGATATCCACCACCACCACCCGTTCCCCCATGGCGTGGTAGCTGATCGCCAATTGCGCGGCGATGGTGCTTTTGCCAACCCCACCTTTTTGCTGTGCAACCGTAATAATGCGTGCCATCGCTGCCCCTTTTTTTGAAAGCCAACTGTTGTACAACCAAACGCCGCCTAAAAACTAACGGCAGTCTAGCGAAAAACTACTGCACAGGCAAGGCATTGTAAAACAACAGCTTGCCATCAGCCAGGCTTACACACCCCTGAGAACCGCCATGTTGACCAGATAGCGCGGCAACCCTTGACCAGTCGACGGGTTGAGGGTTTTTCATGTCCCAATCCGCTAGGGTTCCCGGCACCGCGATCGGGTCAGCCGCAACCGCGGTGATCGCCCTGCAATCCTCCACCGCGCCGACCGGCTTAAAAAACACCAGGCTGGGCAAGCGCCCCTGCCCGCTGGGCAACAGAACGTCAACCTTATAGCCCCACTGCGGCAGATCGCTGGCCACATCGCTGGGGGGATTTTGCCCCGCAACTGGCCGCAGCAAGTTGGTGGGATCGTTGTACAAAGGATCCGTGGGATCGCTGATCAGCCTTAATCGGGTTGCCCGATAGCCCTGAGCCACCAATTGCTGATGCCGTCCGATCAGATAGTTCAAGGCTGGATCTTTCACCGCAACCTCCTGACCTACAGAATCCGCGCACACGCCCTTGGTTGCACCCAACAAGCCACAGGCCTGACCACGCAAAACGGCGTGGTGACGCACGAAAAAAACCACCAGCACTATCAGAATCAGCAGCCCAGAACGATGGGCACGGCTGCGATCCCACCATCCATTTTTGGAAAAAATCTTGCCCGACCCAGCGTCATCGGCGTGAGGCAACCAGCCATAGGATCGATGGGGAGTGGCGTTATGCACCACCGACGCATCCTGTGACCAGGTATCCACCGCGGTTGAGGGTGTTTTTTGGATCGTCATGCCGGCCATTATCCTCTCAACTCCAACAAAATCACGTCCGAATATTTGGTTTATATCCAATACTGTTTACACATTTTGGAACAAAAACACAACAGCGCACCTAAGGAACGGCCCAAACCGGCAGCTTGCCCAGCAGCTTACCCAGGCAGCTTACAAAGACAAAGCCTCAAGCCCATTCAACCGCACGGCGGGCTGACCAGCCGCGGCATCGGTTAACTGACCAATCCGAAACATTTTGCCAGCCAGCTTAGCCAACAACGCCTCAGCCTCAGCCGGCGACACCACCAGAATCATGCCGATCCCCAAGTTAAAGGTGCGCGCGGCCTCCGTCGCCTGCATCCCACTGGTTTGCATCAGCCATTGCATCACCGGCAGCTTAGGCCAGCTGGCCACATCAATCACCGCGGTCAGCCCCTGCGGCAACACACGGGGCAGATTTTCAAGGATACCGCCGCCGGTGATGTGCGCCAAGGCCTTGATTCTGCCCGCCTTAATCAGGGGCAGCAGCTGTTGCACGTAAATGCGGGTGGGGGTTAGCAGCACCTCACCCAAGGTTGGGGTTGCACCGCCAACCGCATCCATAAAACCAGCGGGCTGGTCATAGCTGAAATGGTGATCGGCCATTAGCCGCCTAACCAGCGAAAAGCCGTTGCTGTGCAGACCGCTGGCGGGCAGACCCAACAGCACATCGCCAGCCGCCACATCGCTGCGTGGCAGCAGCTGTGACCGTTCCACCACCCCCACCGCAAAGCCGGCGACATCAAAATCATCCTCGTCATAAATGCCAGGCATTTCGCTGGTTTCGCCGCCCAACAAGGCACAGCCCGCCTGCTGGCAGCCATCGGCAATCCCATCAATCAGGGCAGCGCCAAGGGCTGGCTGCAAATGCCCGGTCGCGTAGTAATCCAGCAAAAACAACGGCTCAGCGCCCACGCAAATCAAATCATTGACGTTCATCGCGACCAAATCGATACCAACCCCGCGCAAATTGCCTACCGCCGCGGCAATCTTGACCTTGGTGCCCACCCCGTCGCAGGTGCTGGCCAGCAAGGGATCCTGATAATTCAGCAGCTTTAGATCAAACAAACCAGCAAAGCCGCCAATACCGCCCACCACACCGGTTCGCGCGGTGCGCCTGACCATCGGTTTCAGCATTTCCACCAACTTGGCCGCCGCATCAATATCGACACCGGCGTCACGATAGGTTATGGAATTTTGAACAGAATGGTTCATGGCGATACCTGAAAAACTGTGTTAAAACGCTGCATGGAATTCCCCAACCCATGAAAATCTATATGCCCTACGAAACTCCTTGATACGCAAGTTGGACAAACGATGCAACGAAGATTACGCAACCGCCTGAATTTTGCTGTTGGGCTGCTGCTTTGCCAACTGCTGTTAAGTCTTCCCGTCATCGCTGCTGATGACCGTTTTACGGTGAAAGACGTGCCGGTGGATGCCACGGCCGGCAGTGCTGAGGAGGCGAAGAACAAGGCCTTTAACGATGGTCAACGCCAAGCCTTTCAACAATTGGTGCAAACGGTTAGCGGCAGCGATGCTGAGTCCGCCCCCCAACTCAGCGACAACGATCTGCTGCGCCTGGTGCAGGGGGTTGAGGTGGCGGGGGAGAAAATTTCGGCAACCCGTTACCGCGCCAAACTGACGGTCAGTTTTCGCGAAAGCCGCACCAAGGCTTTCCTGCAACAGGCGCGCATCGCCATGCGTGATGGGGAAGCCGCCCCAGGCAGCGACGGCGCGTCTACGCCATCAGCCACCGCCCCCGCTGCCAGCGATGGCGCCGCGCCGGTTGCCAATACGACCCCCGGCGCCACAACCGTAAGATTGTTGCTGGACATCAACAATGTCACCGATTGGCTGCGCGCCAAGCAGCAGTTGCAGCGGGTCAGCGGCTTTACGAACCTGCGCCTTATCAAATTAAACCAGTCTCAGGCCGAATTTTTGGCCAACTGGAATGCGGGAACGGGATCGCTGGCTGAGCAATTGGCCAACAACCGCTTTGAGATTGCCGGTGATGCCAGCGGCAACAGCAACAACCTGCGCCTGCGCTACCGTCCTTAAACTCGTACCTGGAACTCTTTAGATGGTCACACCAAGCTTGGTTTGGAAACATTGGGGCGGCTGGCTGATCGCCTTGGCGCTGGGCATTTTGTTGCAAGAACTCAGCGCGATTCTGGCGCCCTTTATCATGGCCTTGATTTTGGCCTATCTGCTGAACCCCTTGGTCAAACGCTTGGAATCTTGGCGCATTTCCCGCGGTATCGGCTGCCTGATCGCCCTGGTGCTGGTGGTGGCGATGATCGCTGGATTGATTTTGCTGCTAACCCCCCTGGTTCAGCTGCAATTCACCGCGATGTTGAATCAGATGCCGGAATACTGGGTGCGGGCGCAGGAATCCATCGTACCAATCACCCACCGGCTAACCGCCCTGCTGGGGCACAACCTGTCGCCAGATTTGCTGGAAAAACTGCAGGCAGGGGCGCAGGAGCAGGCCAGCGGCGCGCTGAACACCGTGGGGCAAATGGCCAAAAACATCGGGGGGCGCCTGTTAAACGGCGGGCTAGCCCTGCTGAACATGCTGAGTCTTTTGATCATTACCCCCGTCGTATCTTTTTACCTGTTGCGCGATTGGCCGCTGATGCTAAGGCAGCTGGACCGCCTGTTGCCACCCAACAAAGAAAAAGAGATCAAACAGCTGCTGATGGATGTGGATGCAACGCTGGCAGGATTTTTGCGCGGGCAGGGCAGTGTTTGTTTGGCGCTGGCGGCCTATTACAGCCTGTCGCTAAGCGTGGTTGGCCTGCAAAGCGGCCTGCTGGTGGGCTTGCTGTCTGGAATTTTGGCCTTTATGCCCTATATCGGCACCCTAACCGGTGGGTTTTTTGCCCTGTCCTTGGCGTGGCTGCAAACAGGGGATTGGCACCTGCCCCTGACCGTTCTGATTCTGCTGGTTATCGGCCAGCTTCTTGAGGGCTATGTGTTGACCCCCAAATTGGTTGGCGGGCGGGTTGGGCTGCATCCGGTATGGATTATCTTTGCGCTGATGGCCGGCGGCGCGTTGGCCGGTTTTGTCGGGGTGTTGATCGCGGTTCCCTTTGCCGCCGTGGTTGGGGTGGTGGTACGGCACGAGCTGGCCAAAAGATTTGCGCCTGCCAAACCGCCTCTATGACGTTGCAAGGATTTTGCTTGCCAGCCAGCGCAAAGCTTTGCAAGCTGGGCGGACACGGCCATAAGCCCATTTGTGCCCAACCCATTTGTATAAGCGCGCCCCTAAACCATGTTACCCCCCCTTCGTGCTGACCCCACATCCCGCCCCAACAGCACCCAAAGCTGGCCGCCACCGCCTGCTGATGATGGCGGCCGCAAAAGACGCAGCGGCAAGGGTGGTAGGCGCACGCCTCCCAAAAAACCGGTCAAAAAACGGTCTTACGGCCTATTTCGTTGGTTCTGGAAAACCTTCCTGCTGCTGATGTTTTTGGGCGGCATGGGGGTGGTGGGCGGCTATGTCATTCTCTACCACTACAGCCGTGGCCTGCCGGATCACAACACCCTGGCCAATTACAACCCGCCGGTGGTGACCAGGGTCTATGCGGGGGATGGCCGCCTTTTGTCAGAGTTCGCCACCGAGAAGCGGGTTTTTGTGCCGATTGAGGTGATTCCCAAACGGGTCATCAACGCCTTTTTGGCGGCTGAAGACAAAAATTTCTACAACCACCCGGGCGTCGATTGGATGAGCGTGCTGCGCGCCGTATCGATCAACGCCATGCGCATCGGCCAAAAGCATCGGCCGGTTGGCGGCTCAACCATCACCCAACAGGTGGCCAAAAACTTTTTGCTGACCAACGAGGTGACCCTTGGGCGCAAAGCCAAGGAGGCGATTTTGGCCTTTCGCATTGACCGCACCTATTCCAAAGACCGTATTTTGGAGTTGTATCTGAACCAAATCAATTTGGGGGCGGGCAGCTATGGGGTGGCGGCCGCCGCCCTCAATTACTTCAACAAGTCGCTGGATGAGTTAACGGTGGCGCAAGCCGCCTATCTGGCCGCGCTGCCCAAGGCGCCCAACAACTACCACCCCGTGCGCAACCACGATGCGGCGCTGGCACGACGCAACTGGGTGATCGATCGGATGCTTGAGGAAAATTTTGTCAGCGCGGATGAGGCGGCCTCCGCCAAGCGGGAACCCTTAACCTACACAGCGCAAAGCGGCACCGAGCAGGTTGATGCCGCCTATTTTAGTGAGGAGATTCGGCGCGAATTGGCGGCACGGTTCGAGGCCAAAACCCTGTATGAGGGCGGCTTGGTGGTGCGTTCCACCTTGGATGCAGGCCTGCAACGCATCGCGGTGCGGGTGTTTCAAGACGGCGTGATGGCCTATGACAAGCGCCATGGCTACCGCGGTGCCATCGCCCGTATCGATACCGATGATTGGCAAGCCAAATTAACCAAACAACCCGATCAAAAAGCACCAGATGGCTGGAAACTGGCGGTGGTGCTATCGCTGGGCGCGGCTGATGCGCAGATTGGCGTGATCGGCAACCAACGCGGTACGATTGCGTTCAGCGACGTGACCTGGGCGCGCAAAATTCTGGCCAGCGGTGGCTTGGCGGCATCCCCAAGCAAAATTGGCGATGTGTTGCGGGTTGGCGACGTGGTGTTGGTGGAGCCCACCAAGGAAAACAACGGCGACAACAAAAGCTATCACCTGCGGCAAATGCCAAAGGTCAATGGCGGCTTGGTGGCGTTGGATCCCCACACAGGTCGGGTCTTGGCGATGGTAGGCGGCTTCAGCCATGCCGCCAGCGAGTTTAATCGGGCGACACAGGCGCAGCGGCAAACCGGATCGACCTTTAAGCCCTTTGTGTATCTGGCCGCGATGGAAGAAGGCTTTACACCATCCACCATCATCTTGGACGAGCCGATCAGCCTGAATCTTGGCAAGGGCTTGGGGGTTTGGAACCCCAAAAACTACAAAAATGAGTATCTGGGCGCCACGCCGCTGCGGGTGGGCTTGGAAAAATCCCGCAACCTGATGACCATTCGCCTGGCGATGATGCTGGGGATGGATCCCATCATCCGCATCGCCCATGATTTCGGCTTGGTCGACAAAATGCCCAAACAGCTGGCGATGGCGTTGGGGGCGGGGGAAAGCACGCTTTTGCAAATGACATCCGGCTTTGGCATGCTGGTGAACGGCGGCAAACGCATCGTGCCCACCCTGATCGATCGGGTGCAGGACCGTCGCGGTCACACCCTGTACCGCCACGACATGCGCGATTGCGATGGGTGCGAGTTGAACAAATGGAATGGCCAATTGCCCCCCGAACTGCCCGATATTCGCCAACAGGTGACCGATCCCGCCAGCGCCTATCAGGTGGTCAGCATGTTGCAGGGCGTGGTTGAGCGCGGCACTGGCACTTCGATCAAGGCGGTTGGCAAACCGCTGGCCGGAAAAACCGGCACCACCAACGACAGCAAAGATGTGTGGTTCGTGGGCTTTTCCCCCGATTTGGCGGTTGGCGCCTATCTAGGCTTTGATCAACCCAAAAGCCTGGGCGACAAGGAAACCGGGGGCAGCGTGATCGCGCCAATGTTCCGCGATTTCATGGCCGCCGCGCTGAAGGACAAGCCCGCCACCCCGTTTCGGGTGCCCAGCGGTTTACGGCTGGTGCGGGTGAACCCACGCACCGGCCTACTGGCCGAACCTGGCGATCATGACGTGATTTTTGATGCCTTTAAGCCTGGCACCGAACCCGATGAATCGGGCGCCAAACCGGCACCCACCAAGGCTGAGCAACGGTTGAACGCCACCACCGATGGCGACAATGCCCTGAACCAATTCGGCGCCACCGAGGATGATACCGGCACCGACAGCGGCGCGCCCCCAGCAGCTGCGGGTGATACCGCCATACCAACGGCTCCTAGGGAGAACGGCGCGGTTGATGGATTCACGCCCTCTCCCACCCCTGCACCGGCTGCTAAACCAAGCGCCCCGCCGCCTGCATCCAGCCCGCGGGGATTGTATTAGGGGCTAAAAATCGACCCAGCCCCCCTCATGCAGCCCAGCTTGTAGGGGCTGATCGTGCGGCTCAATCAGCAGGCTATCGTACCAAAACGCCTGAAAGGCTACCCCAACCGCGGTGATGGGCGGGCGGCCATCGCTAACAGCCTCCCCCGTCAAAGCCGCCAAGCTGCGGTCGTAATAGCCCGCCCCAAAACCCAAACGGTTGCCGCGCGCATCGATCGCCAGCGCTGGCACCAGCAGCAGATTGGGCCGCAGCGGCATGGCTTGCGGCAGGGGTTCCAACAGCGCGCCTTTGCCAACCGCACTTGGTTGCAGGGGGTCACCCACATACCAGCTGCGAAACACCAGCGGTTGATCGGGCGCTAGCACGCAGGGCAAACAAATCGGATGGCCACGCGCGGCCAACCATTCCAGCAGGGGGATTAAATCAGGCTCCCCCGCCAAGGGCCAAAAACCGGCCACCACCGCAGGGCGATCGCCCTTAGCCGTGCCCGCATCCCATCCTGGCCAATTTTTGGCATGCGCCACCATGGCTTGGGAGGTCTGCTGAACTGTAGACTCACTCAGCCGCTGGCGTTGCTGCAACAAGGGTTTTCTTGCCGCAAGCTTATCTGCAAAGGGGAAACGAGGGGGGAAGGGTTCCGCCACCTAAAAATAGGGGGTGGTTAGGGCTGCGCCAAGGCCAAGCGTTGGCCAGGCTGTTTTTGCAACTGCGCCAGGGTTTGACGCAACTCCTGCTGCTTGGCCTTAAATTGCGCCAATTGGCCGGAAGTTAGGCGGTTGCTGCCAGCAAATTTGACGTTCAGCGGGTTGACCTGATCGCCATTCACCATCACCTCATAGTGCAAATGCGGGCCGGTGGCCATGCCGGTGCGGCCAACATAGCCAATCACCTGCCCCTGCCGAACGCGTGCCCCCACCCGAATGTTGTTGGCAAAATTGTTCATATGCCCATAGGCCGTGGCGTGGTCGCCATCATGTTTGATCTTCACGTAATTGCCATAACCGCTGAAGCGACCAGCAAAGGCAATGGTTCCATCACCCGCGGCATAAATCGGGGTGCCAATCGGCGCCGCAAAATCAACCCCGCGGTGCATCCGCGAATAGTTCATCACGGGGTGAAGCCGCATGCCAAAACCTGAGGTTAACCGCGCACCATCAATCGGGGTGCGCATCAGGGAACGGCGCAGCGCATCCCCATTTTCCAAATAAAACTCGGCGCGTTCGCCATCATTGTAGCGATAAACCCGCTTGGTTTCGCCATCAATGGTATAGGACACATACTGCAGCCCGCCGTTGCGAACCACCGCGCCCTCATCATTCACCTGTTCCTCATACAACAAATCAAAGCGGTCGCCGTCATGAATATCACGCTGGAAATCGACGTCGTAGCTCAAGGTTTTCACCAATTCTGACAAAATCGACGAGGGGACATTGGCGGCTGCCCCATCCTGATACAAATTGTCGCGAATGGTAATGGTGGCCAGGCGCAAATTGCGATCAATCGGCCGTTTCAAATTCATCACCTTGAACTGATCGTCGGGCTTGCGCACCACCATCAAATCGCGTTCCAAATTCACAGGAATCAGCACGCCCATCAAATCGGCGCGGTTTTTACCAGCTTGGCCACCAATCTGTGGCGTCATCAAAAGCTTCACCTGCTGACCCGCCCGCAAATTGCGGGGGTTGTAAGCCTTGGTGGTCGCGCTCAACAAATCCTGCGTCGTATCCTTATCCACGCCAGCCTTTTGCAACATATCGCCCAAACTCTGCCCCCGTTTGGCGGCAACCGGCTTGGCGTTGTCCAACGCGGCCAAAAATTCAGCAAATTCTGGCCCGCTTAGGCCCACCTTTTTGGCCAACACAAAGGGCGACGACTTGGATGTCACGGGGGCAGCAGCCTTTTTGTTGGCAGACTTTAGGGAGACATCGGTTTGTGCAGAGCTGGCAACCGCTGGCTTGATCCCAACCAACGGTGTTGCGGAAGCCGAGGCGGTACCCCCCGCGCATAGCAGCCCGATCAGGCAAGCAAAAATAGTCGCGGGCAAAACCGCCTTTTTCAACAACACGCTCATAACCAAAGCTAATTACCCCAATAACCCGCATAAGTCAAATTTACGGGCAATCCATTGATTTATCGATCAATACTCCTAAAGATTGCCCCCGCCATCATCTTGCCATAGAGTGTGACCAAGATTGTTTGTCAAAAAATTTTGTATCCACCCCTGTTTTCAAGAGCTTCCCCAATGATCCGTGCACGCCACCTTGCTGCCCTTGTCCTGATTCCTATGCTGTCGCTGCAACTGGTGGGCTGCGCCCATGACAGCCGCAACACCTATAGCGCCAAAGATGTGGGCAAACAAACCACCGTCACCTTTGGTACCATCGTGGCCGTTCGCGACATCGATATTACCGGCGAGAACACCGGGGCTGGCGCGCTGTTGGGCGGCGCCACTGGCGCTGGGGTTGGCAATCTGATGGGCAAGGGCAAGGGCAATGCCTGGACAACCGGCGCTGGCCTGGTGGCCGGCTTGGCGGCAGGCGCGGTGGCCGAGCAGGCGATTTCCGACCGCAAGGGGCTGGAATACACCGTCACCTTAGAGTCGGGCACCACCATCACCGTGGTCCAGGAATCCCCTAAGGAGGAGCGGGTATTGGCGGTGGGCGAACGGGTGATGGTGCAAAACAACGGCAGCTATCAACGGGTTTTGCCAGCCAACGACCTGCCCACCGAAATCAAACGGCCAAAATCGATCAAGGTGAAAGACTAGCCAGAACTACCGCTTGACCGTCGGCGTAAAGCGCAACGGCATTGGGCGAACCGGCATGGTTGAACGCAGGGCGATCGGCTGGGCAAGCCTTTGATTGGTCGAAATCAGCTTGGCCTCCGCCAGCTCAGTGTCGTTTGCGGCTGCGGGACTTGTGGGCATCCTCAGTTGACCCGCACCGTAATATTGACCAATGGTAAAGGCTGGCTGGTTGGGGCGAACCTCGTTAAGCCGGCTGCCCCTTGCGGTGATGGTAGGCACAGAAAAATTGGCCGCTGTTACCGCAGGTTTAAAATTGGCGCGGCTTGTCAACGCGGCAGGAGCTTCAACATCGTTCTCCCTAGGGCTGCCAGAACTTCCATCCGGACGGGTTTTTTGCCAGGCGGCCAGCACTTTTCGTTGATAACCGCTGTTGCGAACTTCGTTGCGCGAATGGTAATAGGCCACCGCCTGCGCCCACGACCCCGTTTCCTGCTGCAACGACTTTAAAAAACGGGCGGCGTAATCGATATTGGTCGCGGGGTCAAAGGCTTGTTCCAAATTGTTAAAAGCCGCGGGGTGATGAAACAAATTGACCTGCATACAGCCCACATCGATGCTTTGGACCCCCTGTTGCTTTAAGGCTTGCACCCGCTGCACCGCCTCAGTTTTGCTATGAAAAACAAATCCATCGCCCTCAGCGTTAATCGTCCATGGCCAGGCGACCTTATCCCCATTTTTGCGGTCGCTGCGCCCCGATTCGATATAGGAAATCGCCTGCAACAGGCGGGCGGGAATGCCGTGACGCTGCTCAGCCGACCGCATCAACGGCACACAATCTTGGATCCCCAGCTCCGCCCCCGTCAGGGCAACCCCGTTAGGTGAAAAGCTGAACATGGCCAAACAAAAACTTGGTATAAGGAAAAAAACACGCATGCGTTGACCAACGCAAAACCCGTGCCAAATTTACCAGCCGCAGCAAAATTTCTAGTGGTCGCCCAAGGGCCATTGCGTGGCCATTGTTTCAGACGCGCTCTCAGAAGCTGTGTTGGGAGCACCCAGCTCAGCCTTGTTCTGCACCAACACCCCCCACAGCCATGGCGGCGGCGTGACATCAGCAAAGCGAATATGCGGCAACACATCCGTCCAACGAATCGCAACCTTAAACAAACTGACCACCACCGCCTCGTAATACAACGGGGGGATCAACAGCAACTCATCATGCAACCAATGCCGATAAGTTTCATCGGTGTAGCGGATATAGCCAAAGGGGTTGTTAAAATGCTCCTGAAACCGCTTTAAAATCAGCTGTTGCGACACCAGCTCATCCCCGCCCGCTGACGCAGAAAAATGCACCAGATTGTAGCCCAACAAAAAGCTTTCCCACGATGGCACCACCAACAGCAGAATCCCATCGGGCTTTAGCAGGCTTAACAGCTTTTTCAGAAGCCCCAACGCATCCTCATGCGATTCTGGCATCAGCGCGTTGATGCACACCACCAAATCCACCGGTTCGGGCAACTGCAATTGGCGGATATCGCTGGTAAGATAGGTGGTTTGCCCTGGTCCACGGCTGCGTGCCTGCGCCAGCAGATTTTCCGCCCAATCCACCGCGTAAATCTTGTCCGCCGCGGCCAAGGCTGGCAGAAAATAGCCCGGCCCGCAGCCCACATCCGCCACCGTCTTGCCCGACAAATCCAGCTGCGCCAACAAATCCACCAGCGCCGCCCCCCCCTCACGCTCGCTTAAATTGATCACCTCAGCGTCATAATTCTTAACCGCCCGCCACGAATCGCGCCGTTGACGGATGCGGTAATCCAACGGCGCCGCCAGCAAATGTTGGGTCGTTTTGTTCAGCGTCGCACGCAAAAAACGGGAAAACATCGGTTTGGTCCCTTAACAGCCGGAAAAATATCACGGCAAATGGTTGACAACAGGCGGTGATGTTCTTATGAACATTGGTTCACCCTTTTAAAGTTTTCGATGCAAGGCAAAAATCATGGTAAAACGTACATACCAACCTAGCAACCTAAAGCGCAAGCGTCGTCATGGTTTTCGCTCACGCATGGAAACGGTCGGCGGCCGCAAGGTGATCGCCAACCGTCGCAGCCAAGGCCGTAAACGCCTGAGTTACTAGCCATTCAGCCGTTCGATGGCCATGGGGGATGATACTGGCAACACCGTCTCGTCCAAGCTCTATCAAAAAATCCGCCGATTTTCAGCGCATCCGCAAGGGGTGGCGGCATAACGGCAACCACCTGTTGCTGCAGCTGTTGCCGCAGTCCCCAGCACTATCCCCACAAGATTCTCAGCCCCCCAGTGCCCCCCCATGCGCCTTTGGCTTGATCGTTACCCGCAAACTGGGCGGCGCGGTGGTACGCAACCGCATCAAAAGACGGCTGCGCGCGGCGATCACGCTTTTGCATCAACAAGACCCCCTGTTGTTCGCATCCCCAACTTGGCAGGCCAGCCTGGTGGCGCGGAAAAGCTGTGTGGACGCGCCATTCCCTGAACTGTGCAACGATATTGCTCTGGGCATCCGTCGTTGGCAAAGCTTTGCGAAGAACGAGGGGCAAAAACGGGGGCACACAAGCCCCACCAACCAAGACTTAGCTTAAGCCATCGAGAATCAGGGTGACCACGTTCTCGCCCACCTGAAAAAACCCACCGGTCGGCAAGAATTCCCGCCAATTGCCGTCGGTTTGCCGAACCGTGATCGGTTTGGCGGCAAGACAGCCAGCCAACTTGGCATGCAAGGCAAAAATTTGCCGCTGCCCCAGGCTGTCATTCAACAACACCGACTCCGCCTGCATCTCAACCGGCGGCTGATCCGGCGTCAACAAGCGCACGGTCAATGGAGTTGAGCTACTGGGATGCAACACATAACCCGGTTGCGCACGCTCAACATTGCTGTTGCTATTGGTCATCATCAAATCCTAAAAAAAACCCATCATAAGCACGATTTACCTGCCCCCTTCTAGCTTGATTGCGCTGATGAATCAAGCCAGAAACCGCTTCTGCCATGGATTTCTGCAGGCACAAACCAAATATGCGGAACAGCACTTGCCAAAAGCTGGGGGCTATGGCAGGGTGTCATCTTTCTAAGCCGCTATAGCTCAGTGGTAGAGCGCACCCTTGGTAAGGGTGAGGTCGACAGTTCAATCCTGTCTAGCGGCACCATGATTCTTTGGCTTGCGCCCTTCATGCACATTCGCGACTTAGCCCATTTGGCTGGCAAGCAAGCAAGCGCCTGTGTGTTTGGCCTGATCATTTTGGCCCTAATCCTGCTGTCTAAGAGCATTTGGCAACCCGATTGGCAGCTTGCCCGCTATGACTTTTTGTTCCTAAGCGCGTTGGCCATTCAGCTTGCCCTGCTGTATGGGCGGTTGGAATCGGTTGAGGAGGCCAAGATGATTTTGGTCTTTCACGTGGTGGGCACGGTGATGGAGCTGTTTAAAACCCACATGGGCTCATGGGTGTATCCGGAGCCCAATCTGTTTCGGATCGCTGGGGTGCCGCTGTTTTCAGGGTTTATGTACGCCGCCGTCGGCAGTTATCTGGCGCGTGCTACCCGCATTTTTGACCTGCAATTTCGTCGCCACCCCCCGCTGTGGCAGGGGGCACTGCTGGCCATAGCCATTTACGCCAATTTCTTCGGCCATCACTACACCACCGATTACCGCTGGTTGCTTTTTGTCACGGTGGCGCTGATGTTTCGACGCACGCAGATGTATTACCAGCTGCAGGCCAGCAAGCCCCACCGCCGCATCCCGCTGTTGCTGGTTTTCCTGGGCATCGCCCTGCTGATCTGGCTGGCCGAAAACATCGCCACCTTTGCCCATATTTGGCAGTACCCCCATCAGCGCGACCACTGGCGCCCCGTAACCTTAGCCAAATACGGCTCATGGTTTTTGTTGATGATCATCAGCTATATCTTAACCACTATCGTACATCGCCCTAAGGATTGGGCTGCCCCGCTGACACCACAAGCTTCTGTCTAGCCAAAGCCGTGCAATCCTTTTAACCTTGGTTTTTCTTAACCGCACAACAGGGCACCATCCATGGCCAAAGGCAAAAGCAACCTCATCGGCGTGTTGGATGTGGGATCGGCCAAAACCTGCTGCATGATTGCCAGCACCGATTCGGGCATCGATCGCTTGCGGGTGGTGGGCATTGGCCATCAGGAATCGCGCGGCATTCGCCATGGCAAAATCGTGGATATGGAGCAGGCGCAAAACTCCATCGCCCATGCGGTGCAGGCGGCGGAACAGGCCGCCAATGTGACGCTGCAGGAAATTTACCTAAGTTTTTCCGGCATCCCCCTGTCCTCAAAACTGGTGAATGGCAGCCTGAACCTGCATGAGGGGGAGGTGCGGCGAGAGGATTTGGCGCAACTGCTGCACCAAGTTAGCGTGCAGGAGGAGGGGTCTTCCAAACATGACAGCAACAGCGATGGCACCAGCCTGCCGCGCGGCGATATGCTGCACCTGATCCCGTTGGGCTACGCGGTGGATGATCTGGACGATGTTAGCGATCCGGTGGGCATGATCGGCACCACCCTTAGCGCCCGCTATCACCGCATGGAAACCAGCGGCACCGTGGTGCAAAACGTGCTGCACGCGGTGGGGCGTTGCCATTTGGATGTCAGCGGGGTGATCGCCGCGCCCTATGCCGCTGGTCTGGCCTGCTTGGTTGAGGATGAACGCAGCCTGGGCACCACCATCATCGATATGGGCGCCGGCACCACCAGTTTTGCCTGCTTTCAGAACGGGCAGATGATGCATGCCGATCGTTTGTTGGTGGGCGGTTACCACATCACCCATGATCTTGCCCATGGCCTGTCAATCTCCCTGCAACATGCAGAACGGCTAAAAAACCTGTACGCCCATGTGTTGCCCGCCCGCAGCGATGACCGCGAAACCATCGCGGTGCCGCTGGTGGGGGAGGATGAGCGGCAATCCAGCAACGCCATCCCGCGTTTTGCCCTGAACAACATCGTGCGGCCACGGGTTGAGGAGGTGTTGGAGCTGTTGCGCGACAAAATCAACAGCGTGCCGCCTGAGGTTGAGCAGGCGACCTGGCGCTTGGTGCTGACCGGCGGCGCATCCCAACTGCCTGGGCTGCGCGATCTGGCCAGCCATGTGTTGGGACGCCCCATAAGATTGGGCACGGTGCATGGCTGGTCAAGCCAACCCGAATCGGCACGCACCGCCAGTTTCGCGGTGGCCACCGGCATGCTGCACTACATCCTGGATCATGCGCCCGAATCCAGCTGGGAACCAACCCGCCGCCGCCGTCTGCTGCCCAGTTTGGCCGGTTTGGGCAGGGGCAGCGGTGGGCAGGGT
Organism: Alphaproteobacteria bacterium; assembly: GCA_044345375.1. Lineage (GTDB taxonomy): Bacteria > Pseudomonadota > Alphaproteobacteria > CAISOG01 > CAISOG01 > CAISOG01. The sequence goes on from JBIJBF010000001.1 coordinate 51,238, forward strand.
CGCGGTGGCGCCTTAGGAAAAACCATGGGTTGGCTGCGCGAAAATTTTTAGAGCCGGCGAGGCGGTGGGTTAAACCTGCAAATCCGCATCCGCAAAGCTGAAGTTCCCCACATGGTGATCGCTGTGGCTGACGTTCACCGAATGCAGCCGCCCGTCCAGATGGCTTTCCCAGAACTTTAGAAACTTGCGCAAGATTGGAAAGTCGGGCGCATGATCCATTTCCTGCCACACATAGCTTTGCAACAATTTGGGGAAATCGGGCAAATGATAAAAAATCTCAGCCGTGGTCAGGCGCAGTTGCGGCAACAAAAACAGCGCGCCGGCTTTTTTAAAAAGTTCCTGTTCAATCAGCATGGTTGAACCCCGTTTTTCATTTATTAATCTCAGGGTAATCCAAATTCCATGAAATTTTGATGACAACCAAGGCGTCGCCAGCAAAATTAGCCAGAAAAATTAGGAGCTTCAAGCTTGCACCATCCCTCCGCAAGCGGTTATAGTCATTCCACTTTAAAAACTTACAGTGCTGCAAATATCACGAGCTCTGCGATACGGTGCTCATGTACCCATAGGTACACTCCGCTCCGTTTCTCGATCTCATGACATTTTCGCATGCTGTAACTTTTTAAATTGAAACGACTATAAAGTCTCCATCAATTGTTTAAAAATCGTCGCACAAGGATCACATGCCGCCATGACCGCATCTTCCCCCACCCTGCACCCCTACCGCAGCCATCGTTGTGGGGAACCGCGCATCGATCATATCGGCCAAACCATGCGGCTTAGCGGTTGGGTGCACCGCATCCGTGATCATGGCGGCGTGTTGTTTTTGGATTTGCGCGACCACTACGGCATCACCCAATGCGTGGCGGATCAGGACAACGCCCTGTTGCCGCTGTTGGAACGGTTGAAGCCCGAATCGGTGGTCACCGTTACCGGCACGCTTAAGGCACGCCCTGACGATACCGTGAACAGCCAACTGCCCACCGGCGCGGTGGAATTGGTGGTTGCGGATCTGCAGATCCTGTCTGAGGCCGAAACCCTGCCCTTTCAGGTGCATGGCCAGGAAGTGGGGGGGGAGGAGGCGCGCCTGCGCTATCGCTACATCGATCTGCGACGTGATGAGATGCAGCGGCGGATCAAGCTGCGCACCGCGGTGATCGACAGCGTGCGCCGGCGGATGAAGGCGGCCGACTTTAACGAAATTCAAACCCCGATTCTAACCGTTAGCTCGCCTGAGGGGGCACGGGACTATCTGGTGCCATCCCGCCTGCATCCGGGCAGTTTTTACGCCCTGCCCCAGGCGCCACAGATTTTTAAACAGCTGCTGATGGTGTCGGGCTTTGACCGCTATTTCCAAATCGCCCCCTGTTTTCGGGATGAGGATGCGCGGGCGGATCGCGCGCCCGGCGATTTCTATCAACTGGATCTGGAAATGTCGTTTGTAACCCAAGAAGATGTGTTGCAAACGGTTGAACCCATTTTGCTTGGGGTGTTTGAGGAGTTTGCGGCTGGCCGTAAGGTGGCGGCTGGCCCCGCCCCCCGTTTCACCTATGACCAGGCCCTGCTGCAATTTGGCACCGACAAGCCTGACCTACGCAACCCGCTGCGCATCACCGACGTGACCGATGTTTTTGCCGACAGCGACTTTGGCCTGTTCGCGCGTGGCGTTGCCGCTGGCCAGGTGGTGCGCGCCATTGCCTGCAGTGCCGCCACCCAACCCCGCAGCTTTTTTGACGGGCTGAACGATTGGGCACGGGAAATTGGCGCGGGCGGCCTAGGCTATGTGATTTTTGCTGGCAATGATGAGGTTAAGGGGCCAATCGCCAAGCATTTGGATGCAGGGCGGCTGCAAACTTTGCGTCAATTGGCACAGGCGCAGCAAAGCGACACCGTGTTTTTCGCCTGCGGCAAGGCTGGCGACGCGGCCAAATGGGCAGGTCTGGCTCGCACCAAATTGGGTGAGCTGTTGGGGTTGATTGAGCCCAACGCGTTCCGTTTTTGCTGGATTACCGATTACCCGCTGTTTGAATGGGATGAGGATGCCAAGGCCGTGACCTTCTCCCACAACCCCTTTTCGATGCCGCAGGGGGGGATGGAGGCGTTGTTAAACCAAGACCCGCTGACCATCAAGGCCTCGCAATATGACTTTGTCTGCAACGGCTTTGAGCTGTTGTCGGGCGCCATCCGCAACCATTTGCCTGAGGTGTTTATCAAGGCGATGGCGATTGCCGGCTTTGATCGGGAGGAGGCGGAACGGCGCTTTGGCGGGCTGCTCAAGGCCTTTCGCTACGGCGTGCCGCCGCATGGTGGCGCCGCGCCCGGGCTGGATCGCATCATCATGCTGCTGGCCGATGCCCCCAACCTGCGGGAGGTGGTGGCCTTTCCGCTGAACCAGCAGGGGCAGGATTTGATGCTGGGCGCGCCCACCGCCAGCGTATCGCCGCAGCACCTGAAACTGCTTGGCCTGCAACTGACCCCCAAGCTTGAAAAAAAGGCCGGCTAAGTTGAGGATTCAGGGACTGCACCGCAGCATCGGCAGAAGATGGATCGCCTATCTGGTTTGGACCATCCTATGGCTAGCTGCGGGTGCGCAAATCGTGTATGCGGCGGACAAGGCCGCGGCAACCGATCCCTTTACCCTGACCCCCCACCGCGCCCGCTATGAACTGAAACTGGCCAAAACCCAGCCAGGCAGCCCTGTGATCAATGGCTTTGGCAGCTACGAACTCAGCTGGGCCAAACAATGCGATGGGTGGAGCTATGAGCAAAAGCTGGATCTGTTTTTTGTCCGCGCCGATGGCAGTGAGGATCACTGGCAGGCCAGCCATGCGGCCTTTGAAAGCTTGGATGGCCAGCGCTACAAATTCCGCACCCTGCGCCGCCTGAACGATGATCCCCAGGATAGCTACGCGGGTGAGGCGACCTTAGGCAAAGATATGGGCGGTCAGGTGCAGTTCAGCGATCCACGCGCCGTTACCGTCGCCCTGCCCAAGGGCATTTTGTTTCCAAAGGCGCATCTAACCCAGCTGCTGCATGCGATGGCTGAGCACAAGCAATTGTTTGAACGCCAGGTTTTTGACGGCGACTTTGACCATCCGGTTGGCACCGTCAACGCCTTTATCGGCCGCACCTTTGAATCCCCCACCACGGTTCCGGAACTGGCCAAGGGCCTGACCTGGCTGGTGCGGCTGGCCTATTTTGGCGACGGCCAGCCAGACGCGGTGGATGCCAAAAAACTGGGCAACAGCCAAAGCGCCTTTGATCCGCTTTACGAAATGGAATACAGCTACAACACCAACGGGGTCAGCCACAATTTGCTGATCGATTTTGGCGAATTTAGCCTTAGCGGCAACGCCAGCGACATTCAACCCCTGCCCCAGCCCACCTGTTTTTAACTTTTGAAAAAGCCAGCGGCCAACTGATCGGATTTTTGTTGGCTGGATCGGCTGGATCCAAAATAATACTGCACCACGGTCACCACCATGCTGTTCACCGTGCCCAGCAAAAACAGGATCGAATTTTCGGCGGTTTTGGGGATATCGACGCAGAACAGCAGCGCCAAACACACAACCAGGGTGATCAGGCTAAAACCGCTTAGCCCCAACATTTCCCAGCTGGTGCGGCCGGCCTGCTGAATCGCCACCTCGCGCAATCTGGCCGAACCGCGGTCGTCATAGTCCAATTTGGTGGTTTGAAAATCCAAATTGGCCAACGCCAGCTTGAAATCATTCTCAGCCTGGCGGATTTTCAGCAGCAAATCGGGGCTGTTGATGCCTAAGGCCTGCAACACCATATCCTCAGACGCCGCTTCATCCCCCAACACCGCCTTGCCCAGCAGCGACAGGGCAGCCCCCGCCAATGGCCCACCCAGCGCGGTGGCCAGGGTGGTGGAAAAACCGCTAAGTGCCTTAGACAATTGCGACATCGGCAACAATCCCTTTGGTTGATTGATCAGAACAATGGCCACAACATAACACAAATTTTGCCTGCAATCGTATTGATGCCGGATACAGCATCGATGCATGCTTATTCACAACAAGCATTCATGTTTAAAAACAAGCAATTGTTTAGAGTTTTTAAATGTTTTTAGGTGTATTCTAACCAAACAACCACCGCCCATGGCGGCAAACGCCCTAAGCACAAGAAAAAGCGTCATGCAACCTTCCTCGCAACATTGCCCCCTGTTTTTTACCTTCAGCGGTTTTCAGTGCAAGGCGTGGTTTGCCGCCGAACAGCTGCGCAAGGCCATTCGCAACAGCTTGGCTCACCAACTGATCAACCCCGATGCGATTATTCAAATTGAGGGGGATATTGTGGAGACACGTGGCGATTTTCCAACCCTGTACAGCTGGACGACCCCCCACCGCGTGCGCGATTTTACCGCTGAGGGGGAATTGTACCGCGTGGATCTGACCCGCCCGACCACCATGAAGCATTTTCGCCAGCTGGGCCGGCAGGCGGCCGAACAGATGCAACGCAAGGCGCCTGAGCTGGATACCACCCAGCAGGTGGTGATCTTTTGCTACTCCCAAGGTGCGCTGGTGGCAACCGAGGCGGTTAAAAGGCTGTTTTGGAACAAAAAAACCGGCTGGAGCAAAGACATCCTGCTGTTCTGCTTTGCCGGCACCGCAACGCCGCCCCCAGTCTTGACAACATCGGTTCTGCCCCCGAAAACCAGCGCCACCGGTCAACTAACCCTGATCAATTTCTATGACCCGCGCGACAAAATCATCCCCGCCTGGCATCACCACCGCACCGCTTATGAATGGTCGCAGCCGCCCCATACCAGCGTGTTGGCCTATCCCAGTGAAATTGCCACCGCCCATGAGCCCTTCCATGGGATGTATGTGCCGCATGTGGAACAGGCGCTAACCTTGCTGGCGGCGCAGTTGGGAACCAAGATCGCGCCCCCACCACGGCAGGAAGTTTCTACCAGAGGGGCTTAGGCCCTGCTGGCCCCACTAAACATGCAGGATTTCTTTTTCCTTGTCCGCAAAAATTTCCTCAATTTTCTTGATCATCTCGTCGGTCAGTTTTTGAATTTCCTCACCGGTTTTGCGCTCTTCATCTTCAGAAATCTCCTTGTCTTTCAAGGATTTTTTCAACTGATCCATCCCGTCGCGCCGCACGTTGCGAATCGCCACCCGCCCGCCTTCGGCGTATTTGCTGGCCAATTTCACCAGTTCCGCGCGGCGTTCGCTGGTCATTTCGGGCAACATGACGCGCACCAGCTGGCCATCGCTGACCGGATTCACGCCCAAATTGGCGTCACGGATGGCCTTTTCCACGAACTTCACCATCCCCTTGTCCCACACCTGCACGGTCAACAACCGTGCCTCAGGCGCGCTGACGGTGCCCACCTGGCTGATCGGGGTTAGGCTGCCATAGGCATCCACCTTAACGAATTCCAACAGGGCAGGGTTGGCACGACCGGTACGAAGGCCGGTAAATTCCTTGCGCAACGCATCTAACCCAGCGTTCATCCGCTTTTTAAGATCCTCCTTAAGACCATCCAGCATCATCTTCTCCTTTTACGCGTTGTGAATAATCGTGCACTGACCGCGCCCCTGCAACACCTCAGCCAGCATGCCATCAGCAAAAATTGAGCAAACCAAAATCGGAATGTTGTTCTCACGCGCCAGGGCGATGGCGGGCGCATCCATCACCTTAAGATCATTGGCCAGCACCTGCCGGAACGACAATTTGTCGTAGCGCACCGCTTTCGGATTCTTGACCGGATCGGCCGAATACACCCCATCCACCTTGGTCGCCTTGATGATGGCGTTGCAGGCCATTTCTGAGGCGCGCAGGGCGGCGGCGGTATCGGTTGAGAAAAACGGGTTGCCGGTGCCGGCAGCAAAAATCACAATCCGCCCCTTTTCCATATGCCGCACGGCGCGGCGACGGATATAGGGCTCAGACACCGTCATCATCGGAATCGCGGACATCACCCGGGTGTGCAGGCTGTGCTTTTCCAACATCGCCTGCAACGCCAGCGCGTTGATGATGGTGGCCAGCATGCCCATATAGTCGGCGGTGGATCGTTCAATCCCCATTTCGGCGCCGGCAATCCCCCGAAAGATATTGCCGCCACCCACCACCAAACAAATCTCAATCCCCAAGGCGTTGATCGAGCGGATTTGGCGGGCCAGATGTTCCAGCATGGCAATGTCAATGCCATGATCCTGGCTGCCCAACAGGGCTTCCCCCGACAGCTTGATCATCACCCGTTTATAGGGAAGAACCGCGGGCGTTGCCGACCCCAATTCAGGATCGGCAATCGCAACCGAGGTTTTGGCAGCGGGGGCAGAATCAGGCATCAAACATCCCTAAGCGGTTGTTGCCGCGCACGGTTTAAGCGCGCAGCTGTGCCGCCACCTCCTCAGCAAAGTTGCTAACCGCCTTTTCGATGCCTTCACCCAGCACAAAACGCTTAAAGGCCACCAGCTTAACCGACGCGCCGTGTTTGGCGGCAAAGGCCTGGATGTGATCCTTAACCTTAAGGCTGGGATCCATCACAAAGGATTGCTCCAGCAACACGCTTTCCTCGTAGAATTTCTGCAAGCGCCCAACCACCATTTTCTCAGCCACCTCAGCCGATTTGCCTGAACTGGCGGCCTGATCGCGGAAAATGGCCTTTTCACGCTCAACCACCTCTGGCGACAAATCCTCAGGGCTCAGCGATTGCGGGTTGGCGGCGGCGACATGCATCGCAACCTGGCGACCCAAGGCTTCCAGATCGGCGGCATGCTCCCCAGACCCCAACGGCGATTCCAAGGCAACCAAAACCCCCATGCGACCCAAACCAGGCGCCGCAGCGTTGTGGATGTAGCCGGCCACCACGCCCTGGCTGACGTTCAGATAGATGGCGCGACGCACCTGCATGTTTTCCCCAATTTTGGCGATCAGATGGGTCAGGCGTTCCTGAACCGTTGAGCCATCGCGGGTTTTGCCGGCCTTAATCGCCTCAACATCAGCCTTGCTAGCCACAGCCAGCGCCGCGGCATCCGCCACCAGTGCCTGAAACTCATCGTTTGAGGCGATAAAGTCGGTTTCGGCATTCACCTCAACCAACGCGCCCTCAGCACCCTTGGTGGACAAGCCTACCAAGCCCTCAGCCGCGGTACGGTCGCTTTTTTTCGCCGCCGCCGCCAAGCCCTTGGTGCGCAGCCAGGCCACCGCAGCCTCAAACTCGTTCGCGGTTTCCACCAACGCCTTTTTGCAATCCATCATCCCGGCGCCGGTTGCCTCACGCAGCTGGCGCACCGATTCTGCACTAATCACGGTCATTTTAAATCTCCTTTAACAAAAACGGTTAAGCATTTTGGGCGAATTGACTGGCCGCATCCACCTCAGCCACGGGCTTGGCCGCAGCTTCGGTTCCAGCATCAAAGCCTGCCAGCTCTGGCAAATCGGTTGCCTTCACCTTGCCGCTTTTCAGGTCAGCCGCGCTAAATTCGGCTTGAATCCCCGCCAACACCGCGCCGGCCACCAAATCGCCGTACAGGGCAACCGCACGACCGGAATCGTCGTTGCCAGGAATCGGATAGGTAATGCCATCAGGGTTGCTGTTGCTGTCCAGAATCGCCACCACTGGGATGCCCAATTTGTTGGCCTCCTTCACCGCGGTGGCCTCCTTATTCGTGTCGATCACGAACAGCAAATCGGGCAGCCCGCCCATTTCGCGGATACCGCCCAGGGATAGATCAAATTTGTTGCGGTTGCGATCCAAACCCAATTGTTCTTTTTTGGTAAAACCGGATGGGCTGGCCAATTTGTCCTCAATATCGCGCAAGGATTTGATCGATTTGGAAACGGTTTGCCAGTTGGTCAGGGTACCGCCCAACCAACGGTGGTTGATGTAGTATTGACCGCAACGCTTGGCGGAATCGGCGATCACCGAACTGGCCTGGCGCTTGGTGCCAACCAACAAAATCCGACCACCCTGAGCCGCATTGGTTTTGATCGCCTCCAACGCACGGTAAAGCAACGGCACGGTTTGCTCAAGATCAATGATATGGGTGCTGTTGCGCACGCCAAAAAGATATTGCTCCATTTTGGGATTCCACCGACGCACGTGGTGGCCAAAATGCACGCCGGCCTCAAACAGCTGGCGCATGGTAAATACAGGTAGTTCGCTCATGGTCATTCCTTCCGGTTGTGCCTGGCAGCGCTTGCCCCCCGCCTGTCAAAGATCACTCTTATCAAAAACGTTATAGGGACCGGAAATCGACGCACCCCCTAAAGGAAACCCTTCAAGGGAAGATGCGTCAGCGCGCTGCTGTGACGTAATTTGGGTTAAACGGGCGATCATTAACCGATAAAATCCCGTTTGGCAAGCGACTTGTACAGGTTTTGGCGGGTTTTGCCGTGTAAATCGGCTATTGAGCAGCCGGCCTTGGGGGGGTAGACTGTCGGGAAAATTGTTGCCCCCCTCCTTGCTTTCCTTCCCTCGCCACTCAGGATTGTTGTGTTGAAAATTGCCCCCTCCGTGCTGTCCGCCAATTTTGCCTGCCTCGGCGCTGAGGTGCAGGCGGTGGCAGAGGCTGGCGCGGATTGGATTCATTGGGATGTGATGGACGGGCATTTTGTGCCAAATCTAACCATTGGCGCGGATGTCATGCGCGCCGTACGCCCCCTATGCCAACTGCCGTTTGATGTGCATCTGATGATCAGCCCGGTGGATGGTTTTATCCCGATTTTTGCCGCGGCGGGCGCGAACCGCATCACCATTCATCCTGAGGCCGGCCCGCATCTGCACCGCAGTTTGCAGTTGATTCGCGCGCAAAACTGCAAGGTCGGCGTCGCCCTGAACCCCGCCACCCCGTTGGAACTGTTGGCACCGGTGATCGACGAGATTGATCAGGTGCTGGTGATGACGGTCAACCCTGGCTTTGGCGGTCAGAAATTTATCGCCAGCGGTCTTGGCCGCGTTGCCGCAATCAAAAAAATGATTGAGCAGGCTGGCCGGCAGGTCGGCGGCGGCGAAAACGCGGTGGAGATCGTTATCGACGGCGGGGTCAATCCCGCAACCGCCGCCCAATTGGCCGATGCCGGCGCGACCGCGCTGGTGGCAGGAACCGCGGTGTTCGCTGGGGGAAGCAAGCCAGAGTCCTACAGCAGCAATATTCAGGCCTTAAGACCACATGGAACCAATGGGGGAGCAGCCAGCCTATGAGCCAGAACTCTGTAACCCAAGCCCTGATGAACAGCATCACCCAATTGGCTGAGGATGGCCGTTGGTCGCTGCTGAACTGGATGAGCTGGCTTTCAGGGCGTGGTCGCCCCGCATCATCCTCACGCAGTCGGCGCGTTGGTGATGCGCAACCGGTGGCCAAAATTGGCCGATCTCAGCCGGTGGTTGGGCTGTACCACCAACCATCAGACCCATGGACCGGGCGGGCAGAATTGGGCAGCCGGATTATCGCCTATATCAGTGATCGCGATGCGGCGCATTTCTTTGCCCTTGGCGGACGGGTCGGCACCGATGCGGATCTGGCTGAGCTGATTGGCGATTGGTCGCCGCACAGCTTTGTCTGGCTGCGCCACCTGCACGCCCTGGGGGGCGACCCTGCCCGTGCCTATGTGCGGATGCTGCTGCAAAGCTGGTTGAACAACCGCGCCTATCTGTCTAAGGCGCAGGTGGCCGAAGTTGAGGATTTGGTGATCAAGGGCCAGCGGGTGTGCCAATGGCTTAGCCATTTCAGTTTCTATGGCGGCAGCTCAGACAGCCATTTTCAGCAAATGATTGGGCGCGCCCTAACCCGCGAAGTCGCGCAACTCAAGCGGCGCTGGCTGCAGGGAACATCGGTTGAGGCGCGGATGTCGGCGCTTAAGGGCATCATCTTTGGGATTTTGGCGCTACAGGAAGATGCGGATGATCTAAGTTTCTATCTCAAAGCGATGGAGGATCAGCTGTTCCACAGCGTCTTCCAGGATGCCCCGCGTGGGCGCACCAACGCCAGCGGCTATGTCAGCCTGCTGCGCGATTTGCTGGAGATTCGCAGCTTGCTGTGCGCGATGAACTGCGCGGTGCCCCTGATCACCCAACAAAGCATTGAACGCCTGGCCAATGTGGTGCGGCTGTTTCGGATGCCAGATGGCAAATTGGCCCTGTCGAACGGCAGTTGCGCGGGGTCGTCGGCGGAGTTGGAGCAGTTGTTGCAGGTGGCCACCGGCAAGGCCTATGGCCTGATTCCCCAGCAATTTCGCGGCTTTTACCGCTTGAGCGCGGGGCGCACCACTTTGTTGGTGGACGCGGCGCCACGCATTGCCCATGACGGCGGCCATGCCGGGTTGCTAAGTTTTGAAATGGCGGTCGGGCGGGAACGGTTGATCGTCAACTGCGGCGCCTATTATGGCCCTGATCCTGATTGGTACCGGGGCCTACGATCAACCGCGGCCCACTCCACCCTGTCGCTGACGGGTGAGGATGCCTATGATTTCAACCCCAGCGCCCGTCGGGTGGCGGGCATCGATGTGTCGCCCAGCGTCAGCAAACATGAACATGCCGGTCACCACTGGTTGGACATGGCGCATGACGGCTATCTGCAGCGCTTTGGCGTGCGGATGCAACGGCGCTTGTATCTGGCGCGCGACGGCGATGATGTGCGCGGGGAGGATGTGGTAACCGGCACGCCGCACAGCATGGTCGACGTGCGCTTCCATTTGCACCCCCAGGTCGATGCGGGGCTGTCGCAAAAGGGCGATCAGGTAATCCTGAAACTGCCATCCGGCGGAATGTGGAAATTCCGCGCCAATCAGGGGGAGGTGTCGTTGACGGAAAGCGTGTATCTGGCCGATCGCTTGGTGCTGCGCCGCACCCAACAAATCCTGCTGCGCCTGCCCCTTGATGAGGATGGCCGTGCGCAGGTGCAATGGGCGATTCGTAGGCCTTTAAGTTAGGGGGCCGTTAAGTTAGGCGCCTGCCCGTTTTTCCCGTTGGCTGTAGCGCCTGACCGCTGCGCCAAAGGCTTGGAAGATCGCTTGGCTGTTGCCGCAGGGCGGGGCGCTGCAGGCCGCGGCCCATTCGGGGTGCCACTGCACGCCTAGGGCAAAATAGTCTGGGTCTTGATGGCGCACCGCCTCAACCACCCCATCGGGTGCCACCGCCTCAACCACCAGATCCGCGGCCAATTGGTCAATGCCTTGGCCATGTTGGGAATTGACCAGCATCTGATCTTGGCCAAGCAGGCGATGAAGCTGCCCCTCTGCCGTCAGCGCAACGCTGTGCACGGGGGCAAAACGAAGATGATCCGGTTGGTACATGTCCCCCAGATGCGCAAGCCCCTCAATCCGCTCATCCAACTGTTGGTGCAGGGTTCCCCCCAGGGCCACGTTCAATTCCTGCATCCCCCGACAAATCGCCAAAATCGGCAGCTTGGCCGCCACCGCGGCGCGGATCAGCGGCAGGGTGGTGTCGTCACGCGCCCGGTCATGCCGGCTAGCGCTGCAGGTGCTTTCGCTTTGGTAATGGCTGGGGTCAATGTTGCTGTCGCTGCCGGTTAGCAGCAAGCCGGAAAGATGCTTCAGATACACCTGAACATCCAGCTGTTGGCCAATCGCGGGCAGCAGCACCGGCACGCCCACCTGATTGACCACCACCGCCTTAAGATACCGATCCCGCGTTTGGTGGATCTGGTCAACGCCCAGCTGTTCGAAACAGCAAGTGATCCCGATTAGCGGCAAACCCAAACCTTTTTTGACTTTATTTCTTTATGCTATCAATTTTTGTTGGATTAACAAACAAAAAATTGCATCAGCAAACCGCAACTCACGCCCGCAACAGCTGGCTAAGGCTCAGGATATTTTGGCAGGTTTTGGCGATATTAAGATATTGCTGGCTGGCGTGATGGGCTGGCTGTGCATCCACCAACGGCCGACCCGCCTCACAGGCCAGCATGATCGCTGGATCCAGCGGCAGTTCCCCCAGAAAGGTAACGCCAGCCGCCTCTGCCCAATTGCGGGCACCGCCATGACCAAAAATCGGGCTGTCGGTGCCGCAATGCGGGCAGTGAAACAGGCTCATGTTCTCAATTAATCCCAACACCGGCACGTTGGTTTTGGCGAACATGGTGGCGGCGCGTTTGGCATCGATCAGCGCCAAATCCTGGGGGGTTGAGACGATGATCGCCCCGTTCAGCGGCACCCGTTGCGCCATGGTCAGCTGCGCATCGCCGGTGCCAGGCGGCAAATCGATGATCAGCAGATCCAGCGGCGGCCAATCCACATCGTTGAACAGCTGGCTGATCGCGCCCATCACCATCGGGCCGCGCCAGATCATCGCCGACTCCTCCCCCACCATAAAGCCGATCGACATGCAGGCCAGCCCGGCGAAATCCACCACCGGCAGCAGAGGCTTGGCATCTGACGAAGACGGGGGCGGGGGGGGCAGGCGATGGCCAGCTTTGCCAATCAGGCGGGGAAGGCTGGGGCCATAAATATCCGCGTCCAAAATGCCGGTGCGCCAGCCAAGCTGTTGAAAACTTAGCGCCAAATTGATGGCGGTGGTCGATTTGCCCACCCCCCCCTTGCCGCTGGCCACCGCAATCACCCGCGCGATTTGGGGGGGCAGGATGCTGCTGCGGTTCGGCGGCGGGGTCGTTGTGGGCTTAGCAGCCGCCGGTGGAGGTGGCGGGCTTTTGCTTTGGTGGGTGGTCAAAATCAGTTGGATCCCCTGGTTGGGCAAGGCCTGTTCCAGCTGCCGCAGCAACCCCAGCCGCCAATCCTCAAGCCCCCTACCCAGGCCAGCCGCGGTTTGCGCATCAATCGCCAACAACAGGCGGAGGCCATCGGCAAAAACCTCAGCATGTTCCAACACCACCGATAGGGCTGCGGGCTGTTGCGCCAAAACGGCCTGCATCAGGCTCTGGCTGGCGGCATCAAGCGGTAAGGGGGTCATAGGTTCGGCAAGCCCCGCTCAACCAACGCCGCAAACAGCTCGTTTTTGCTGTCCGCCGAACGGCTGTACAGCGGTTTGCCGTTCAGCATTTCGCTGGCCGCCTTGATTTGCGCAAACCCAAAGCGTTGCAGCATGTTTTGCGATTCAATCCGAAAGGCGGTGGTAAAAATGGTCATGGGATAGGTAACGCCAACGCTGTCGGCCCACCTGTTCAGGGCGTGCCCCAGCAACAGGCCAATCGGGTTGTTTTTGTGTTGGCCCCGAAAATCCTGGCGCAGGAATAGGCCGGCAATCCGCCAATAATGCACGGGGTTGGCGATCAGCTGCGCCATGGGTTGTGGGATCAAATCGTTATAGCCCAATTTTCCATCAATAAAACCGATGGCCAGCTCATCCGCCATTGGCCAGATATCGAAATCGCCGATCAGCTCACCTTGAAAAAATAAACCATAGATGCCAAAGGGATAGCGCCGCCACCAATCACGAAACTGCGCCAGGCTGGCGGTTTGCTCCTCCCCCAGCTCAAGCACCTTAAGGTCACGGACGGCCCGCAAATCATCGTCGGTTTCGACCAGCCGCACGCTGTAGTCCCCAAGCCGCACCACATATTCGGGTGGAAGGCCGGCCATGCTGTTTAGCCAACCGGTGGGGCGGGCAACCACCCCATCACCACCAGCACGATGGCGGTCAGCACCAGCCAACCAAGCGAGAAGGGCAAAAACACCTTCCAACCCAAACGCATCAGCTGGTCATAGCGGTAGCGGGGCAGTGCAGCGCGCACCAAAATAAACAGCAGCAGGAACAGGCTGGTTTTCAACGCCAACCAAATCGGCCCCGGAACCCAATTGAACGGCGCGATATCCAGCGGCGGCAGCCAGCCACCCAGAAACAAAATGGCGGTCAGCGCGCTCATCAGAATCAGGTTGCCGTATTCGGCCAAAAAGAACAGGCCAAAGGTCAGCGCCGAATATTCCACGAAATAGCCCGCCACCAACTCCGACTCGCCCTCAGGCAGATCAAAGGGGGTGCGCTTGGTTTCCGCCAGCATCGACACGAAAAAAATCACCAACAGCGGAAAATGGGGCAGCGCGAACCACAGGTTTTTCTGCGCCAGCACGATATCGCTGAGATTCAGCGATCCAACGCTAAGCAGCACGCTGACCAACACAAAGCCGATCGACACCTCATAGGAAATCATCTGCGCGGCCGAACGCAGGGCGCCCAGAAAGGCGTATTTGGAGTTGCTGGCCCAGCCGGCGATGATAATGCCGTAAACGCTTAGCGTCGAAATGGCAAAAATATACAAAAGCCCCACGTTGATGTCCGCCAACACCACACCCTGATCAAACGGAATCACCGCCCAGGCCATCAGCGCCAACACAAAGGTCAGAACCGGCGCCAGCAAAAACAACAGGCGGTTGGCACCGGTGGGGATAATGGTTTCCTTGGCCAGCATTTTCAGGCCATCGGCCAAGGGCTGAAACAGACCAAAGGGCCCGACCACATTGGGGCCACGGCGCAAATGCACCGCGCTTAACACCTTGCGCTCAACATAAGTCAGCAGGGCAATCGCCACCAACAGCGGCACAATCAACAGCACAATCCACAGGCCGCTGTGCAGCACCGGCAGACCATAGGAGAGCCAAAAGGGGGTTTGGAACATGGACACAGACTCGTTCAAAACAGGCTGAAAATCATGAAGGGAGCAAAAGCTGGGCGCAGTATAAACCCAATTTTGCCTGGGCGTCTAATCCAATCTTGCGTCGGCCAGCAGAAGCGGGCAAAACTGCGTTATAAGCAAACGGCGGTTTTTGTATCCGTAGCCCTGTGGGAGCCTTGTTTGATGATACCTTTAGGGACCCAACGTCAAGCATAGCAACATCACCCCCGCCCGTTGCGAGGTCGCCCTTCGGGTGCGTGAGCGTAGCGCACGCAGGCCTGATGATCCCATGCTTGACGACTGATATTTTTTAAAGATCTTCGATATTAACAGGTCGATTAAAAACAAAATTTAGGAGTGTCCTTAGTCTTATTTTAACAGCGTAAGGATCATTTGAAGACTGCGCGTATCGATCATATTCAATAAGCTCAATGTTTCCATTCTCACCGTTTTCTGCAAATGATCTATTTTTAAGTCTCTGTTGTTCAAATTCTTCCAGTGAGCTTCTGCTAATTTCACTTGTCCAGCCATCTGATTTCGCAATCCTAAAAAGATGAAAGTATAGAGCTACTGCTCCTGCTTGACGAAGTAGACCATCCTTATCTGTGAAGACTCTTGACATGTCATCAAGAATTTCTCTTGCGGTTTCGTAGGATGGCAGGGTCTGAGTACGATTGCTTTTTTCAGCCCATTCAACAACGTATTTATCGAGAGTTCTTTTTTTTGTATCTACAACTTTATCTTTTTCTGCAGAAAACAAAAATTTTGCGGCCAAGTCATAGTGACGATATCTGTTGTTTTCAAAAGGAACTTTATTTTTAAAAAAATTGGTTGAGGTAAGCATTTTAATTGCTGGTGGAACAGGCCCTCCTTTTGCGTTTCTTTTTTCTGCGGCGCTCAACGGCACAGCTTCGTTGAGACGTGAAAACATATCTTCAATAATTTCTACGTCGTCAGTTTCGATGCAAACAACTGTAAGACCATAGCTATCAAGAGCATTGCGCAAATCAGGGAAATTTTTACTAAGATCCGCGTAGGTAAGACCCGCAGCAGTTAGGGATGGATCTGAAAGACACTCAAAATCCAAAGAGAGTGCAAACTTCCCATCGATGAACCCCCAGATAGCCTCTAGCCTCTGTTTTCCATCAATAATGGCATATTCGTATGTGTTTTCAGCTAGAGAAATTGGAACAGGGAATTTGTGAAAATAAAGTTTAGGCACATCAAAACCATTGATAATGGTGTCGATAAGCAGTTGTTTTTTTTCTTCTGTCCAAATATCACTTGAACGCTGATATTCTGGGTCTGTTTGAATTGTTCCGCGAATTCTGAAAAGACGCCAAGCACTGTTTTCAGGCTCGCTAATACGGGTCATCCTAAACGGCCTCATCATGACAGTATCTCCCGGGTAATTGCTGCAACCCTATCAAGATCAGGAAACAGGGTTAGCTCTGTAAAGCGGAGTATCTTTAGATCCTCTGCTATCTTCGATTTCGCGGTAGCTGGAATAACAAACCTCCATATATGTTTTTTCTCTCCAATTTCTTCAATTGGGGCCGACCCTCGATGAAAGATCGTAAAATTTCCTAGCTGCGCAGCCATCCGGGGCGAATTCCGCGGGCCAGTGGCGGCCACTGGGTTTTGCCCTACTCCTTGATCTTGTCGATCAGGCAACCAGCCATCAAGCACATCGTCCTTACTAAACCCCGGCAGCTCTGTGTCAAGCCGACCGCGAAACCGGGCCTCTTTATTTAGGGCCAATGGAGCCATGCACCAAAACGCGCCGTCAGTGTCCTTATGAATTTCAGTGGAATTGACCGCAAACCATAAGGCAGTCAATGGAGACTCAGTCCAGTCTAACAATCGCGTTGGAACACGATGATGTTGCATCAAAAAAATCCATCCCCAATCGTCACGTGGTGTTTCCTCGGTCATATGTGGAACCGCCAGCTGAATAAATCTCTTTATAATTTCTGTTTCTTTTGGAAGATTATCCAAGTTTCGTGCCAAAGATGGAATCAGTTTCCAATCTTTTACGGCATGCCCCCTAAACCATAGCAGCTCGCGCTGACTTGATACTTCCCGCAAAGCGGTCAGCAACTCGCTAACAGAGTTTATCTCTTTATCATCGTGGCGCATGATTTCTCTTTTCTAGTTTGTCGGCCACGTTATTGCCGATTAGGTTGGCAAGGGTCACGGGCACGGCATTGCCAATCTGGCGCATCGCTTCTGTCCAGGAACTCGTGAAACAATAATCATCGGGGAAGGTCTGCAAGCGGGCACTTTCCCGGACGGTGAAATAACGGACGGTGCCGTCGGGGCGAAGCAACATATTTTCGCCGCCGGGGACGCCATGAACGCCGGCCTTCAATGTCTTGGCCGGCTCGTCTAGGGGGCTGCCGGTGTGGCCGGGATAGGATTTTGCGCCGGGCTGAAAACGGTGGTTGCTGTGCTTCGTGCTGGCCGTGGGCTGGCGTTCGGGGTCTGGTAGATCGTGCAACGCATCACGCACGGTAAGCCAGGGCAGGGTGGTGGGGCGTTCGTCCATCCGCTCGCTGCGACCGGTCATGCGGGCCGACACTACGCGGGCTTTTTTGGCGACTTTATGCCGCTCCCAATAATCGCCGCTTTGGACTTGCTCCCACAACAGGGCCTCAAGCGAATGGGTTTCTTCCGGGAAACCCCACTCGATGCCGAGATCATCACGGAATCCAACAAAAATCACGCGCTCGCGCTTCTGCGGGACGCCGTAGTCAGCGGCGTTTAGAACGCGGGTGACAACCTGATAATGCAAACCATCGCGTTTGCCCCCGGTGTGGTGCCGCTCAAGCCGGACCAGATGATCGGCCCAGTCTTCGCTTTTGCGGGCGACCAGCTCCGGGTGCTCCATCTGCAAACGGATGTATTCAAAATAGTTGCGGAACGCCTCGCGGGTGAGGCCCTTCACGTTCTCAAATATGAAGGCCTTGGGCTGCGCCTGACGGACGGCTCGAATTGCTTGGGGGAACATATCCCGCGCATCGTCATAAACCCCATGTTTGCCGCCCAATGAAAAGGGCTGGCAGGGTGGGCCACCAGAAATAAGGTCAATTTTACCTTCGTAGCTCTCAAAATCAACGGCGCGAATATCACCTTCGACCAACGGCCATGTACGAATGTTTGCGATGCCGCTGACCTGATTGGCGCGGATGGTTTCGCAACAATCATGATCCCATTCAACAACCTTCACCGGCTCGAAGCCAGCGCGATGCAGGCCAAGGCCAAGGCCGCCGGCACCGGCGAACAACTCTATAGATTTCATGGCTTGCTTTCTTTCGCTCATTTTCCGCTCCGTTTTTTTGTGGTAGAATCTGACCAGACGGAAATCATGTCGTTGACGGCTCGGCGAATCAGCCAGGAAATTGAAACGTCCTCTTGCTCGGCGTGGGTCTTCAAGGCTTCGTAGCCGTCATCATCTAAGCTGACAGTCACGCGGTTGGTTTTGGGTGTGCTTTTTGGTCGTGCCATGTATTGATGATTACTGCATCACCCTTCATCGGTCAACTGGCCCCTAATAAATAACAGGTTTGATTCACCAAACCTGACTAGGCCCACGCCAATAAGTAGGGGGTAGGCGGTCAAGCTCGATTAGAAAAAAGTGGTGTGAGCGCAGCGGAATGAGCCACGGTTTTTTCCGATTTTGCCAACTTCATCTTGCATGCAAGCGCAAGCAAATTTAGGGTGCGGGTAAGCAAATTCACAACGAGGACAACGATCATGGCGGTTGCATTGGTTTTTCCCGGGCAGGGATCGCAAAAATTGGGCATGGGGCGGGCGTTGGCCAACAACTTTCCGATCGCCGCGGAATGGTTTGCCCGCTTTGATGACGCGCTGAACCTGCCCCTGTCGCAGCTGATGTGGGGGGAGGATGCTGAAGCCCTGACCGATACCGCGATCACCCAACCCGCCTTGCTGGCGGTAAGCCTGGCGGTATTGGCGGTGTGGCAGCAGGAATTTGGCTTTAACACGGCGGAACACAGCGGCTTTGTCGCCGGACACTCGCTGGGCGAATACAGCGCCCTGGCAGCGGCGGGCGCGTTGGATTGGCTGGCGGCGATTCGCCTGGTGCATTTGCGGGGGCAGTTGATGAAACAGGCAGGTTTGGCGCGCCCCGGAGCCATGGCGGCGCTGTTGGGTGCCAGCACCTCGGATGCGCAGGCGCTGATTGCAGAGGCGGCCAAGCTTGGGGTTTGCGTGGCGGCCAACGACAACGCCGATGGGCAATTGGTGCTAAGCGGTGAGGTGGCGGCGCTGGCATGCGCGGGTGAGCTGGCAGGCGCCCTGCCCAAAGTGCGCTGGATGCCGCTGAACGTCAGCGGTGCCTTTCATTCGCCCCTGATGGCCAGCGCGGCCGAACAGTTGCAGCAGGCGCTGGCCAGCGTTGCCCTGACCGACCCATCGGTGCCGGTGATCATGAACGTCACCGCCGCCCCCTGCCAATCCGCCACGGCCATCAAACCCCTGTTGGTGCAGCAGTTGTGCCAGCCGGTTCGTTGGCGCGAAACCATGCAAAACCTGCACGCCAGTGGGGTGGACACGGTGGTTGAGGTGGGCAGCGGCCGGGTGCTAAGCGGTCTGGCCAAACGCAGCGGCCTAGCTTGGCAACAAATCCTGACCGCGGATGCCACCAGCGATTCGGTGGAGGAAATCCTAACGGTTGGCCAAGGCTTGGTTGCGGCTACGGAAACCAATCGCTGATGAAAAAATTTATCAAAAAATTTCTGAAAGGGCTGCTGCCCAGCATGTTCACCGATTCTTTGGCGCTGGTCATAGGGTCAGCGGTGGGCTTGCTGCTGGCCCTGCTGGTGTATTTTTTCCGCTAGCTGGCGCCCGCTAAAGCTCGTCAGAAACCGCAGGCGTAACTCGCTGGTAATCATCGGCCAGGCGTTCAATGTCATCCTCGCCCACATACACACCGGTGGCGATTTCGGCTACCAGCAGCAGGGTGTCGCCGGGGTTGGCCAGGCGGTGAACCGCGCCAACCGGCACATGCACCGATTGCCCGATGGTGAGTGTTTGCACCTGCTCATCCACCGTGACCTCAGCCACGCCCTGCACCACCACCCAGTATTCTTGGCGGTGTTGGTGACGTTGCAAGGACAGGCGCGATTTTGGCAAGACCTCCAACATCTTGACCTTAAAATGATCGGCCACCGCCAGCACGTGATACCAGCCCCAGGGGCGCTGATCCTGCTCAAGACCGGTGGCGATCAGGGGGGCATTTTGCATGGAGTGGGGGTTCCCCGCTGGGTTTATCTTTGGCTGCAATAATTGCCACGGTTATCGGGTTTTTGTCCATACAATTTGTTTAAATTCGACCAAACCCCGCAGATATAGGCGCGTTGCGCGGCCTTATTGCTGGCGTGATAGCGGCCAACCGCATCGGTCCAATTGCCGTGCTTAAGGCGCAGGCGGTACAGATAATTCGCGGCGTACCAAACATTGTAATAGGGGTTCAACGCCCATTCCGGCGCCTTAAAATAGTCATCATGCCAACGCATGTGGATCTGCATGCAGCCAACCGCAATATCCTTTTTGGCCTTGCCCTGAATGGTGCGCAAATGGTTAATCGCGTCGCCATAATTGGTGGGGAAACGCGGCTTGCCGCCGTCGTTAATGGCCCATGCCCATGGGTATCCATATTCGCCGCCACTTTCCAACTGGGCGATCGCGCGCAGCAAACCGGTGGGCATCTGGTAATATTGCTCAGCCTGAATCAAATAGGGGGTGCAGCTGTCGGCGGCCTGCGCGCCTTGGCGGCCAAACCCGATCAGCAACAACAGGGCCAAAAGCAACAACCGCGAGGCCGCATTGCAGCAGAAACCAGGCCTATGGCGCCAATAATGTCTCAAAAACACCAATCCTATACGCAAACCAAAAAAGCCGATTTTAACCCGAATTGTCGCATACAGGGGTTACAGCTTTGGGTAGGTGCAGCAAGCGACGGGAATTTTTTAACAAAGATTGCTTCAATTGGCAAGTTTTTGTATAAATCTGCGCAATGGCCAGCGTTTTCGGCTAATCGGCCTTATCTTGAGACACACCATGACCGCCGCGATGATCTGGCCAAAGCCGTTACCCATGGGGGGCAGAATTGGGGTGTTGGCGCCGGCCTGGGCGGTGGATTTTGCCAAGCTTGGCACCGGCATCAAGGCCTTGGAGGCAGCAGGATTTCAGCTAACGCTGCACCCGCAAACCCGTTTGATCGAGCCAAACAGCCTGACGGGTGATATGGCGGGCAGCGCAGGGGCCAGACGCGACGCCTTTTTGCAGCTGATTGAAGATCCCACCATCGACGCGCTGTTGTGCGCCCGTGGCGGCTATGGTTGCAGCCAATGGGTTGATCTGCTGAGCGAAAAAGATTGGGAAACCGTGCGCGCCGCCGCCAAACCGCTGTGCGGCTTCAGTGATGCCACGGTATTGCTGGCCGCCCAAGCCCTGCACGCCGGCCTGATTGGCTGGCATGGCCCGATGTTGGGCAGCTTGTTGGCGGGGGGCATGGCGGAATGGCAAGCAGCTTTAAGCGGAGCGCCCTTTTCCCTTGTCTGGCGTACTCCCAATCCAGAAATTCAGGGGGACCCACCGGTTGAGGGGCGGCTGGTGGTTGGCAATTTATGCCTGCTGCAACATTTGCTGGCCACCGCGCACGATCCATTGGATCCTGCAAGCCCAGAACCGGTGATTTTGGCGCTTGAGGAGTATGAGGAGGCGGGCTATCGCATCGATCGCATGCTGCGCCATTTGCACCAGTCGGGGCGCTTAACCCGCGTGCGGGCGATTCTGTTGGGTGAATTGGTTGATGTTCAGGGCAAAAACTGGGTGGCAGAGGCGGCGGCGTTGCTGCGCCAGCTCTGCCCCGATATCTTGGTGCTGACGGGGTTGCCGATCGGTCATGGCGCGATCAACAAGCCCCTGCCGATGGGGGGATGGGCAACGGTGCGTCCATCACCAGATACACCAGATGGATGGGTGCTAACGGCCGTTTAGGAACTGAGCATTTGGACCACCCCGTCAGGCTTCGCCTGCCACCCCTCCGCAAGAGGAGGGGAATAAGTAAGGGAGCCTCTAAATTCCCCTCCTCTTGCGGAGGGGTGCCCGAAGGGCGGGGTGGTTTTTTATCGCAAACCCCTGGGGGGTGGCAATTCCGCCAACCAGCCCTGCAGCTGTTGATAGAGCTCCCGTTTAAACGGCACGATCAGGCCGGGCAGCTCCACCGCATCCACCCAGCGCCAATCGCGAAACTCCGCCGGTGGGATGGCGTCCAGGCGAATATCCGCGTCATCCCCCACAAAATCCAGTGCAAACCATCGTTGGCATTGGCCGTGGTAGCGCCCGCCCAACACCGTTGGTTGGAAATCATCGGGAAAGTCGTAACGCGACCAACCCTGATCGGGGGCGTTGTAGCTGGCGGCCAGTTTGACCTGCGCCTTGCCAATACCCACCTCCTCCGCCAACTCACGCCACAGCGCCTGCAGCGGGCTTTCACCCGCGTCCAAGCCGCCCTGCGGCATTTGCCAGCTGGCATCCGCCTGATCGCTGCGTTGACCGACAAAGATTTGCCCCCCCGGGTTGCGCAGGGCAATGCCCACCCCCAAACGGTACAGGCGTCCATTGTCCAAGCGTTCGGTTTGATCGATGGGATGGTCGTCAAAAACATCAGTGACCATGCGCTTTTTCCTGTTTAGCAGATTTGGGATCGTCAGCTTTGGTAGGGTTTAACGGCTTCCATTGCGCAATCGCGGTCAGGGGGGCTAGGGCAAAACCGCGTTCGTTGAGCTTGGCGGTCCAGGCCAGCAGGGGGCGCATCAATCCGGGATAGGCGGGCATGCTGATGCTGGCGCTGCCGCTGGTTTTGGCGATCGCTTCCAACCTGGCGAATTCCGCGTTCAGCAGGGATTCATCAATCGGTTCGTTGTACAAAATGCTTAGCAAAACGGTTGGCACCCCCGCCGCCAAGCTGGCTGCAGCCACCGCCTTGTCCCCCGTTGTTACCAAATACCCGCGGTCACGCAGATTGCCCAACAGCGCGGTCATGGTTTGACCAGGATGCCAAATGCTGTCCCCCACGCTGGGCGTAACACCCGCCGCCCCATCCGCGCGCCCCAACAGCCAATCGAGCCTTGCAAGATTTTGCGGGGTATTCAGGCCGGCGCTAAGCGCAAAGGGGCCGGCATCATCCACCGAACCAGCTTTGGCGCTTTTGCCCAAGGCCACGCTGGCCTCAACCGGTATATCAATCAACACCTCGCGTTTTTGCCCCAATGTATAGGGCAACCAATCCATAAGCTGGCGGCTGTAGCTGGAAAAGCCCAGGCTGACTTGGCTGGGCAAGGTTTGCAGCATTTGCGTGGTGTTTTGGTGCTGCAACCCCAAACCGGTCAGGAGAACCGAGATTCTTGGCCGTTTGTCGCTAAGATCAAAGGGTGCCGCAAAGCGTTGCCATGGCAAATCACGGGGGCGATCGTCGTTGATTTGGCCCAGCTCCTGTTTGGTACGTGCCACTTCGGTGTTGGCATGCTCCAACAATTCTGGCGGAATCTCAGCGATCGCGGTGGGAATCGCCATCGCGCGGTGGTGCAGGGTGTCTTCCTGACTTGCCACTGCCCAACCGATCGCAAGCACCAATAGCAGCAGATTCAACAACACCACATGGCGCGGCCAAAGCGGCGCAGGCTTTTTGTTGCCGTTATAGGTCGATTCCTTCATCACCACCTTTCTCTGCCGCCCCCCCTATCATTGGTGGATCAGGGCTTGGGGGCGGTGTTGATCTGCTGAAATTTCGCCACCCCGCGCAGCAAGTCTACGGCGCGTGCCAGTTGGTAATCCTGCGCATCCTTGGCACCGCTGTTGTCCGCAGTGGCCAGCGCATCGTTATCTGACCCAGTGCCTGGTGCCGGTTTGGCCTCAGCGGGCGGCGTCGCAGGTGAGGCGGGAACAGTGGTGGCCGCCGCCTTATCCTTGTCCGCTTGCTTTTGCTGATCATTGGTCAGGGCGCCTGGCAAATCCGCCTCACGCCGGCGTTTGGATTCATCCATCAATTCCAGTTTGGCCGCCGGCACGTTGATGTCGGGCTCAATACCGGTGTTTTGGATCGAGCGACCCGATGGGGTGTAGTACCGGGCGGTGGTCAGGCGCATCGCGCCATGGCCAGGCAGGGGAATCACGGTTTGCACCGATCCCTTGCCAAAAGATTTGCTGCCCAACACCACCGCGCGGTGGTGATCCTGCAGCGCGCCCGCGACGATTTCAGCGGCTGAGGCTGACCCGCCGTTGATCAGCACCACCATCGGCACATCGGCAAACAGCTGGTCAGATTTGGCAAAAAACCGTTGGCCGTCATCTTTTTTGCGGCCACGGGTCGATACAATCTCGCCCTCAGTCAGGAATTCATCCGATACCGACACCGCCTGATCCAACAGGCCGCCCGGGTTGTTGCGCAGATCCAACACCAGTCCCTGCAATTTGCCCTTATTCGCCGCCTTTAAATCCTCAGCGGCCTTTTTGATGCCAACATCGGTTTGTTCGTTAAACACGGTGACGCGGATATAGCCCACATCGCCCTGAATAATCCGCGAGCGGACTGAGGTGATTTTGATGATGGCGCGGGTCAGGCTGACGTCAAAGGGCTCCTTGGTGGCACGACGAATGGTCAGCTTCACGCTGCTGCCCGGTTGGCCGCGCATTTTCTCAACCGCCTCGTTCAAGCTGGTGCCGGCCACGGGCTGGCCATCAATATGGGTGATCAGGTCGTTGGGCTGCAAATTGGCCTTGGCCGCCGGCGTGTCATCAATCGGCGATACGATTTTGACCAGGCCATTTTCCTGCGTCACCTCAAGCCCCAAGCCACCAAAACTGCCGCGGGTTTGCACCTGCATGTCGCGAAACTCGTCCGCATTCATATAGCTGGAATGCGGGTCCAGCGACACCAACATGCCGTTAATCGCGGTTTCGATCAGCTTTTTATCCGCCACCTCCTCAACATAATCATCGCGCACGCGGTTCAGCACATCGCCAAACAGGTTCAGCTGCTCATACAGATCGGCGTTGTCAGCGGCGGCTTTCTTGGTAGCTGTTTCGGCGGCAAAACTGGGCGAGCACAAGGGCGTTACCAAAAGGGCGGCGGTTAGCACAACAATGGAAGCGAAAGAGGTTTTCATCAGGGCGCACTCAGAAAATAGGGGGGAGTTGGCGATAAGGGTATGACGGCAAAACTTGGCCTGTCATTTGTCTTAACCCAAGATCAGAGCTTTGGGTAGACCAAAAGTTGTTTTTGCTGGACAAGCGAGCCAAGTCGGGCAGTATGAAGGCCGTTTTGACTGTTTACCCGCTGAATTTTGCCGATGCTTTCCTTAGAAAACCCTGTCCCCAAACGTTTCTGGCCACGCCTGCTGCTGCTAACCATGCTGATTTTGGCGGGGGGAATCGCCTGGTTCAGCCTGCAAATGGTGTATCTGTCGGTGCCCTATCGGGGGGAGAGGCAATTGCTGGTCATCGCGCCCAAAACGGGGGTGCAGGCCATTGCGCGGCAGCTGCAGGCGGCGGGGGTAATCCCCAGCGCCAATGCCTTTGTGGTGGGCAGCGTCGCCCTTGGCCTGAACCACCGCTTTCAGGCCGGCGAATACGAAATTAAGCCAGACCAAACCGGCATGCAAACCGCGCAGGCCATGGCCAACGGCAAGGTGTACCAGCGGCTTTTTACCTTGATTGAGGGTGCCAAGAGCTGGGAATTGGCGGCGCAACTGGGCGCGGCTGAGGCCTTGGTAGGATCGCTGGCCACCACACCAGCTGAGGGCAGCGCCCTGCCGGAAACCTATGCCTATCGTTGGGGGGAGAACCGCGGGGCGGTGCTGGCACGGATGCAGCGGGCGATGGATGGGGCGCTGGCACAGGCCTGGGCGCAACGATCACCGCAACTGCCGCTGAAAAGCCCGCAGGAATTGCTGATTCTGGCCAGCATTGTTGAGGCGGAAACGCCAGTGCCGGCTGAACGTGCGCGGGTGGCAGCGGTTTACTACAACCGCCTGAAGCTTGGCATGAAGCTGCAGGCCGACCCCACCGTGGCCTATGCTATTGAAAGCAAAATCGCCAGCAGCGCGCAGGGGGGGGCGAAACGCCCGCTGACCAAGGCGGATCTAACCATTGAGGATCCCTATAACACCTATCGCATCACCGGCCTGCCGCCCGGCCCCATTGGCAACCCCGGCCGCGCATCCCTAAACGCGGCAGCAGCAGCGGTATTGGGGGAGGAGTTGTATTTTGTTGCCAGCCCTGAAGGCGGGCATGTTTTTGCCAAAACCTATGCCGAGCATTTAAAAAATGTGGAACATTGGCGCCAATCTAAACGCTAAAGCTTTTGACCATTGCCGCCAGCTGTGTTTACTATGGTGCCCATGAAAGCCGCAGACATTCGCCGTACCTTTTTGGATTATTTCGCCAGCCATGAACATGAGGTGGTGGCATCGGCGCCGCTGGTGCCGCGCAACGATCCCACCCTGCTGTTCGTCAACAGCGGCATGGTGCCGTTCAAGGATGTGTTTACCGGTCAGGAAAAACGGGGTTATAGCCGTGCGACCAGCGCGCAAAAATCGATGCGGGCAGGCGGCAAACACAACGATTTGGATCAGGTGGGCTACACCACCCGCCACCACACCTTCTTTGAGATGTTGGGCAATTTTTCCTTTGGTGATTATTTTAAGGAACAGGCGATTGCCCATGCCTGGGAACTGATCACCAAACACTACCAGCTGCCGATCGATCGCCTGCTGGTAACGGTGTATCATGAGGATGAGGAGGCGGCGCAGCTGTGGACGAAAATCGCCGGCTTGGCACCGGAAAAAATCATCCGCATCGCAACCTCTGACAATTTCTGGAGCATGGGGGACACCGGCCCCTGCGGCCCCTGTAGCGAGATTTTTGTGGATTGTGGCGAGGATTTGGCCGGTGGCCCCCCTGGCAGCGCTGATGAGGATGGCGACCGGTTCAAGGAAATCTGGAACCTGGTGTTCATGCAGTATGAGCAGTTGGCCGATGGCCGCCGCGTCCCCCTGCCCAAGCCATCGATCGACACCGGCATGGGCTTTGAACGCGTTGTCAGCGTGCTGCAGGGCAGCTACGACAATTACGCCACCGATTTGGTGCGCCCCTTGATTGAGGCCAGCGCGGATTTCACCAAGACCGATCCGGATGGCGTGCATCGTTTTGGCCATCGGGTGATTGCCGATCATCTGCGCGCCGCCAGTTTCCTGATCGCCGATGGGGTGCTGCCGGGGAATGAGGGGCGGGGCTATGTGCTGCGCCGCATTATCCGCCGCGCCCTGCGTCATGGCCATCAGATGGGTATTCGCGACCCCTTTATGCACCGCCTGGTGCCGGTGTTGCGCGGCATGATGGGGGAGGCCTATCCCGAGCTGGTACGCGCCGAAAAGCTGATCGTGGAGAGTTTGGCGTTGGAGGAAAAGCGTTTTCTGGATACCTTGGAACGCGGCCTGCATCTGTTGGCGGAGGAGGCCAATAAGCTGGCTCACGGCGGCACGCTGGATGGCGCCATCGCCTTTAAACTGTACGACACCTTTGGCTTTCCGTTGGATTTAACCAACGACGTGCTGCGGGAAAAGGGGATCGGCGTCGATCAAGCGGGTTTTGATGCCGCGATGGCGGTGCAAAAGGCGGCGGCGCGCAAGGCCTGGGCGGGCAGCGGCGATTCCCAAACCAGCGCGTTGTGGTTTGATCTTAAAGAACAACATGGGGTTAGCGAATTTTTGGGCTACAGCACCGAAGCCGCCAGCGGCCAGCTGCTGGCCATCGTGCAGGATGGGGCGGCGGTAGAAAGCTTAACCGCGGGGCAATCCGGCAGCCTGATTTTCAACCAGACGCCTTTTTACGCCGAATCGGGCGGGCAACAGGGCGATATCGGCCTGATTACAGTGGGTGATCACGCGGTGGCAGAGGTCACCGACACCAAAAAGCCGGTCGATGGCCTGCATGTGCATCAGGTAACGGTGCAAAGCGGTACCCTGCGGGTAGGGGACCAGGCCAAGCTGGCGGTGGGTGCGGCGCATCGCGGCGGGCTGCGCGCCAACCATTCCGCCACCCACCTGCTGCATGAAAGCTTGCGGCGCACGCTGGGCGAGCATGTTACCCAAAAGGGATCGCTGGTGGCGCCTGATTTTCTGCGCTTTGACTTCAGCCACCCCAAGGCCATGACGGCTGAGGAGATCCAAGCGGTTGAGGATATGGTGAACGCACAGATTCGCGCCAACACCCCCGCCACCACCCGCCTGATGACCCCCGATGCGGCGGTGCAGGCCGGCGCGATGGCGCTGTTTGGCGAAAAATACGGCGATGAAGTGCGGGTGGTCAGCATGGGGTCGGATCAGGCCGCCAGCTACTCCACCGAGCTGTGCGGCGGCACCCATGTGCAGGCAACCGGCGATATCGGGCTGTTTAAAATTGTTGAGGAAAATTCGGTGGCCGCCGGCATCCGCCGCATTAAGGCCTTGACCGGTCAGGTGGCACAGGATTGGGTGGCGCAGCAAATCGGCGCGCTTAACGCCATCGCCAGCCGGTTGAAAACCCAAACCGGCCAGTGCCTAACACGGGTTGAGGCGTTGTTGAGCGATCAACAAAATCTTAAGCAACAACTGGGGCAAATGCGCCACCAGCTGGCGGTTGCTGGTGCTGGCAATGCGGGCGGCGGCGCCAACACAGAGGTTGAGGCGGAATCGATCAACGGGGTGTCGTTCGTCAGCCGCTTGCTGGCTGATTTTCCGGTGGCCAAGCTGCGCGACGCGGCCGATCGTTTCAAACAAGATTTGGGTTCCGGCGTGGTGCTGGTGGCCACCACCGATGGCGGCAAATTGTCGTTGGTGATTGCGGTCAGCGCGGATTTGACCGCGCGCTTTGACGCGGTGGCCCTGGTGCGCCAACTGCTGCCGGTGATTGGTGGCCAGGGTGGCGGCGGACGGCCAGAAATGGCGCAGGCTGGCGGGCCATGGGTGGACAAATTGGACGATGCGGTCGCGCTGCTGCGCCAACAATTGGCGGCTGAACCCAACCCACAGGACAAGCCCGTAACTCCACCAAACTTGAGCGATTGGCCCAAAGAAATTGGCGGCAATGGCGGCCTGGAACCTACCCGTCATGGCGATTGGACCACTCCCGATGGGCGTTGCACCGATTTTTAACCGTGCCGCTTTTTCACCAAAGACGAGAAGGGTTGATGGGGCAGCTGATTAGCAATTTATGGGCCGGCAATCAGCGCGACATTCCCTGCTGGAGTGGGCTGCAGCTTTTGTTGTACCAGCTGGAACATGATCCAGCCGACACGGTTGGCCGCCGGTTGCAACTGGCGCTGAACCATCAGGGCTTGGTGGGCACCAAACGCCGGCTGCGCCATGCCGCGCCCGTTCCCGTGACCCATGCCACGACCTTGCCGCGTCAACAAACCGCGATTGATGCGTTGCTGGACGCCAACCGCGCGCAAATTCTGGTGACCGGCAGCGTGGAGGATGATGGCGCCTGGGCGCTGCTGCGCTTTACCAGCCTTAGCCCCGCGTTCCTACCCCCCAACCAATTGCAACCCCTGCCCACGGTGAATTTGGCGATTTTGCAGCAGCAGGTGCGGTTTCCGGCCAGCTTTGGTGAGCCGTGGCTGCAACTGTTCCAACTGCTGGCGCTGGCGGCGGCGCCGGCGGACTGGGAATTTCCCAATGATTGGGACCGCGCCGAACCGTTGTTGGAGGCGGTGGATGCGATTCGCGACAACCGCGATGAACATGGTTGGTACGCGTTGGAGCTGTCAATCGGCCGCATCGCCCTGCTGCGCGGTCAGGCCTATAACGGCCAGCGTTGGTTGTTGCGGGCGGTTAGCGCGTTTGAGGAGGGGTTAAGGGAAATCCCCACAGCGCAAGTTTTCCTGCGCGCCTGCCTGCTGTATCAGCTGACCACCGCCTATGCCGAGCTTTACCGCCTGAACCGCGAGCCGGAGTGGTTGAACCAGGCCTGGCAGGCGATTGATCAGGCCGCCGAGCTGTTGCAGCAGGCACCGCTGTTGCGCCATGAGGCAGCGCGGCTGGAAATTCGTCGCGCCGAGCTTTTGTGGCAACAGCATCAGCGTGGGTTGTTGGCGGCGCAGGTTTTGCATCAGGCCAGCCGTTTGCGCGCCCACCTGATCACCTGGCGCCAAGATCCCCTGCACCGCCCCACCCTGGTGGCCGGTCTTTATTGGCTGGCGCAATTTGAGCGGGCAACCGCCGGCTTTACCCAGCAAGCCCGCCTGCGTGCCGTGCATTTGCAGGCAGCGGCTGAGGCTGAGGCAGAATTGGAAAGCTTCACCACCATGGACAGCGCATCATGACCGCACCCCGCCTTCTCCCCCCAAAAGTTAAACCGATTATTCTGGGGCCAGCGAGCGAGGCGGTGTTGTTGCCCGCTGAGGCCGATTTGTACGCCCGGCACCAGCCGTGGGGCTTTATCGTTTTTGCCCGCCACTGCCAAAACCCCGATCAACTGGGCCAGTTTTGTCAGGATTTGCGGACGGCGGTTGGGCGGCCGGATGCGCCGATTCTGATTGATCAGGAGGGGGGGCGGGTGCAGCGGTTGCGCCCCCCCCATTGGCCTTCCCACCCCCCCATGGCCAGTTTCGGGCAGCAGTATCTCGCGGGCGATGCCGTGGGCGCGGTTCGCGGGTTGGAGCAGGTAGCCAATGAGCAAGCCAAAATGCTGCTGGCGGCTGGCATCACCGTGAACTGCGCCCCGGTGATGGATCTGCCGATTGATGGCGCCGACCCGATTATTGGCGATCGCGCCTTTGGCCAAGATCCAGCCCTGATCGCGCTGCTGGCAACGGTGTACGCCAAGGCGTTGTTGGCGGCGGGGGTAACGCCGATCATCAAGCATCTTCCCGGCCATGGGCGGGCGTTGGTGGACAGTCACCTGAGCCTGCCGGTGGTGGATACACCGCTTGACATCCTGCAACGCACCGATTTTGCCCCCTTCCGCCAGCTTTGTCAGGATTTGGCGGCTGAGGTGGCAGCGGGCAAGATCTGGGGGATGACGGCGCATCTGTTGTTAACCGCGGTGGATGGGGCGCGCCCCGTCAGCCTGTCACCGACCGTGATCCAGCAGGTGATCCGTCAAGATATCGGTTTTTCCGGCCTGCTGCTGTCCGATGATTTGGAAATGAAGGCATTGCAAGGTTCCTATGGCGATTTGGCGGTGCAGGCGCTGGTAGCCGGATGTGACGCGGTGTTGCTATGCAACGCCAGCATCGACCAACAGCAGGAAACCCTTGAACAGCTTGGGTGCACTTAAGGGAGAGAGGGCAAAATGCCGCCATGCTTTCTGGTAACCCGCCCGCTGGCTGAGGCGCAACAAACGGCGGCGCGGCTGCATCAACTGGGGTTTGAGGCGATCTTGGCGCCGATGGTGGTCATCCAGCCCATCGCGATCAGCCAGCCATCAGAAACGGGATATCAAGCCCTGCTGATCACCAGCCGGCATGGCCTGAATCAATGGGCAGCGGGCGACCCCACCCGTGACAAGCCGGTTTTTTGTGTGGGTGAGGCCAGCGCAACCCTCGCCCATCAGTTGGGCTATCGTCAGGTTATCACCGGCAACGGCAATGCCAACCAGCTTGAACCCTTGGTTGTTGGTCAACTAAGCCCCGCCAACGGCGCCCTGCTGCACCCCACCGGTGAGGGGTTTGTGGCTGAGGATTGGCCGTTGCTGAGGCAACAGGGATTTGCCATCCATCAACCCAAGCTGTACCGACAACTTGTGCAGTCTAGGCTGGATGATGGCGCAACCATCGCCCTGCAGCAGCAAAAGCTTAGCGGCGTGTTGTTTTATGCCCCGCAAACCGCTGGGGCCTATCAACGCGCGGTGATTCAGGCTGGCCTTGGTGATCTTCATCAGCGGCTTAGCGCGATTTGTCTTAGCCCCGCGGTGGCATCGGTGGCGGCGGAATCGCTGAACTGGCAACGCATCTTGATCGCCAACCACCTCAACGAAGCCGGTTTGTTGGATCGGCTTGTCGAACTTTGGCGCAGGACGTAGACTGCTGTGCACGCATTTTCTTGCCAATCATTTTCTTGCAAGGTTTTCTTTCCCATGTCTTCTGTTAAAAAAGATTCCGCTATCAAACAAGATCCAACCGTCACCATGTCCGGCAAAGATCAGGCAGTGGCAGATACAACCGATCAGGCCAAAACGGATGGCGCAGCATTAAAAGCAGAACGCAGCGAGTCTTTAGCATCCAATATGGGCGCATCCAAGGCAAAGGGGTCGGCCACCAATCCCGCATCCCCTACCAACAAATCCAACAACCATGGGCTGTTCTGGGTGTTTTTGGTGCTGATTCTGGCCTTGGCTGGGGTTGGCGGCTGGCAATGGTGGCAAAAGCAACAGGCCGATCATGCGGCAGCGGCTGAGACGATCGCAACAGATGAGGCTGGGCCTGCAACCGCTGCACCGCCATCCCCTGGTGCCCCAGCCCCAACCGCAGGCCAGGATCCCGATTTGCTAACCAACAGCGACCGCACCAACCGCTTTTTGAAACAGCGCATTACCGAGTTGGAAAAGCGTTTGGCCGAAAATGAAAAAGAATCTGGCATGGGTGCCTCACCAAAACCAAACGATACGGACACGGCCGTTGCAACCCACTTAGAAAAGAAATTTGGTGGTCTCTTTCCACCACCCTTGGCACCACAGGTTGATAACCTGCGGGCAGCGATGGATGGATTGCAGAAAAGGCTGGATGCGATTGAAGCATCGCTTGCGCTTTCGCAACATTGGCAACGGTCACAGGCGGCCTATCTGCTGCTTGGCCAAATTCGTGGGCAATTGCTAACCGGACAGCCCTTTCGCAGCCAAGCCAGCAACCTGACCCTGCTGGCTGCAGAATTGAACGGCGCGGCTGAAAGCCTGCAAACCCTGCAATCCTTAAGCGTGCAGGGGGTGGCCAGCAGCAATCAGCTGCAGCACCTGTTTGCTGAGGCAGTCCGCCAGGCTTGGGCTGTGCAGGAGGGGGCGGGGCAGGAGGGGGCGGCTCAGGATAGCGCGCAAGAAGGGTCTGGTTGGTGGCGTTGGACCAGGCAACAGCTGCGCCACTTGGTCACCGTTCGCCCCAGCCTGAGCAATGCGGAACCCGGCAGCGTCGCCGCGGTGCTGGCTGAGGCTGAGGCCGCCTTGGCCAAGGGCGATTTGCTGGCAACCCACGCCGCCATGCAGCATCTGCCCGACCGCAGCTTGGCGGCGATGGACACGGTGGTCGGGGCCTTGAACGCCAGGCTAAAGGCTGAACAGGCGGTGCAGGATTTGGAACAACGCGTGGGGGCATCCATGGCGCAAGCGGCGCAACATTAATCGGAAAGTGGGAACGATGCGGCTGTATGACGGATTGAAAAAGCTGCTGCGGTGGTGTTGGCGTTTGCTGTTGTTGGCGCTGCTGGTGCTGTTGGTGCTGGGCTTTTGGTGGTTGGCGGCCGAGCCTGGCACCATCGACATCCGTTGGCATGGCTGGCAGGTGGAAACCAGCGCCATTATCGGCGTTGTCTTGCTGCTGCTGTTGATGAACTTGGCCATCTTTCTGGATCGGTTGGGGCGTTGGCTGTGGCAATGGCCGCTGCGTCGCCGTCGCCGCCGTCACACCCGCCGCCTGGAACGCGGCCTGAACGCGCTGAGTGAGGGGATGTTGGCGATGGCCTCAGGCGACACCCGTCAGGCACAAAAACTGGCCGATCGTGCCAGCCGTTTGGTTAAGCGTGAGCCGATTGCCATGCTGCTTTCCGCCCAGTCGGCGGAGTTGGCGGGGGATAGCACAACCGCCGCGTCGCTTTACACCAAAATGTTGGATGTGCCCGAAACCCGCATCCCCGCCCTGCGTGGCCTGCTGCAACAGGCCGAAAAAAACAGCAACCCGAGCGTAGGATTGGCGATTGCGCGTCAGGCCTATGGCTTGGAGCCTGAGGTGGCGTGGGTGCGGCAAAGCCTGGTTGTTTGGTTGGGGCTGAACCAAAAATGGCAGGATGCGGAAGAAATTCTGGACAAAATCCAAAAAGACAAACAATTGCCCAAGCCAGCCTTGGCGCGTTGGCGGGCGGTGATCCTGCTGCAACGGGCGCAAATCCTTGACACCACCACCGACGACGACCAACCCAATCCAACCGCCGCGGCAGAAAAGACGCGCTTGGTGGCCGCCGCCTTCCGCCTGGCGCCAGACTATCGCCCCGTGGCTTTGGCAGAGTTGGCCAGGTTGGTGCAAGATGGTCAAGGCCGCACCGCCCGCGCCCTGCTGCAAAAATGGTGGGAGATTGCCCCCTCAAAAGAACTGTTGGAGCTGCACACCGCCCTAAACGCTAAGGCCGATGTGTTTGCCCAACTGCGCGCCGCGGAAACCCTGGCCAACCGCCAGCCGCAAAACCCGTTCAGCCTGTTGTTGATTGCAGAGGCCGCCTTGGCCTGCAAATTATGGGGCAAGGCGCGGCAAGCCTTGCAGTCGGTAATTGACCAACATCCCGTGCCAGAAGCCTTTCGTTTGATGGCGGTGCTGGAAAAATCTGAGCATGGCAGCAAGGAGGCGGCCTATAAATGGCTGGACAAAGCCGCCAAAACGCCAGAGTCTGCCAGCTGGACCTGCAACGCCTGCGCCGCCACGCAGCAACAATGGG
The DNA here is from genome assembly GCA_044345375.1 of Alphaproteobacteria bacterium. Taxonomy (GTDB): domain Bacteria; phylum Pseudomonadota; class Alphaproteobacteria; order CAISOG01; family CAISOG01; genus CAISOG01. The sequence continues at coordinate 85,505 of JBIJBF010000001.1, forward strand.
CGCCAATTTGCCCATCCTGCCACGCCATGGCCAGCTTGGATTTTACGGGATCTTAAGCTGGCAAAGCCATGTTGGCTTGGCAGGAGTGATAGGGCTCGAACCTACAACCCCCGGTTTTGGAGACCGGTGCTCTACCAATTGAGCTACACTCCTAAGCGCGTAGCAGCATTACACAAGGCCGCCAGTGGTGCAACCGTGATTGTATAGTCATTCCACTTTAAAAACTTACAGTGCTGCAAATATCATGAGCTCTGCGATACGGTGCTCATGTACGCAGAGTACACTCCGCTCCGTTTCTCGACCTCATGACATTTTCGCAAGCTGTAACTTTTTAAATTGAAACGACTATAAAGCCTTCAACAACCAGCTGGTAAAAATCTGCTTGGTATTCTAGCATCTACCATTCCCTTGCTTTTACCCATATTGTGCCAAACCGCCATGACCGACACCCCGCCGCCCAAAAAAGATCATAAATCCACCGTCTTTTTGCCCAAAACCGCATTTTCCCTGCATGTCAAATTGCCGGAGCTGGAGGAGCGGTTGTTGGCCAACTGGCGGGATACGGGGCTAGCCGGCAAATTGCGCAACGCCAATAAGGGCAAGGGCTCGTTTGTGCTGCATGATGGCCCCCCCTATGCCAACGGCCCGATTCATGTTGGCCATGCCCAAAACAAAATTTTGAAAGACATGATCAACCGCCAGCAGCGGATGGCGGGCAAACAGGTGGTGTATGTGCCGGGCTGGGATTGCCACGGCCTGCCGATTGAGTGGGAGGTGGAAAAGCAGTTCAGCAAAGCCAAACAATCCAAGGATGATGTGCCGGTGTTGGAGTTTCGCGCAAAATGCCGCGAATTTGCGCAGCGTTGGGTGGGCCTGCAATCCACCGAGTTCCAACGCTTGGGCGTGGATGGCGTGTGGGAAACCCCCTATCTGACCATGGATTTTGGCGCCGAATCGGTGATTGCCGATCAGTTGCTGCAATTCAAGCAAAAGGGGCTGGTGTACCGCGGCCGCCGATCCGTCATGTGGTCGGTGGTGGAAAAAACCGCGCTGGCGGAGGCTGAGGTGGAGTATCATGACCACACCAGCGCCGCGGTTTACGTGCGTTTTCCGATGGTGACCCCTGCTGTTGCCGAATTGGCCGGCAGCCATGCGGTGATCTGGACCACCACGCCCTGGACGCTGCCCAGCAACCGCGCGATTGCCTTTAACCCTGAACTGACCTATCTGCTAATCGAACACAACGGCGACAAGCTGTTGGTGGCTGAGGATTTGGCCGACAGCTTTGCCAAAGTGCTGCAGACCCCCGACCTTACCATCCTGCACCGCCTGTCTGGTGACAAGTTGAGCGGCAGCATCGCCCGTCACCCGCTGCATGCCAGCGGTTATGACCAAAGCGTGCCGCTGCTGCCCGCCGGTTTTGTCACGGCTGAGCAGGGCACCGGGTTGGTGCACATCGCCCCCGCCCATGGCCAAGACGATTTTGTTTTGGGCCAACAACATGGCCTGAGTTTGGATCAATATGTCGGCGATGACGGCGTGTTTGACGCCAGCACCCCGTTGTTTGCCGGCCAGCATGTGTTCAAGGTGGCGGATACGGTGGCAGAGGCGTTGCAGGAGGCCGATGCCCTGATCGCCCGCCACGACTATGTGCACAGCTACCCCCATTCTTGGCGATCCAAGGCGCCGTTGATCTTTCGCGCAGTGCCGCAGTGGTTCATCGCCATGGATCAGGAAGGAGATTCGCTGCGGGATAAGGCTTTGTCGGCGATTGAGGAGACCAACTGGTACCCTGAGGTCAGCAAAAACCGTATCCGCAGCATGGTGGCGGGGCGCCCCGATTGGTGCATCAGCCGCCAACGCACTTGGGGCGTGCCGATACCCTATTTCGTCAGAAAAGCGGATGGCCAGTTGTTGCGGGACGACGCGGTCGATCAACGCATTGTGAAGCTGTTTGCCGAACATGGGGCAGACGCCTGGTTCAGCCTGCCCGCCGCCGCCTTTTTGGGCGAAGGCTACAACGCAGAAGATTACGAACAGGTCACCGACATCGTCGATGTGTGGTTCGAAAGCGGCGTGACCCAGGCCTTTGTGTTGGGTGATGCTGGCCGTGCCAAATGGCCAGACCTAAGCTGGCCCGCCGATTTGTATCTGGAGGGGTCGGATCAGCATCGCGGCTGGTTCCAATCCTCCCTGTTGGCCAGTTGCGGCCTGCGGACGCGCGCGCCCTATAGGGCCGTGCTGACCCATGGTTTTGTGATGGATGGCGAGGGGCGCAAGATGTCCAAATCGCTGGGCAATGTGGTGGCCCCGCAGGAGGTGGTGGCAAAATACGGCGCCGATGTGCTGCGCCTGTGGGTGGCGGTCAGCAACACGGCCGAGGATTCACGGATCAGCCCGCAAATTTTGCAATCGATGCAGGATATGTACCGCCGCTTCCGCAACACCCTGCGCTTCCTGCTGGGCGCGCTGGATGGCTGGCAGCCGCCGGCGACGGAGATTCCTTATGACCAGCTGCCAGCGTTGGAAAAGTTGCTGTTGAACAATTTGGTCGGGCTATCAAGCGGGTCTGCCGTCAATTTCGACTGGCCTGATTTTATCCATCGCCTGCATCATTTCTGCGCGATCGATCTTTCCGCCACCTATTTTGATATCCGCAAGGATGTGTTGTATTGCGATGCGCCGGACAGCCCCACCCGTCAGGCAAGTCTGCAGGTATTTGCCAAGATTTTTGACGCATTGGTCAGCTGGCTGGCCCCCGTGCTGGTCTTTACGGCTGAGGAGGCGTGGTTGATGCGCTATCCACATGGCAAAAAAACTGCGGAGGGCAACAGCATTACCAGCGTGCATTTGACCGAATGGATTGCACCCTCTAACGCGGTGACGGAATTGAACATCGACCTGTGGCCTGAAATCTTGAAGCTGCGCCGCGTGATCTTAGGCGGGTTGGAGCAAGCCCGTCAGCAAAAATTGATCGGATCAGGGCTGCAGGCGGCGGTAACGCTGTATCTGGATCAGACTTACGTAGACCGCAACAAGCTCGAAACCGCCCTTGAACATTTCGATCTGGCGGAAATCGCGATTGTCTCCGCTGCTGACGTGACATGGGAACCGGCACCCGCCGAGGCCTTCCGGTGCGCCGATGTGCCCTATGCCGCCGTGGTCGTGACGCAGGCGGAGGGCGAGAAATGCGGGCGTTGCTGGAAAGTGCTGCTGGAGGTTGGCAGCGTTGCCGCGCACCCCGATTTGTGCCACCGCTGCGCCACTGTGGTGACGGGGTTAGAGGCGGCGGAAAAGGCGGCCTAAGATGATGCGCACCCTTGCCCGCCCCAACCTCCGCCAGCTGCTGCGCGATCCACGGCTGATCGGCATGCTGTTGGTGGTGCTTAGCGATCAATGGCTGAAATCGGTGATGTACCAGCTGCTGTTTGACCCGATGCAACGCATCGCCGTCACCAGCTTTTTCCACCTGACGCCGGTGTGGAACCATGGGGTTGGCTTTGGCATGCTCAAGCAACACGCTAGCGTTGGGGTTTATGCGCTGGTGGGGTTGGCGCTGCTGTTAAGCGTGCTGCTGTGGCGCTATACGGGTCAGCAGGGAGGAAGCCTGGCCAAATGGGCGGGCGGGCTGATCATCGGCGGCGCACTGGGCAACGCGATCGATCGCCTGCGTTTTGGCGCGGTGGTCGATTTTCTCGATTTCTTTTGGCGCGATGCCCACTGGCCGGCGTTTAATTTGGCCGACGTTGCGATTACGATCGGCGTTGCATTGTTGCTGCTGGCTGGCTTAAGATCGCCTCAACCAATTTCTGATTCTGACCCAGGTTCTAAAGCATCATGACGGATTCTTCCCCCCACCGCGCCCTGCTGTTGCTAACCTTGCTGGCCTGTCTGTCGCTGGTGGGGTGCAGCGCCGCCCGCGAGCAGTTGGGGCTGGGCAAGCAACAACCGGATGCCTTTACGGTCTACAGCCGCGCGCCGCTGTCGATGCCGCCAGCGCCCTATTTTGAACTGCCCAAACCAGGCAGTGCCAAGCCGGCAGAAGACGCCAAAACCATTATTCCTGGCCTAACCCCGCCTCAGGCCGAATCTGGGGTTGAGGTGGGTGCAGCAGAACAGGCGTTAAAGGCCAAGGCCAAAACCGCACAGGCGCAGCCCGATATCCGCGCGGTGCTGGATCAAGAAGCCGGCGAACGCAAGGATGACAGCAGCTGGTGGGACCTGCGGGACTATCTGAACAGCAAAGAAAACACCGATCTGCTGGATCCCGCCGCCGAAAAGGAACGGCTGAAAAATAACACCACCCCGAAAGAACCACCCCGTCAGGCTGTGCCTGCCACCCCTCCGCAGGAGGGGAATAAGTAGGTCGGAAATTCCCCTCTGCGGAGGGGTGCCCGAAGGGCGGGGTGGTTCTTGGCCAAAGACGCCAACAGTTAAATCGAAAAGCTGCTGCCGCAACCACAACGGCTAGACGCGTTGGGGTTGGTGACGACAAAGCCGGCCTGCATCAGGCTTTCCTGATAATCGATTACCGCGCCGCCCAGCAGCCCCAGCGAGGTTTCATCGACGCGCAGGCAGGCATCGCCATTGGCAAATTCCTGATCATCGCTGGCGGCCGCCCCCCCCTCAAGCGCAAAATGATACTGAAAGCCTTGGCAGCCGCCCCCCGATACCGACAAACGCAGGTTCAGATCATCCGCCGCCTGCTCAAGCCTTAGCGCACGGATGCGCGCCGCCGCCGCCGCGGTTAGGCTGGGGTTTTCCAAAGCATCTGTCATCGTTATTTTCCCCAAAGCGTAGGTTGTTGCCACAGCATAACCTATATATGGTGGATCCACAGCCCTTTTCAATATAGTCATTCCACTTTAAAAACCTACAGTGCTGCAAATATCACGAGCTCTGCGCTTGCGGTGCTCATGTACCTATGGGTACACTCCGCTCCGTTTCTCGATCTCATGACATTTTCGCAAGCTGTAACTTTTTAAATTGAAACGACTATAGCCCGCCCCAAATGGATCAAGCCCAAATGTCCCAACCTCTGTTAGCACCCTATGCCTGCCATCCGGAATTCAGCCGTGGACGCCGCTTCGCCGAGGATTTGGAGGATGCGCCAGCTCTTTTCCAACGTGCCCCCTTCCAAAGAGACCGCGACCGCATCGTGCACTCCACCGCGTTTCGGCGGCTAGAATACAAAACCCAGGTTTTTGTGAACCATGAGGGCGACCACTACCGCACCCGTCTGACCCACAGCTTGGAGGTGGCGCAGGTGGCGCGGGCGGTGGCACGCAGCCTGCGGTTGCACGAGGATTTGGCGGAAACCATCGCCCTGGCCCATGATCTTGGCCACCCGCCCTTTGGCCATGCGGGGGAGGAGGCGTTGAATGCCTGCATGGCGCCCTATGGCGGCTTTAACCACAACGACCAAAGCTGCCGCGTGCTGACCTTTCTTGAGCAGCGCTACGCCCGTTTTGATGGCCTGAACCTGACGTGGGAGAGCCTGAGCGGTTTGGTGAAGCACAACGGCCCGATCCTGGACACCACCGGTCTGCCCCATATCGCGGCGGTTGATGCGGATTGGGATCTGCGCCTTGGCGATTACGCCAGTTTGGAGGCGCAGGTGGCGGCGCTGGCCGACGATATCGCCTATCACACCCACGATCTGGACGATGGCATTCGCGCTGGATTCTTTAGCCTTGAGGAGTTGGCCGCCACCTTCCCGATCATTGCGGCGGTGGTGGCTGAGGTGGACGCCGCCTATCCCGCCCTAACCGCGTCATCCCCCCGCCGTCAGCATGAGGTGTTGCGGCGGTTGATGCGGCTGGTGATCCATGATCTGCTGGCCGCCAGCGGGCAACGCCTGGCCGACGCCGCCCCGCAGAACAGCCAAGCCGTAGCCAGCGCGGGGCAGCCGCTGATTGCCTTTTCCCCCGAGATTCAGGCCTATTACCAAACCCTGCGCGGCTGGCTGATGATCCGCATGTACCGCCACAGCACCGTCAACCGCATGACCGCCAAGGCGCGGCGGGTGGTGCGCGCCCTGTTTGAACAGTTCATGAACGATACCGGCCTGCTGCCCGAACGCTGGCGCGACAAGCTGAAAGGCTTGGACGAGCCGGCCATCGCCCGCCAAATCGCCGACTATATCGCCGGCATGACCGACCGTTATGCGCTGGAGGAATACCGCAAGCTGCTGGATTAGGCCCACCCAAAAGGCTGGCGTACAGCGGTATGACTGTTCTAAACTGGCCCCAACCAAACCTATAGGGGAATATTTGATGGTTGTACGGGTTGCCACCGTTGCGCTGCGTGGGATTGAGGTGATTGAGGTGGAAACCCAGGTGCAGCTGCAGGATGGCTTGCCCAATTTCACCATCGTTGGCCTGCCCGACAAGGCGGTGGCCGAATCGCGCGAACGGGTGCGCGGCGCCCTGCTTTCCATCGGCATGGCCCTGCCGCCCAAGCGGATTTCGGTGAATCTGGCACCGGCCGATGTGGCGAAGGAGGGCAGCCATTTTGATCTGCCGATCGCCCTTGGGGTGCTGGGCGTGCTGGGCGCGATTCCGGCTGAGGAGCTGGCGCGGTGGCTGGCGTTGGGCGAGTTGGGGCTAGACAGCGGCCTGCTGGCGGTGGGCGGCGTTCTGCCGGCGGCGTTGAACGCGGCGGGGCGTGGGCTGGGGCTGATTTGCCCGCAAACCAATGGCCGTGAGGCGCTGTGGGCGCAGGATTTGCCGGTGGCGGCCGCCCCCAACCTGCTAAGCCTGCTTAGCCATCTTAAGGGCACCCACCTGCTGCCCACCCCCACCGATACCCCCGCCTATAACCGCGTCCATCGCCCCAGCAACAGCAACCACAACGCCGATCTGAAAGATGTTAAGGGCCAGGCGGTGGCCAAACGGGTGCTGGAGGTGGCGGCGGCCGGCGGTCATCATCTGCTGATGGTGGGGCCGCCCGGATCGGGCAAATCGATGTTGGCCAGCCGCCTGCCTGGTCTGCTGCCCGAAACCACGCCGCATGAGGCCTTGGAGCTCAGCATGATTTACAGCGTGGCGGGCTTGTTGAAAGATGGCCAGCTGCTTACCAACCGCCCGTACCGCGATCCGCACCACTCCGCCTCCCTGCCCGCCATGGTCGGCGGTGGGCTAAAGGCCAAGCCGGGGGAGCTGTCGTTGGCGCATGGCGGGGTGCTGTTTATGGACGAACTGCCCGAATTTGGCCGCAATTGTTTGGAGGCGTTGCGCCAGCCGCTGGAAACCGGGCATGTCAGCGTGGCGCGGGTCAACGCCCATGTCACCTACCCCGCGCGGGTGCAATTGGTGGCGGCGATGAACCCCTGCCGCTGCGGCCATCTGGCAGACGCCGCGCGCGCCTGCAGCCGGGCGCCCAAATGTGGGGAGGATTATATGGGACGGCTGTCTGGCCCGTTGCTCGATCGGTTTGACCTGTTTATCCAGGTGCCCGCCGTGCCAGCGGACGAACTCACCCAACCTGGCAATGGGGAAAGCAGCGCGGTGGTGGCCGCCCGCGTATCGGCAGCGCGGCAAAAATCGATCCAACGCTTCACCGCGATGGGATCCCCCCATGTCAGCTGCAACGCGATGGCGGATGGCAATTTGTTAAGCGAATCGATGCCGCTGGACGATGCGGCGCGGGCGATGCTGGCCAAGGCCACCGAAAAGCTGCAACTGTCTGGCCGCGGCTATCACCGCCTGTTGCGGGTGGCCGCCACCATCGCCGATCTGGCCGATTCCGCCACCATCACCGCCGCCCATCTGGCCGAGGCAATCGCCTATCGCCGTCTTTGATTTTGGAAGAAACCACCCCGTCAGGCTGTGCCTGACAAATATCTAAAGGAGGCAGGCTTCGCCTGCCACCCCTCCGCAGAGGGGAATAATTATAGGGGAGTAAGCAGGCCGTCAATTCCCCTCGGCGGAGGGGTGCCCGAAGGGCGGGGTGGTCCTTTACGAACCTTACCCCCGTCGACCGCCGGACTTGGGTTGAATCGGCGCGAAGGAAACATTGCGGATATAGCCATCGGCCACCGCCATCAACTCGTCCACCTTGCCGCCGAACAAATGCTTGGCACCCTCAACCGTCTGAAAATCCACATGAATATCGCGCTGGCGGGAAAGCTTGGCCGCCAGGGTCTTGGCCGAATCTGGCGGCACGATTTCATCCTGATCGCCGATCACGATCAACCCGCTGGCCGGGCAGGGCGCCAGAAAGCTGAAATCATACATATTGGCGGGCGGCGCCACCGCCACAAAGCTGCGAATCTCCGGCCGGCGCATCAACAGCTGCATGGCGATCCACGCGCCAAAGGAAAAGCCGGCGACAAAACAGTTGGATGAGGATGGGTTGATGGATTGCAGCCAATCCAGGGCGGCCGCCGCATCACTCAACTCCCCCTCCCCCCGCGCAAATTTGCCCTGGCTGCGGCCCACGCCACGAAAATTGAAGCGCAGGGTGGAATAGCCATGTTTGACGAACAAATGGAACAGGCCATAGGACACCTTGTTGTTCATGGTGCCGCCATGTTGCGGGTGGGGATGCAGCACGATCGCCAGCGGTGCCCCCTCAACCCCCTGATGATAGCGCCCCTCCAAACGCCCCTCAGGGCCATTGAACATTACATCTGCCATGGTGGTCTTCAAATCTTTGCAAAAATAGTAAAAATGCTGGACGCAGGCCAGTTATGACCGCCTTGTATCAGCCCCAACAGCGCGGCCAGCACAACCCGGATCAGACAGCTTATGTAGGGCTTAAAGGCCAAAAATGCAAGAGAAAAGCGAGGGAGGGGGTTGCGCAGGGAGGGGGATTTGAGCGCGGGTTAGGTGCTGCGCTCCAACTGCCGCGCTTGCATCGCTATAGTCGCCGTCTCCGTGTTTTGTGGCGTCTTAACAATGTTCTGCCTATTGTCCGTAGTCAGCCGCTGTTCCCACCTATTCTTCTGCTGTTGCTCTCTCAACTGCTCAAGCACCACGTTCACGTTTATTTTAAAATCAGCCCACACCGAACTCCCTTTATGGGTTGTTCCGCCGTTGTACGGATTTTTCTCGAAAAATTCTATAGAACAATCATCAACGGCAATTTCCAGATCGGATTGATTGCCAGAAACGTATTGGAGTCTGACTAGCAGCCGCCTCTCATCTGCTTGAATATTCTGATTTTCGAACGCATTGGTTGCTTCTGGCTTTGTCTTGCTCATCTGTTCTACCAGCGCATGCGCAACCGCTTTCTGCTCATCCTGACCCTGCACCTTCCCATCCTTAGCCAATTGATCACGGAGTAGCTCTTCTACAAGCAGTTTCAGGGATGCGGGTTCATTATGATCCGCGGATGCGGGAATACCGACATTGAGATGAGAAATCTTAGACGTGAATGTTTGAGATGGTGTTGGTGGTTGTGGGATACGCACAGAAGTCAGCTCTGGGAAAGTTGTACCGAGGGACCAACCTATGGCCCCACTCGCTAGGCAGAGCGTCACCAACCCCTTTACAAACCCAGCATTAACTTCCTTCATCCCGCATTCCCTATCTCTCATCCCGCATTCCTTATCTAAAGCTTTTCCCCAAACCTTGATCGGCATATGCGGCTTGTTAAACCAGCAGGGCCACCCCAACCCATTGGGAAAATTGGTTACAAAAACTGTCTTGATAGGCGTTGCATGGGCGGGTTAGGTGCTGCGCTGCTGCGCCCACATCGTTAATGCAAGATTCTTTATGAATTGATCTGCTGGCGTCATGCTTTGCGGCTGTTGCTCCTGCTTCACATCTTCAGGCGTGATGGTAGGGGAATTCCCCTTCTTACCCATCTTTGTTAGGTTGATGGCGTCAGTATTCGAAAAAGATACTATTGCTTTCTGACCATTTTCGGTAGAGATTTCGATGAAAGCATTTTTCAAGCTAATTGTTCGGCTTTCGCCCGTGCCAATACATACGATTTGACCGTTGAACTTAAGCTGATCGTCTGTTTTTGATGTGGTGGGCGGCAAACTGTTTGGATTATTTTCTTTCAAAGCTTTTATCAGCGCTGCCGCAATATTGTCACTGTTATTAGAAAACTGGTTATCGTTAGCCAGTTTCTTAGAAATCACTTTTTCCATTGCGTCAAATAGGTCATCTCTAAAGTTTTCTCCGTTCGCGGGCACCGAAATGTCGGCTGTTAGCATAACAACATAAGCCTCAGGGATTGTACTCTTTTGAATAACCGTTGGGTGCGAAACCTCAGCCTTAGGCGGAGATACTAACAAAGGCTCTTCATCTGTAATCAGCGTTGCTATGGCCACCACCCCCATCACCACAGAAACCCCACAGCTAAGTTCAACCCACCTGCTATTATTCATCCCGCATTCCTTCTCTAAAGCTTTTCCCCAAACCTTGATCGGTGTATGCTGCCTGTTCAACAAGCAGGGGCATCCAAACAATTTGAAGAAAATTTGTTATAAAAACTGTCTTGATAGGCGTTGCATGGGCGGGTTATGCCTCATCCCCGCGTCTGCTGCTGGGCCACGGCTAACCGCAACGCATCCGTGAATTCTGCTGGCGTCGTTGGCTTGGTGGCGTGCACCTCTCCTTCGCTCTGCTTCTTAACCAGCTCGCTTGCATTGACACTGACATCATACACAGGACCCAGCACAGGATTTTCAAACTGATCCTTCACGACAAAGCCGTCAATATAAACCTGTTTGTCTTTGCCAGGTTCAGTCGTGATAGACAAAGTACCCCCTACTCGACCCAGATTTAAGTTCTTTGGGACAGGGTTTTCAAATGCTTTCGCCATCTCTGGACTCTGTTTGGCAATTTTTTGGATCAGGTTTTGTGCAATAATAACCCGATCACGCTCTTGAGCTACGTCTATAACAATAAGATTCGCATCTAATGCCTTTTGTATATGGTCTCCCAAGTTTGTCCCATCCTCGGATACTGCAATACCATAACTTATACTGGAATCCTTGTACGGGGACTGACTAGGGCTGGAGATTGGCGGTTGCGCCCCATCCTTAACTTCCGGTGTTGGCTCGCTCGGCTTGTATAGTGCCGACATCCCACCATTTAACGCCACGATCCCAGTCACCGCCAAAGCCGTAACCCCAACGATAGTCCCAACCACCACAACATCACGTTTATTCATCACGCATTCCTTCTCTAAAGCTTTTCCCCAAACCTTGATCGGTGTATGCTGCCTGTTCAACAAGCAGGGGCATCCAAACAATTTGAAGAAAATTTGTTATAAAAATTAGATTAACGTACTTTTGATAGTTTTTTCTATGATTGTCAATATTTTTAATGGTTAACCCTACCATGCTACTGCCCCCTGCTAAGCTGGCCATCCTGGCGGGTGGCGGTGAGTTGCCTAAGCGTCTGGCCGCCAGCTGTGTTCAGCAGAGCCGGCCGCTGCTGGTGGTGGCGTTGGTGGGGGAGGTGGATGGGGATGGCTGGTATCAGGCTTTGCCGCATCTTGAGATTCGGTTGGGGGAAACGGGGGCGCTGTTGGATCAATTGGCCGCGGCTGGCGTGACGGCGGTGGTGTTTGCGGGGCGGGTCAAACGCCCGTCCTTGGCCAGCCTGCGCCCCGATTGGGCCACCGCTAAGCTGGCGCTGCGGGTGGGGCTGAACGCCCTGGGCGATGATGGGTTGCTGCGCGCCCTGGCCAAATTGTTTGAGGAGCGGGGCATGGCGGTGGTAGCGGCGCAGGATCTGCTGGCCGAATTGTTGGTGCCCGCCGGGCAGCTGGGCGCGATTGCGCTGCCCCCCGATCTGCAGGCCGATGTGGACAAGGCGATTGCGGTCGCAAGGGCGCTGGCCCCGCATGACGTGGGCCATGCGGTGGTGGTGCAGCAGGGGGTGGTGCTGACGTTGGAGGCGGCTGAGGGGACGGATGCGATGCTAAACCGCGCCGCCGCGCTGAAAACCCTGGGCAGCCCACCGGTGTTGGTCAAATTGGCCAAACCGATGCAGGATGTGCGGCTGGATCTGCCCGCGATCGGCCCCCACACCATCGCCACGGCGGCAACCGCTGGCATCGGCGCGGTGGTGGTCAGCGCCGGCAAAACCCTGATGCTGGATTATGCCGACCTCATCCAAGCCGCCGACCAGGCCGGCATCGCCCTGATCGGCTGGCCTGAGGAGGCGGCGTCATGAAAGCCGCGCCCAGTCCGCTTCAAGATTCCCCCCAATCCCCATGGGAAAACCCCTGGTTAATCGGCTTGGAACAGCCGCTGGCGCAGCTGCAGCAGGCGTTGGATCAGCATCGCTTGGCGGGATCTTGGCTGTTGACGGGGGAGATGGGGGTGGGCAAAACCACGCTGGCGGTACGGTTGGCGCGTTTCCTGCTGGCTGGCGCGCCCTCAGCGCCGCAGCTTGGCGCCGCCCCGCCCGCCTTCAACACCATTGCTGCGGAGCCCAATTTGTTCGGCCTGTTGACTGAGGCGCCGCCCCCACCACCATCGGTGGATGAACCAGCGGGGCTGGCGGCTGAGGATCCGTTTTTCCTATCCCCCGCGCATCCAGTTTTTCAGCAGGCGGCCAATCAGGCGCACCCCGATTTGCTGCTGATCACGCCAGAATTGACCGGCGCCGCCGCCCGCCCCAGCATCGCGGTGGATCAGGTGCGCCGAATCAATGATTTTCTGCGCCTGGCCGCCGGCCATGACGGCTGGCGGGTGGTGATCATCGATCAGGCGCACAGCATGACCCGCCAGGCACAAAACGCGCTGTTGAAGTTGTTGGAGGAGCCGCCGCCGCAAACCCTGATTACCTTAAGCTGCAGTCTGCCCAACCAATTGCTGCCCACCGTTCGATCGCGCTGCCGCCGCCTGCACTGCCCCAATCTCAGCGCGGCGCAGGTGCAGCAGGGATTGGCGCAGCTGTACCCCCAGCTGCCGCCCCTGCCGCCCGAACTGCAACTTAGTTTCCGCCTGAACAGCATTGGCCGCGCCGCATCTTTCCTGAAAAACTTGTGGCCCGCCTATCAGTCGCTGTTGGCGCTGCTGCAAAAAAGCGCGGCGCCCAACCTGCACCTGCTGCAACAATGGCGCAAAAGCCTGAACAGCCTGAAAACCGAAAACAGCGCCCTGCTGGAGGCTGAGGTGTTTACCCTGTTCCTGCAACGCCTTGTGCGCGCCAAGGTTCAGGAATCCGATGACCAACCGCACCATTTTACGGCGGATGAGACGGCGGTGTTTGCCAAACTGGAAAAAGACCGCAACTTAACTGGCTATGCCCTAAGCCAACGGCAGGCTTTGCTAAGCCGCTGGCTGGGTCGCGCCTATAACAGCCATTTGGATCCCACCCTGATCAGCTGGCAATCGCTGAATATTCTGATGGGCACGCCGATGAACAGCAATTGAGCTGGAAGAACCACCCCGTCAGGCTTCGCCTGCCACCCCTCCGAAAAGGGGAATAAGTGGGTCGGCAATTCCCCTCTTTGGAGGGGTGCTCTTGATAGTTTAAGTGGGGGGCGGGGTGGTTGTTTATCGCAAAGCTCTGGCGTTAGCCAAAATATGGCGGCTGCGCGCCAAAAAAACGCGCGTAGGGTTGGTGTGGCGGCTGCGCGCCAGAAAAAATGGTGGAGGCAAGCGGGTTCGAACCGCTGACCCCCTGCTTGCAAAGCAGGTGCTCTACCAGCTGAGCTATGCCCCCATTAAGTAGGCGACTATAAGCGAATCGATGTGGCTTTTGCAAGATCTATTTTGCAAGTGTATAAGGGGCGTACGGACGGCGATTCCCCCGCCTTAGTCTGTGTTCTTTCACCCCTGTAACCCCGCAGAATTCTTGTGCGCCCTGACCCTGATGATCCGATTTGGCAGTTGTTTTTGCGGCAGGTGAAGCCGTTGCCCAACCGCGCCGCCAAACATCCCATCGCCGCTAAGGCGATAACGGTCGCGCCACCTGCACCTCCTTCCCCTATACCGCCACCACTGCCTGCGCCATCTGCCGCACCCCCATCCCACCACACGCCGCAAAAGCGCCCCACCAACCAGCTGCGCGATATTGATCGCCGCACCTGGCAACGGTTGCAGCGCGGGGAGTGGCCGATTGAGCGGCGGGTGGATTTGCACGGCTGCACGCTGGATGTCGCCTGGCAATTGCTAACCCAGGCGGTTGAGGAGGCGTGGCAGCAGCAACAACGCTGCCTGCTGGTGATTACCGGGGTTGGTCACCGCTCCCCCAACCGCGTCGGGTTGATCAAACAGGCGATGCCGGGCTGGCTGCATCATCCGCCCTTGGCTCCCAAAGTGTTGGCCTATACCCAATCCCAACCCCAACATGGCGGCGCTGGCGCGCTGTATCTGTTGTTGCGGCGGCAACGGGAAACGCATCTATCGGACGAATATTCGTGATGAACCCGCTATCGCAACCGTGGTTTTGTGCTAATTTCGGGTACGATAACTTGCAGGGAGATTTAGAACATGTCATCCACCACCCGCCCCAATCTGCTGACCCCCAACCCGGTCTACAAGCCCTTTCACTACCCCTGGGCCTATGAGGCGTGGTTGATGCAGCAGCGGATCCATTGGCTGCCTGAGGAGGTGCCCTTGGCGGATGATGTCAAGGATTGGCACAAAACCCTTACGAACAGCGAGCGCAACCTGCTGACCCAGATTTTTCGCTTTTTCACCCAGGGCGATATTGAGGTCAACAAATGCTACATGCGCCACTACAGCCAGATTTTCCAGCCGAATGAGGTGGTGATGATGCTGGCGGCCTTTTCCAACATGGAAACCATCCATGTCGCCGCCTATTCGCACCTGCTGGACACCATCGGCATTCCCGAAACCGAGTATCAGGCGTTTATGAAATACGCCGAAATGCGCGAGAAATATGATTATTATCAGGGCTTTAACGTCGACGACCTAAACAATGTCGCCAAAACCATGGCCGCCTTTGGCGCGTTTACTGAGGGGTTGCAGCTGTTCGCCAGCTTTGCCATTTTGCTGAATTTTCCGCGCTTTAACAAAATGAAGGGCATGGGGCAGATTGTCACCTGGTCGGCGCGCGATGAATCTCTGCATTGCAACGCCATCATCCGCCTGTTCCGCACCCTGATTGAGGAAAATCCCAGCATCTGGACGCCGGCGTTCTGCCAAGAACTCTATGACATGTGCACCAAAATGTTGGAGATGGAGGATGCTTTTATCGATTTGGCCTTTGAAATGGGCGCGGTTGAGGGGTTAAGCGCGGATGATGTGAAGGCCTATATCCGCTACATCGCCGATCGCCGCCTGCAGCAATTGGGCCTGGAGGCCGTCTACAACATTGAGAAAAATCCGCTGCCGTGGATGGATGAAATGCTGAACGGGGTTGAGCACACCAATTTCTTTGAAAACCGATCCACCGAATATTCCAAGGCCGCAACCTTGGGCAGCTGGGACGAGGCGTTTGCTGGCTTGGCAGCCTAATCGCACCATATCGCACCATTGAAACATGGTGCATTTTGGCGTAATATGGTGCGATGTTTGCTGTTGAAAACCCGTTGTCCTTCCGCCCAAGTGTCAAGCTTGAGCTGGCATTGAAGAAAACGCAATCCGCGCTTGACCGCCTGGCGCAAGAGCTGGATGGGCTTGATCAGGGGGAGCGCGCGTGGCTGCACCGCTGGGCGTTGATCAGCACGGTTGGCGCCTCCACCCGGATTGAGAACGCGGTGCTGACCGATGCTGAGATCGAATGGGTGGATACCACGCTTTCACAAGACGGCCGGCCATCGGCCTTTGAGGGACAAAAAACCGCTATCCTCGATAAACTGTCCAAAGATCGTGAACGCAGCGTTGAGGAGGTGGTGGGGTGCCGCGAGCTGCTGTCGCTGATCTATCTGCAAGCGGATGAGATGTTGCCGCTGACCGAAACGCTGATCCGTGGCTTGCATCAAGAACTGCTGCGGCACTATCCGGCCGCCGCCCCCTACGCCGGCCGCTACAAAATCAGCCCAAACCAGGTGGTGTCGCGCAATCATGACACGGGGGAACAGCGGATCGTGCTGGATCCAACGCCGCCAGGGCCGCAGACTGAGGCCGCGATGCAGCAGCTGGTGCAATGGTACAACCCAGCGATCCGTGCCCACCCCTGGCCGCTGCTGATCGCCAGCGAGTTTGTCTTTCGCTTTCTGGCGATTCACCCGTTCCAAGATGGCAATGGCCGCCTGGGGCGCGCGCTGTTCCTGCTGGCCCTGATGCATGGGGATGATCCATCGCTAAAACGGGTGGTGCATTTTATCTCCCTCGACCGTCAGATCGAACGGCACCGCCCCCTGTATTACACCACCTTGCAGCAGGCCTCAAACGGCAGGTTCATGGCCGATCCACAGCACTACCAGCTTGAGCCGCTCGCCTGGTTTTTTCTGAAAATGATGGATCAGGCGCTGGGCGACATCAGCCTGCTGCGCCTTCGCTACACCGCCCTGCAACGGCTGTCTGCGGGGGCATCGCGCGTGCTGGCCTGTTTCCGCTCCGCGCCCGAAAAACGCCTGACACCGGCCGACCTGGTGGCCGAAACCGGCCTGGTGCGGCGCACCGTGCAGAACGGGTTGCATGCGCTGGTTAGCGCTGGCCTGATCCAACGCCTTGGGGCTGGCCGTGGCACGCGTTATCAGTTGATCTTCTAATCTTTAGGGGCTGCGGGTTCCTGCCAGCTGTGGTCAATCTCAAACAGTTTGAACTGCTGGTAGGGTGCCTCGTACAACAGCTTTAGCCCAGCTGGATTCTGAAAATCGGAACGTAAATTTGAGATGACGATATAGTCAAAATCTTGCCGCCAATTCATCATCGGGCAGTTTAATTGACGGTAACAGGTTAAACGGCTTGACATGATGCTGAACCCCTGCGGCGTTTCATGGTTCAGCATCTCCCATCGAAAGGAGATATTATCAATTTCGGCGATATCGGCGTATTCTGGCTGCACCAACACGCTATGCTTGCTGGGATGTGCAAAATAGGGGGTCACAAAAACCGTACGCTCCAGCAACGCCAAACTGCCCACCGCGCCGATCGTTGGGTGTTGGACTTGGTGTTCATCCACCTGCGCGCTGCACAGGGTATCTTTTGCCTTTTTAGAAAGGTCGGCATGTTTTAACGCGCAGAAACTGTATGCATTCATCTGGTCAGCAACCAGCAATTTTTTACCAGATTCCAGTTGGCTGAACGCTGCGCGGTAGAAACCCACCTCATGATCAGTGGTGCGGGCGTTAATGCCAAACATCACGACCTGCCCCACCAGCGCCATCACGATAAAAATCCCTAAGCTGTCGGCGTAATCCTTGCGGCCGATTACCGGCTGCAAACCCAACAGATAGAGGGTTAAGAAAATTTGCGCGAAACGCAGATCCACCACCCCTGAATCAAAGGCCATTTTGGGCACCGCAATCGCCATCCCTAAGAAAATAACCGCCAAGGGCACCAAGTATCGGTTGAACTCCAGCCGATAAAAAATCTTGGCGATCAAGGGCAACACCACAAAAAACAGGGCAATGTAGCGGGTGGCATAGGCCAACTGGGTAAAGGCAACGTTGCGCCAAATCAAATCCCCCAACTTTGACGTCGAAATTGCCTCAGATGCTGGTGGCAACAGCAAACTGTTGTGCCCAACATAGCCTGTATTGTTGCCCAGCAGGAACAGGATGACGCCCGGGATCAGTAGGCACAAGGTGGTGATCAGGGATCGACCGCTGTCACGGCTGAACACCCGAAAATCTCGCCTAGACAGCCCGTAAAGCAACCACAGCCCCCAGGCCATCAGGCAGTAACCCCAGGCAAAGGCATGGCACAAGAAGGTCAGCGTCGCAAACAGCGCCAAGGCGATGTTCTGCCACCAGCAAAAATGATAGCACTTGCGCCACAACAGCCATCCCAGAAAAGCCAGCAACAAAGACTGCCCCAAATACTGGCTCATCATACCAACCAACAGGTTGTATTGGATGGCAAAAAACAGGCTGACCAGCGCCCAAACGGTTAGGCGGCCATGCGCAGCGATAAACAGCCAGGCGCAGCTGATGCCATAGGCCAAAATGGCGGTGCCCAGCGCCATCCGCCCCGCCACAATCGTCTCATTAACCCCATGCCCCACCAGATGGGTGAACAACAGCACCAACCCATCCAGCCCCCAATTGCTGTACAAATTGGGGTTGCGCATGTAGAAGCGGCCAAGCTCAGCATTTTCGGCCAAATGCTGCCACATATAGATCCGCGGCACATGGCTGAGGTAATCGCCGCCGATCGGCCACTCAAACACCACCAACGGCAGCAGATAGGCCAGCAACACCGCCCCATACACCCACGCCACCCAGTTTTGGGCTAGATGGTGTTTGAGTGCCGAAAAAAAGGCTGCTTGGTCGTCATGGCGCCAGAAATTTTTCATAGAGTTTTCATGCCGCGGCAAGGTTGACGATAGAAATAGAGCTGCTAACACTAGGAGCATGAGCGATTTAATCAAATTAACCATTGTTGAGGCCTTAGCCAAGCTAAAATCGCGCGCGCTTAGCGTGCCAGAACTGGTGCAGGCGCATTTGGCGGCGATGGAGCACGGGCGCGGGCTGAACGCCTATATCACCGAAACGCCTGAGCTGGCGTTGCAGCAGGCGGCAACCAGCCAGGCCAAATGGGATGCCGGCACGGCTGGGTTGCTTGAGGGGGTGCCGATCGGCATTAAGGATTTGTTTTGCACCAAGGGGGTGCGAACCACCGCCGGCAGCAAGATTCTGGAAAATTTTGTCCCCCCCTATGAATCCACCGTTACCGCCAAGTTGCGGGATGCTGGCGCGGTGACCCTTGGCAAGCTGAATCAGGATGAGTTTGCGATGGGATCGGACAACACCACCAGCTATTTTGGCCCCGTGATCAACCCGTGGAAGCGGCAATCGGCGCCTGAGGTGGCGTTGACACCGGGGGGCAGCAGCGGTGGGTCAGCGGCCGCGGTCGCCGCCCATTTGGCGATGGCCGCCACCGGCACCGATACCGGCGGGTCGATCCGTCAACCCGCCGCCTTTTGCGGCTTGGTCGGCATCAAGCCAACCTATGGCCGCTGCAGCCGTTGGGGCATCATTGCCTTTGCCTCAAGCCTGGATCAGGCCGGCGTGCTGGCGCGCAGCGTGGGGGACGCCGCGTTGACCCTGCAGGCCATGGCAGGCTTTGACCCGCTGGATTCCACCTCAGTCGACAGGCCGGTGCCCAATTTCTTTGCGGAATTGGGCGCGGCGGCAGACATTGGCAAGCTAAATGGCCTGCGGGTGGGCATTCCCGCGGAATACGATATTGACGGCCTGAACCCCGAATGCCGCGCCTTTTGGCAGCAGGGCCAGGCGTGGCTTAAGGAGATGGGGGCCATCGTGGTGCCGGTCAACCTGCCCCATACCAGCGCGGCGATGGCGGTGTATTACGTGTTGGCACCGGCTGAGGCCTCCAGCAACCTGTCGCGCTACGACGGCGTGCGCTTTGGCTTTCGCGCGGAGGGCAAAAATCTGGCGGAAATGTATGAAAACACCCGCGGCCAGGGCTTTGGCAAGGAGGTCAAGCGCCGTATCCTGATCGGCACCTATGTGCTGTCCGCCGGTTATTTCGATGCCTATTACCGCAAGGCGCAGCAGGTGCGGGCGCTGGTGGCGCAGGATTTTCGCGCCGCCTTTGACGCGGTAGACGTGTTGCTGGCTCCCACCGCGCCAACCGCCGCCTTTGGGCTTGAGGAGGGTCTGAGCCCGATCGAAATGTATCTGAACGATGTGTTCACCATCCCCGCCAGCCTGGCCGGCCTGCCCGCGATGTCGGTGCCGGTGGGCCTAAGCCGTGATGGCCTGCCCATGGGGCTGCAGCTGATTGGCCGCCCGTTTGATGAGGTCACGGTGCTGAAAACCGCGGCAGCGCTTGAGGGCGCGGCAGGCTTTGCCAAGGCGGTGGAGGGCATGGGTAAGGCGGCTTGATGCTGACCACCGCGCCGCCATCCAAGGTCTTCCCCTTCATCGGCCATGTGCTGCGCCATTGCGGCCGCCGCGGCCAATGGTGCTTTGCGGGTATCTTGTTATTAAGTGTCATGACCGCTGTGGCTGAGGCCTTTGTGCCCTATGCCTATAAACTGATCACCAACGCGATTGTGGGGAGTGAGCACGGGGTGCCCAGCTTTGGGTTCGCCATAGGGCTGTTGGCCGGTTTGATGATTGGCCGCACCCTGTTGTATCGGTTGCGGGGATGGCTGTGTCGCATTGGCTATGTTGATTTGTTAAATTTTGCGCGGCTGCGGCTGTTTGATTATTTGACCCGCCATTCGCAGCAATTTTTTCAGGATCATTTTGCCGGCGCCTTGGCCAATCAGATCCGCCAGGTGGCGGAATCGATCAACAATATTTTGATGAATCATGTGGTGCAGGCGTTTTTGCCGATCGTGGTGCAGAGCACGGTTGGTTTTTTCCTGTTATTCGCGATTGCCCCGGTGCTGGCCTACAGCCTGTTGGGATGGCTGGTGGCCCTTTTGCTGGTGGTCGCGGTCATCAGCTATAACTCGATCGCCCTTAACTATGCCCGCTCTAAGGCCTATTCGACGCTATCCGCCGGCACGGTCGACGCCATCAGCAATGTCAGCAGCGTGCATCTGTTTGCGGCTGAGGGTCGGGAGAAAAGACGCTACACCACCCTGCAAGACCGGCTAACCCAGCATTGGCGGCGCGCCAATCTGTTTGATGAGTGGATCTGGGGGGTGTTTGATGGGGCGGTCGCCCTGTTAACCGTGGGCTTTGCTTGGCTGATTTATCAACTGTACCAAAAAAATGGGCTAACCGCCGGTGATGTTGGCTTAATCTTGGTGCTAACCGCGCAAATGTTTTCTTCGGCTTGCACTGCCGTGTTCCAAATCACCCTATTCTACAGCGATTACGGCACGATTGAGGAGGGGTTGTCGAAAATCACCAGGCCGCTTGATCTGGTGGATGCGCCGCATGCCAAGCCGCTGGTGGTGGCAAAGGGCGGTATTGTGTTTGACCACGTCCATTTTGCCTATCGCAGCGGGCGCAGCGTGTTTGAGGATCTTAGCCTGACCATTCCAGCGGGGCAAAAGGTCGGGCTGGTCGGCTTTTCGGGCGCGGGCAAAACCACCCTGTGCCAACTGCTGCTGCGCAACTACGATCTTAACAGCGGCCAAATTCGAATCGATGGCCAGGATATCGCCGCGGTGACGCAGGCCAGCCTGCGCCAGCAAATCGCGGTCATCCCCCAGGATACCAGCCTGTTTCACCGCAGTCTGGCTGAAAATATTGCCTATGGCTGCCCTGACGCCAGTTTGGAGCAGGTGGTGGCGGCGGCCAAGGCGGCAGAAGCGCATGAATTCATCACCCGCCTGACCGATGGCTATGACACCCTGGTGGGGGAACGCGGGGTTAAGCTGTCGGGCGGGCAGCGGCAACGCATCGCCATCGCCCGGGCGATCTTGAAAAACGCACCGATTTTGTTGTTGGATGAGGCCACCTCAGCCCTGGATTCGGTGACCGAACATCTGATCCAAACCGCCCTGCATCATGCGATGGCCGGGCGCACCACGCTGGTGGTGGCCCACCGCTTGGCCACCCTGACCAATCTGGATCGTTTGATCGTGTTGGAACAGGGCGCCGTGATTGAGGATGGAACCCTATCGCAACTGCTGGCACAAAACGGCCGCTTCGCCCAGCTGTGGAACATGCAAGCCGGCGGCCTTTTGCCCGATATGCCGTCTGGATAACCCGTGATCGATAAAACCCCCTTTTATCGATCATAAATATGGGGTATTATGATTGATAAAGGATGGGCATATCACTCATGAGCTGGAACTGGCAACAACCGGCATGGCCGACCTTCACTTGGGATGCCGCAAGACTCGTGCAGGCTGAGCGGCTCTTTGCGGAAAACGCCGGTCTGGTGATCGGCGCCGGGCGCCACTTGGAAGACACCGATCAAGAGGCCCTGACCATTGAGATCATGTGCCTGGAGGCGGTTGATACGTCGGCGATCGAGGGAGAAATGCTGGATCGCGACAGCGTTCAGGCGTCCATCCGTCGCCAGCTGGGCCTTACCGTCGAACACCGCCAATCCGCACCAGCCGAGGCGGGGATTGCCGAAATGATGGTGGCGCTCTACCGCAATCTGACCGCGCCGCTCGATCATCAAACCCTGTTTGCCTGGCACCAGATGGTCACGTATGGCCGGCGCGATCTGACCGATATTGGCCGCTATCGCCGCCACCACGACCCGATGCAGATCGTCTCAGGAGCTGACTATGCCGCCCATGTCCATTTCGAGGCGCCGCCCTCAGCGCAGGTGCCAGCAGAAATGGAGCGCTTCCTCGGCTGGCTGCACGACACCAGCCCTGCCGGCCACCACCCCCTACCACCAGTGACCCGCGCCGGCATTGCCCATTTGTGGTTTGAGAGCATCCATCCCTTTGAAGATGGCAACGGCCGGATTGGCCGCGCGATTATCGAAAAATCCCTGGCGCAGGGCCTTTCGATGCCAAGCCTGACCGCCGTCGCCGGAACCTTGCTGCGCCAACGCAAGCAATACTATCGCGCCCTTGAACAAGCCAGCCAGACCTTGGAAATCACGGATTGGCTGCTGTGGTTTGCCGCCGCCGTGATCGAGGCGCAACGCCGCAGCCTGACCCTGGTTGAGTTCATTCTGCACAAGGCGAAACTCCTGAACCGTATAGGCGGCCAGCTGAACCCGCGCCAGGAAAAAGCCGTGCTCCGCCTGTTTGCCGCTGGCCCGGACGGCTTTATGGGTGGCTTAAGCGCTGGCAATTATCGGCGGATCACCGGTGCCACGCTGGCCACCAGCACCAGAGATCTTGCCAATCTGGTCAACCTTGGCGCGCTGCATCGAACCGGCGAACGCAAAGCCACCCGCTACCACCTCACCATACCACAAAAAACGGTTGAGACGGTGCGGATAGAGGAGCGATGATCGCAGGGTGTCGCCATCTAACTTACACTTTTCCCCAAGCTGTAGTTTGATTTTTCTGCGGCTATAAGTTACAAAATATAGGGATTAACAGCTGGAGAATGCCGATGCGAAAACCCTATGCGCGCTGGCAAGAAGACACCATAAAAAAAGCGCTGGCCAAGCGGCGCGTCGTTATTTTGGCAGGGGCACGCCAATGCGGCAAAACCACGCTGGCAAAGGATTTTAAGCGTCAGGACACCATTTATCGCACACTGGATGACACGCTGCTTTTAAATGCGGCGCAGAATGACCCCAGGGGGTTTATTCGTCACGGCGATGAATTGATGATTATTGATGAGGTGCAGCGCGCGCCTATCCTGTTGCCAGCCATCAAAAAAGACGTTGATGAAAACCAAACAGTTGGCCGGTTCCTGCTGACGGGGTCTGCGAACATCCAATCCCTGCCCGGGGTCACAGAGTCATTGGCAGGACGTGTAAGCAAAATTCGTCTTCGTCCGTTGGCGCTTGGAGAAATTTACAGCAGGCAGCCTGATTTTCTGGAGCGTGCCTTTCGGCAAGAGTTTCGGGCAACAGCTGATTTCAATAGCAAGGATGATTACCTATCGGAAGCCCTTCGCGGAGGATTTCCAGAGGCGCGACGCTTTGATGACGAGAAAGACCGGCGGGCATGGCACCAAGATTATATCAGCGCCCTGCTGGAACGCGATCTGAAAGATATTGCGCTGATCCGCCGAAAATTGAGCATGGAGAAATTGATGACCGCTTTGGCGGCTTGGTCATCAAAATTCATCAACATCAATTCTATTGGCACAGGCCTGTCGATTACCCGCCCGACCATCGAGAGCTATATGAACGCGCTTGAGACGCTGTATATCGTTGAACGTGTGCCTGCCTGGCACAAGACAGATTACGCGCGTATCGGGGGGCAGGATAAACTTTTTATGACCGATACGGGCATGATGGCGGCTCTCCTACGCTGGCGCTTTGAAACCGTACGTATGGATGGAGAAATGAACGGGAAACTGCTGGAGACTTTTGTCTTCAATCAGCTTGCAGCCCATCTGGATGTTCACCAGCATGACCACGCATTGACCCATTACCGTGATAGCAACAAGCGCGAGGTGGATTTTGTGGTGGAGCGTGAAGATGGCGCGATTCTGGCGATCGAGGTCAAGGCGGCATCGGTGATCAACAAATCTGCCTTCAACCATCTGACCTGGTTCCGTGACCATATAACGCCTGGTCGCGCATTCACTGGCATTGTTCTTTACACAGGCGAACATGTGGCCTCGTTTGGCGATGGTCTTTTGGCTGTTCCTATGAGCAGCCTTTGGACCTGACATTCGCAAAAAAACGGGGAGCCTGTTGCTACAGACTCCCCGCATCAAGGCGTTATGCTGTTACTGGAACAGTTTCAGCAGCGATTGGCTGCTTTGGTTGGCTTGGCTGCTCATCGACACGCCGATGGTTTTCAAAACCTCCTGGCTTGTCAGTTTGGTCATCTCGGCCGCCACATCGACGTCAAGATAGGAACTGACCGCTGCTGTAATATTCTCAAGAGCGACCCGTTGGTTTTCCCCAGCGATCTGCAGCCGGTTTTGCACCGCCCCAATTTGGGTTCGAGCGTTGGTGACGACATCCAGTGCGTTGATGATTGCCGCCCCAGCCCCATCCGCACCGGTTTGTGTGCTGATATCGGCGTTGGTTAGACCCAAAGCCGCGTTGTTGACCCCCTGAATATAGGAAATAATGTTGTTATAGGCTTGCCCGCCATCGCCCACTTTAAACGACAAGGAGGTTTGGTTGGTTTGGGTGTTGCTAAAAGTGATGTTGCCACTAGCGTTTGCATAGCTGGAATTGTAACTGCCGTTTAAAGCAAAATTGGTGTTCAGGTTGATGACGATATAGGGGGTGGCACCGTTGTAAAGTGTGCCGGCAGCCGCGCTTAATTTGACCGAGGTACCGGTGGCCAACTGGGTTACTCCATTCAAAATCGATGGGTCCAGCGATCCTGACAGACTGAATGTTTGCGCGCCAGCGCTAACGATAAAGCCCAAGGTTCCAGCGCCGGTTCCGTTCGCACCCGTACCGTTCGGCAGGTAACTAAAGCCACCAGTAGCACCACCAGCGGGCGCGCTAAGATTGCCAAAGGCAATATCAACCAGCCCGTTGGCCGCGCCCAAGCCAGCACCAGCGTTCACCGAATAGTTGGCGTTCAACAACTGATTGGTGCCGAATTTGGTGCTTTGGGCAACGCGGTCAATCTCCGTTTTTAGCTGCGAGAATTCCGATTGCAGATAGCTGCGCTCAGTATTGCCCAAATTGCCTGAGGAGGCTTGTGACGCCAACTCCTGCATCCTGCCCAACATGCTTTGCACCTGCGTCATGCCGCCCTCAGCGATTGAGGTGATCGACAGGCCTTGGGTAACGTTTTGTGCCAACGCCCCCAATGACCTTGCCCCCAGTTGCAGCCGCAAACCCACGGCCAAGCTGGCGGCATCATCACGGGCGTTGACCACCCGTTTGCCGGAAGACAGTTTTTCTAACGAGGCGTTGTACATACGGTCGACATTGTCCAACTGACGGTTGGCCATCGAACCAGCGGGATTGTAGTTTACACTTACCATGATAATCTCCTACGTGGATAATGTTTTTGTAACCGACTGCATGCCGGATATTTACAAACTAGCGGAAACTGTTAAAGAATCGGTTAATAGCTCCCAGCATTGGCCTTTTGGTTCTGAACAGATGCTCTAACCCACAGGCCTGAAAGCGACCAATTTTGAAAATACAGCTGAAAAACAAAACCACCAAAAAGACCTTGACAGGTGGGGAGGATCTGCAGCAACAACTGTCGCGCGCCATTGCTGACCATCAAATCGGCAAATACGGTGCCGCCATCAAAACCTACAAACTGGCCTTGCAACAGCAGCCCGATCACCCGCATCTGCATTATCTGCTGGGCACCGCCTATATCCAACAAAAGGATTTTGTTAAGGCAGAACAGCCAATGGAGCGGGCGGTAGAACTGGCGCCAGATAACGTGGGCTATATCAACAATCTGGCCACGGTGTATATGGCCACCGCTTTGTACGATCAGGCGGAACCGCTGTTCCGCAAAGCGCTGGCGATTGATCCAGACAGCTATGAGGCGATGGCCAATATGGGCGTGGTGTTGGCAGAGTTGGGTCGTTGGTCAGAGGCGATGCCCTTTTTGATCCGCATTCGGCTTGAACGCCCCGACATGCGCCGCATCCTGAAATATCTTGGGGTGGCCTATTGCATTGAAAAAGATTGGCCCAACGCGATTGACATTCTTGAGGATCATCTGACGACTGAGCCGGATGATGTGTATGCCAGAAGCAATTTGGCCAGTGTTTACCAGGCCGTCAACGACCGCGACGCCATGCTGGACACCTTGAAAAATCTGGCGGACGATTACCCCGACAACATGGGCTATCTTTGGGGCTATTACCACCATTTGACCGTCGCCAACAAGATGCAGGAGGCCTATGACCTGCTGCAGGCTCGTCTTGAAAAAGATTCGATGAACATCGATCTGCACAGCATGATGTCGCGCCACCACAGCAAAAACATGGGCATGGATCAGGCCTATATCCACGCCCGTATCGTGCGCATGCTGCCGGGATTCTCCCCCTTTAAGCATTTGGATCCCATATCGGTTTTCTGCCGGGTGTTGGATTTTGATGGCATGAACGATTTGGGCATCTCGTTGGAGGATGCGGTTACCGATGAATCGATTGCCCCCGCCACCATGAACGTATCTTTCCTGTCCTTAATGCCTTGGGCCAAGGATGAGGCTGGTTGCGAGGCGATGTTTGCCCTGCACCGACGTTGGGGCGATCATCAGGTCACCCTGTCAGCGGCTGAGGCTGGGGGGGATAGCGTGCCCGAAATCCCCAAACGCACCGGGAATCAAAAAAAACTGCGCATCGGCCTGTTGTCCTCAGACATTCGCGGCCATGTGGTTAGCAAGTTTATTCAGGGCTTTGTTAAGGAATACGACCGCGAACGGTTTGAGCTGTATTTGTATATCCATACCCAGGATATCCCCGACCCGATCCAACTGGAAATGATCAGTCAGGCCACCGGCTATCAGCATGTGTACAACTACACCAACGTCGATTTGGCCAAGAAAATTATCGGCGATCACATCGATATTTTGTTTGACCTGAATGCCCATACTGGGGAAAGCCGTTTGGGCGCAATGGTGCGGCGCTGCGCCCCGATTCAGATCACCTGGCTGGGCTATCTGTTTACCACCGGCGTGCCCAATATCGATTATATCCTGGTGGATCAATGGCTTTGCCCGCCAGACGGTCGCTGGCTGGTGGAGAAGCCGTTGGTTAAAAAGGGTTCCTTTATTTCGATTGAGGGCTTTCCCCCAGTCGAAATTGCCGCAGAACTTCCCTGTGAGCGCAACAAGGGGGTAATCAGTTTCGGCTCAATGAACAACCCCTATAAGCTAAGCCGCGAGATCATCACCCTGTGGTCAGAGGTCTTAAAGGCGGTGCCAAACTCACGCTTTATCTACGCCCGTCCCAGCAACGAAATGAATGGGCAGTTTTTGCGCTACAACTTGGTTCAAGAGTTTGAACGCAACGGCATTACGGGCGATCGACTGGTGTGTATGGAAAATATCAGCAACCGCCATTTGCCCCTGTACAACGAAATCGATATTTGCTTAGACACCTTTCCGGTGACAGGGGGCACCACCACCGCCGAATCCTTGTGGATGGGCGTGCCGGTGATTATCCGCTTTGGCCCCGCCCTGCATCACCGCATCGGTTACAGCATCGTGATGGCGGTTGGCGGGATGGATGATCTTTGCGCCGACAACGATGCGGACTATATCGCCGCCGCCGCACGCCTGGCCAACGATACGAATCGCTTGCGCCACCTGCGCCAAAATCTGCGGCAGCAGATGCAGGAATCGCCCTTGGGCGACACCCACCAATTCGTCCAAGATTTCCAGGATGCGTTGGTGGGGGTGGCGCGCGAACACGGCATTTTGCCCGCAGAAACGCCCCCTGTGAGTATTTAAAGGATAATTTATCCCATTGATTTCCTTGATAAATTCTGTGTAAAACTTTCTTAGGACTTCATGGTTAGACTCGGATGGTTGGTGAATAGGTCGCAATGAACACAGCCAAAATTCTGAACCTTTATGCGGGCGGTCCAAATGCGCAATCGCGGCTGGAAGGTGCCGTGCGGCTGTCGCCGATCGCTGGCGAGGTGGGTCGCAGGGAATTTGGCCGCAACAACCCCGACCCCTCCCGCTCCTTTCCACCAGATAGATTGCAAGATCAGATAAACCGCTCGCACCATCACGCGTCGCCTGAGGTTGTCACCGTTTCTGAGGCTGAGGTTTATTATCTGCCGATCAGCGATACGCAGGCTGCCTACCCAAAATCCACCCCCTATATCCAAACCACGCTGTTGGCGCAAATGCTGGTGCAGGACGGCGACCAGGGGCTTGAGATCACCCCCTATAGCGCAAGCGCGCAGCTTTACGCGCGCCAACAGCCGCCCCCGCAGCAACCCTTACGCGCGGCCATGGATCTGCGGATTTAGCGCAGTCTGCGGTTAGGGGCGGCGCAGATCTGGTGCCCGATCTGGTTTGGGGGACAAATCATCCGGACAGATAATGGTTTTGGGATTGCTGGGGCGGATGTCGACCGTCACACGGGTCACCGTGACCTCAGGCGCGGTATTGGGCGCGGCTATGGCGGCCGGGAAGGGGGCCTTGACATCGACCTGCACCTTATCGGGCAGGGACGGAGCCTGTTGAGGTGAGCCGCCAGCCATATCCGCAGGCGTCACCGCCTTGCCGTCTGCATCAACCCCACCCCTATAGGCCACATCCGGCCCCTCAGCCACGGTCGACATCTCGGTACAGCCACGGGTAATCGCCACATGCGGTTCCGCAGCTGTTTGGGGGACAGATTCATCCGCCGACGCCGCAACCACCAAACAACCCAGCAAAACAGCCGTTAAAGCCGCATCAAGTCCCAGGGGTTGGCACCGCGTTAGAAACCGTTTCATCAAGGGTGCCTTAACTGCTGGCATCCACATTGCGCGCCATCGGATAAATCACGCGGCATTCGGTTCCCTTGTCCGGTGCGCTGATAATCCGCAACTCGGCCTGATGCAGGTC
The DNA here is from genome assembly GCA_044345375.1 of Alphaproteobacteria bacterium. Lineage (GTDB taxonomy): Bacteria > Pseudomonadota > Alphaproteobacteria > CAISOG01 > CAISOG01 > CAISOG01. Next base: position 114,586 of record JBIJBF010000001.1, read on the forward strand.
AGCCAAGGCACGCACCAACGGCAGACCAAGCCCTGTCCCCCCCTGTTTGCGGGTTAACGAGCTGTCAAACTGCGCATAGGGCAACAACGCCCGCTGAATTTGCCGCTCATCCATGCCATGCCCCGTATCCTTAACCAGCAAATTGATCCGCAGATCACTATCCATCAGGGTTTCCAGCCAAATTTTGCCGCCGATTGGGGTGTATTTGACGGCATTGGCCAACAGGTTGTAGACAATTTTTTTGGTCGCCCGCACATCGCCGCGAAAAATCGGTATCGCGCCCAGTTTTAGGGCAACCTCAAGCTTTTTATGGGTCGCCGCCTTATCATGTTGCGCTTTGGCCGCCTTGACCAAATTGTTCAAATCAACCGGCCCCTCACGCAAATCAAAACGGTTTGACTCAATCCGCGACAAATCGATAATATCGTCAACAATTTTTAACAGCCCCCGCCCACTATCTTGAATAAATCCTGCGTATTCCTGAATCTTCTCCAAATCATTGGCCTTGAAATCTGGGCCCAGCATCAGTTCGGCAAAACCCAAAATACCAGTCAGGGGGGAACGCAATTCATGCCCAATATTGGCCAGAAAGAAAGATTTTGATCGGCTAAGGGTCTCCGCCAATTGTTTGGCCGCACGCAATTTTTGAACATCTTGCAGCGCTTCAGGGCTTTTAAACACGACCATAGCGGCCTGTTCATGATTCAACGGAAAGATGATCATTTGGCCAAACCATTTCACCTTACCCTGTTCGATGATGACATCTTTGGGGTGCACCATATCTTGAGAATTGCTGGCCTGCTCAAGCGCATCCTTCGCCAAATTAAAAAAGACCTCACCAAACAATTGATTTAGGTTGCTGCCCAACACCTCAGCTGGTTTCAGCCAAAACAACTCAGACGGCACATGTTCGATATTGGCAACCGTTAACAAAGGACGATCCAGCGTTAACAGCAGGGCAGACCCATAAGTCACCAATTTTTTCAGCAAAAGACGCAAATCTTGATAGGCTTGCTCAGACCCTGCATCCGCAGAAATATCACGGCACACCAATACAATCGCATTCGATACCGAGCAGGTAGTCAGCTCAAAATGCGCCTGTTGGGTTGGCCAACTTAAATGCGTCTGGGTTGCAAAATTGGGGGTTTTAAGGACGGACTTTAGCTTGGCACGCAAATCGGCATAATTACCATCGGCCAACAAATCCCACAAACTGGCACCAACCAAATGGTTGACATCGTACCCGACCAGACTGGCAAAGTCTTTGTTGGCCTGCACCACGCGATAACCAATGTCATTGGGCGCAAGCAATACCCACGCAACGGGCTGTGGATGGTTCTGTAGGCTCATAAGATTACGCGCTTTCTGCCTGTTGAATATCAAAAGGCTGGTGGGTATCAGGGGGATTCCAAAGCAAACGCTGCTTGGGGAAGGCGCAGGTGATTTTGGTGCCTTTGCCCAGTTCGCTTTGAACCGTCAGTTCCCCCTGATGCAGTTCAATCAACTTTTTCGACAGGGGCAACCCAAGCCCCGTCCCCTGATGCCGTCGCGAAAGCGAGCTGTCAATCTGCACAAATGGCGACAAGGCCTTGGGGATTTCCTCAGGCGCCATACCAATCCCCGTATCCTCAACCGCGATGCGCAGATTGTGCTGGTCATCCAGGCAGGCACTGACCGTGACGCGCCCACCCTTGCCCGTGAACTTAACCGCATTGGACAAAAGATTTAACATCACCTGCGTTAACACCCGTTCATCACCGACCAAGGCGGGCAGATCATCCGCAATCTCCGCGGTCAGGGACAGCGCCGCCGTATCAGCCCCACCCTGCACGATGCGGATGGCCGCCGCCACAAATTTGGGCAGGCTGAACGGATGGTTGTTGATCACAAATTTGCCAGCCTCAATCTTGGAAAGATCCAAGATGTCGTTAATCACCTGCAACAGATGCTGGCCGCTGGTGTTGATATCCGAGGAATATTCGACGTATTTGTCCGACCCCAAGGCACCAAACATTTCTTTGCGCAGAATATCCGAAAAACCGATAATCGCGTTAAGCGGGGTGCGCAATTCATGGCTCATATTGGCCAAGAATTCGGATTTGGTGCGGCTGGCCACCTCCGCCTCCTCCTTGGCTTTGCGCAAATCATCCTCAGCCTGTTTGCGCACGTTGATGTCCTGAATAAACGCACAGTTGTATTCCCGATCACCATATTTCAAATAGTTTGAGGTGATTTGCACCATCATGCTGCCGCCGTTTTTGGTCATATGCCGGCGCTCAAGCTTAAAGGCACCCTCCCGAATCAAACGCTGCCAATAGCTGGGCCAGCTGATCGGCTCATCCTCCTCCCGCAGTTCTTCCACGGCATCGTTCCCCAGAAAATCGCCCTGTGGATTGACCGCTGCCAAATCCTCGAAATTCATCATCAACAATTCATCGCGGTTATAGCCATAGCTGCGGCAAGCCGCATCATTGACATACAGCACCCGTCCATCTGGATCGGTCCAAAAAATCGCATCCGCCGCGCGGTCGACCGAGAATTGGGTAACCCGCAACATCTCCTCAACCCGCTTGCGTTCGCTGATATCTTGAATAATGCCCAAAACGGTTAAACGCCCATCATCGCTTTGGCGAATTTCCGCCACCTGATGCACCACCCTTTCGGCCATGCTAGGCAAAACCACCCGATGATCGATGGCCGATGGTTGGTGTTTGTGACGCAAATCCTCAAAAAACAGCTTAACCGCAGGCAGGTCATCAGGATGAATCAAACCGTACAGCTCAGGCAGCGAAAATTGCGAGGAATCATCGGTCAGACCCAAAATATGGCGCGCCTCAACCGAAAATTGCAGATAATTGTCCTCCTCCAACGGCCATTCCCAATTGCCCATATGCGCGATGCGTTGGGCGGCCATCAGCTTGGCCTGGTTCTTCAACAACTCCTCCTGCGCCTGGCTGACCCGCAGCGCGTAACGAATACGGTGGCTAAGCACCATCCAGTTGATCGGTTTGGTGATAAAATCGGTGGCGCCGGCGTCATAGGCGCGTGTGATCGAATCAATATCCTCTAAGCCGGTCACAATCAGCACCGGCACGGTTTCCCCCCCTGGGCGCTGACGAATTTCATGGCAAGCCTGGAAGCCGTCCAACTGCGGCATCATCACGTCCAACAGCACCACATCCGGCCGTTGCTGGTCAAACATCTTTAGCGCGGTTTGGCCATTGTCGGCCTCCAACACCTGATACCCCGCCTGTTCCAACGCCTTGAACATCAGCATGCGGGTCATCATATCATCCTCAGCCACCAGAATCACGGGGGCGGGACCAATGATGTTCAACCGCGGTGATTTTGCCAAAGCCGCCAACACCAGCTCAGGCGATGGGTTGTCGGTATAGACCTGCCCATAAAGATGCACGGGCAGTGGCCCCCTTACGGGATTGGGACCAGGTGGATTAGATCCTGTTGGACGCATTGAAATTCCTGTCTTAGGCTTAACAAATCACCATCGATATTTTCTTTTACCTGATTTTTGCTCTTGATTTCAATTTCTTTCGCGTAACCAGCCAAATTTAGAGCGCCGACATTGGCAGCGGCGGATTTGATTTTGTGGGCGGTTGCGGACAATTCCGCCCATTCACCCTGTGCGAACGCCTGTTGCATCAAATCAATGCCGTCTTGGGTGTCGGTTAGAAACAGGTTAATAATTTTTGCCACAAAATTCTGTCCATCGCTTCCCCCCAAACTTCTGATCTCCAAAAGTTTTCCCTGGATCGCCACATAATCGGTGGACGCGCCGATGGGGGGTGCCATCACGGGAACAGCAGCCTGGGGGGCGGGCTCGTGCACCGCTGCACTTGCTGACGCCTCTATAGGCACAGCTGGATGGTTGGCAGCCGCCCCCCCCGCCGCCTCTTCCAAAGCCGCGCCCCCCCCTGCGACCTCAATAGCGGCCAGTGCCCGCAACAGGGGCGACGCCGCGCGTGAAAGGGTTTGTTGGGCATAGGGCGACAGCCAGCGTTGCAGAATGCGTTCCAGCTCATCATGGCTAAAAGGTTTGCTGAGATAGTCATCCATCCCCGCGGCGTAACAGCGTTCCGCATCCCCAACCACCGCCAGGGCGGTTACGGCAATAATGGGCAAGTGTGGTTGTGCCGAACGGCTCTGCTCGTTCTGAAAAATTTCACCAGCCGTTTCCCGTTGGCGCAGTTCACGGCTGGCGTCAAACCCATTCATGATCGGCATTTCGCAATCCATCAGCACCGCATCGTAACGATTTCTGGACAGCAGAACCATGGCCTCATGGCCGTTTTGCGCCAAATCATAGGTGCAGTCAAAACTGCGCAACATCGCGCTGGAAATTTCCTGATTCACCGGATTATCCTCAGCCAGCAAAATATGCGCATGAAATTTGGCCTGATAACCGATCGGTTTGCCCAATTTTTGATCGCCGCTGCCCTGGCCCAAATCGCCGCGCAAAATCTTTTGCAATTCCATCGGGCTAAAGGGCTTGTGCAGTTTTAAAAACCCATCGTTGATTTGACCGCCCACGCTGTCATCGGTGTAGGACAGCAGCAGGATCGCGCTGTCGTTGGGGTTGTTTTGTAAATAGGCGTGCAGCTCATCCAGCAGGGCGGGCGGATCCTTGATCCCCACATCAAACAAAATCAAGCGTTGGCGCGCCCGCACCGGATTGTCCAACAGCGGCGCAAGGCTGGCGGTGGTTCTGCCCTGCACCCCAAAAGACATCAACATATCCTGAACAATGCCGCACAAGCTGGGCGTTTTGCTGCACACCACCACATCAACCGCTAGATAGCGTTGACGGATATCCAAGCCAACCGCATCGCCATGCGCGCTCATCCGCTGATCAATCGAAAACCAGAAAGTGGAACCATGACCAACCGAGCTTAAAATGCCCATCTCCCCCTCAAACAGCGCCACCAACTGGCGCACAATCGACAGGCCAAGGCCGGTGCCGCCATGCCGGATGCTGGTTTCCTGATTCGCCTGGGAAAACGCCTCAAAAATCTTCTCCTGCACCGACTGTTCAATCCCAATGCCGGTATCGCGCACATCAACCCGCAAGTTCACCACATCATTGTGCTTATACTCGGTCGACACCTTAATGGTAATTTCGCCCTTTTCCGTGAATTTGATCGCATTGTTTAACAAGTTGATCAGGATTTGCCGCAGCCTATAGGGATCACCAATCAGCATGGTTGGTGTATTGGATGTTAAAGAATAAAACAGCTCAACATTTTTTTTGTTGGATTGAATCGACAAGAACTGACAAACATCGTGCAGCAATTCGCAGATATTGTATTCCAATTCTGCAAGTGTCATTTTCCCTGCCTCGATTTTTGAGAAATCAAGAATATCGTTGATCAGGGTTAACAGATTTTTGCCTGAGGAGCGGATAATCTCCGCGTAATGCTTTTGCTGGCTGGTCAGATCGGTACGACGCAGCAATTCGGTCATCCCCAAAATGCCGTTCATAGGGGTGCGAATTTCATGGCTGACCCTAGCCAAAAAGCTGGATTTGGCCAGATTGGCCTGTTCGGCGCGCTCCTGGGTGCGGTGGGCATCAATCACCGACGCCTCAAGCTCCTGATTCGCCCGCGAAAGTGCGGCGGTGCGTTGCTGAATTTGCGAAAGCAACTCGTTAAACCCCTCAACCAACTCCCCGATCTCATCATTGCTTTGTTTTTCTAAACGCACCGAAAAATTGCGTTCGCGCGAAGCAACGCTTAGGCCAACCGCCAGTTTTAGAATAGGAAAAGCGATAAAACGTTTGGAGGCGTTGGCCAGAATCAGGGAAACCATGATGCACAGCAAAATAATTGCAACCGACCACAAGAAAAACTGATTGAACCTGCTGGTATTAATCGTGGGTTTCACCCAAATGGTTGCCCATCCCAGCTGTTCATCATCAAATATAACCCGTTGCGCAAATTTTTTTGTTGATCCGTCTTGTTTTTCTCTATCATTTTCATTTTTGGGCAGGCCGTTGCGTTGCCATTCGGCAATGGCCAAGCCATCTGGCGTGCTGATTTGCGCGGCCACAATACGGTTAAAAGGCTGCAAATTCATCAACAGCTGTTGTGCCTGTGGCCGATTTTCAAAATACAACGCCATTTGGCTGTTCATCGCCAAATGATCCACCATCGAGAACGCGCTGTCCCTATAGGCTTTTTGTGCCAGGCTCCAAACCACGGCCAACAACCCCCCATAAGTTACCAACATCACCAAAAAAGCGGTCGCCAAGGTAATCAGGCTTAGCTTAGCGCGAATTGATAAGGCGCCTTGATGTCTTCGCAGCAGCATTGGGGGGATTCATTTCTTGTTAAGAACTCTTACCGATGTTAGCCAGGAAAACCCTAACAACAAGTAAAATGGCGCAAACGCCGGCATGGCTTAACCCATGTTCAAATCTTTAATGGGGTCGTTCCCCCACCCATATCTAATGGGGGACGGGACGTCTGGCCAAAACGTGGTTCCACGCGATCGTCATCATCCCTGAGCTTGGCATCAGGCAAGGGATGCGAACGATCGCCAGAGGCAAACAGCACGCCCGCGTCCTGATCGGGTGAATTCTGCGCCGCCAGCTGGGCTTGGCTGGCGGTATGCGCGGCTGCGGTGTGCCCGCCTTCTTGACGCGTGTTGAACGACACCACTGGCGGCACCACTGGCACCGACAATCCCGCAAAACACCAGGCCAACAGCTTGGTAACCAGCATCATCGCCAGGGGCAGCAGCAAGGCCAAGCTTGCCAGGCGCACCCATGCCTGTTGCTGGGTTTGTTGGGCGATCAGATTGGCGGCATCGCGCACCTGAGCCTCGGTCTGCTCCGCAGGATAGCTGCGCCGCTCCTCAACCCCCGCCGCCACGATGGTGACGTTGTAGCGCACCCCGTTGGTCAGCTCGCCCTTTTCCAGCCTAACCCGCAACTCCTCCCGCACCGTGTCGGGCAGGGTTCCCTGGCGCGACTGTTCCAACAATTTGCGCAATTTTTGCACCTGTTCGGCCTCAATCACCACTTTTGGTGGCGTCAGCAGCGCCGGCAGTTGGCTGGCCGCCAGCACCCCCCACAGCACCAGGGTCAGGGTCAGCCACAACCGCTGCAGGCAACGCCGCCAGTTTAAATTCGGCAACCCCAGAATCAGCCGTTCTTCCACCATCTCAACCACCCTTACTTAAATATCTGCGTAGCAGTGCGTTTCGGCAGCGGCGCCCGGATGGGTTACCGCCCCGTCACGCGCGCTGCCCACGGTTTGCGCGTAGCGCCACAGCGCGCCGGATTGAAAATCATGGGAACGCGGTTGCCAACTTTTGCGGCGCTCCTCAAGCTCCGCCTCGCTCAGCGCGACGTTCAGGGTGCCATGCTCCGCGTCAATGGTGATGATGTCGCCATCGCGAATCAGGGCGATCACCCCGCCCACCGCCGCCTCAGGGCCCACATGGCCGATGCAAAAGCCGCGGGTGGCGCCAGAAAAACGGCCATCGGTGATCAGGGCCACCTGATCGCCCATGCCCTGGCCATAGATCGCCGCGGTGGTGGCCAGCATTTCCCGCATGCCAGGCCCGCCGCGCGGCCCCTCATACCGAATCACCAACACCTCACCCGCCTGATAGGTGCGCGCGTTCACCGCCGCAAAGGCATCCTCCTCCCGATCAAAACAGCGGGCGGGGCCGGAGAATTGCAGCTGCTGCATCCCCGCCACCTTCACAATCGCCCCCTCAGGCGCCAAATTGCCCGACAGACCGACCACGCCGCCGGTGGGGCTAAGGGGATTGCTGGTTGGCCGAATCACATCCTGATCGGTGGGGAACACCACATCCGCCAAATTCTCAGCCAGCGTTTTGCCGCTGACCGTCAGGCAGTCGCCATGCAGATAGCCGCCGTCCAGCAGGGCTTTCAGCAGGATCGGCACGCCGCCCACCGCATGCAAATCGCTCATCACATAGCGGCCAGCCGGCTTAAGATCGGCGATATAGGGGGTGCGCTTAAAGATTTCGGCGACATCGAACAGGTCAAACTTAATCCCTGCCTCATGCGCCATGGCGGGCAGATGCAGCGCCGCGTTGGTGGATCCACCGCTGGCCGCCACCACGGTCGCCGCGTTCTCCAACGATTTGCGGGTCACGATATCGCGTGGGCGGATGTTGCGCCGCAACAGCTCCATCACCTGTTGGCCAGCAAAGGCGGCAAAGGCATCGCGGCCATCCAACGGGGCGGGTGGGCTGGCGGAACCGCTGATCGCCAAGCCGATCGCCTCAGACACACAGGCCATGGTGTTGGCGGTGAATTGCCCGCCGCAACTGCCGGCTGAGGGGCAGGCCGCCCGTTCCAATTCGCACAAATCCTCATCGCTCATTTTGCCCGCGGCATGTTGCCCCACCGCCTCAAACACATCCTGCACCGTCACGTCTTTGTTTTTGAAACGGCCGGGCATAATCGACCCGCCGTACAGAAAAACGCTGGGCACGTTCAGGCGCAGCATCGCCATCATCAGGCCGGGCAATGATTTGTCGCAGCCGGCAATGCCCACCAGCGCGTCGTAGCAGTGCCCGCGCATGGTCAGCTCAACCGAATCCGCAATCACCTCCCGCGAAACCAGCGAGGATTTCATCCCCGCATGGCCCATCGCGATGCCATCGGTAACGGTGATGGTGGTAAATTCGCGCGGGGTGCCGGCCGCCGCACTGACGCCACGTTTGACCGCCTCAGCCTGCCGACGCAGGGCAATGTTGCAGGGCGCCGCCTCATTCCATGTCGTCACCACCCCCACAAACGGCTGCGCCACCTCCTCAGGGGTCATGCCCATCGCGAAATAGTACGAACGGTGCGGCGCCCTTGCCGCCCCCTCCTTAACATGACGGGATGGCAGGGAATGAGACACAGGTGTGGACGTTGGCATGAAAAACTCCTGAACTTTAGGCGAGACTGTATGCTATCAACAATCCACAAAAGTCAGAAGAAAACAAGTTGCCGTGACTTAGCCAACAATTTCCAAGCCGCTAAAGAAAAAGCTAATCTCCTCAGCGGCGGTTTCGGGCGCGTCGGATCCGTGCACGCTGTTGGCCTCAATCGATTCGGCATACAGCTTGCGCACCGTGCCATCCGCCGCATTGGCCGGGTTGGTCGCGCCCATCACCTCACGGTTTTTGGCAATGGCGTTTTCACCCGCCAGTACCATCGCCACGATCGGGCCGCTGGCCATGTAGCTGCACAAATCGTTGTAGAACGGCCGGCTGGCGTGAACGGCGTAGAATTTTTTGGCCTGATCCAGCGTTAGGTGCAGGCGTTTTTGCGCCACGATCCGCAGACCAGCTTTTTCAAACAATTGACAGATGGCACCCACCAAATCACGACGGGTGGCATCAGGTTTTAACAGGGAAAAGGTCAATTCATGCGACATGGGTACCAGCTTTAGGTTATGGATTAAGGGAATGGCCGCTTCATAACAGATATATAAGAACTCGCCAAGCCTTAAAGTTTGGCACGAACCAAGCCCCCTACGCCCCCTGCTCACCAACGCAGAGTTGGTACAGGGCGACCGCGCCGGCGACGGCGGCGTTTAGGGTGGGGAAGGCGGGGTTGGTGGGCAGTTGGGCGACAAGATCGCATTGGCTGCGGGTCAGGCGGCGCAGGCCATCGCCCTCAGCCCCCAGCACCAGCGCGATGCGGTTGCCCAAGCGCACCTGATCCAGGGTTTGCGAGCCGCCCTCATCCAAGCCCACGCACCAAAAGCCCGCCTCCTTAACCTTGGCCATCGCTTGGCCCAAATTGGCGACCGTGATCACCGGCACGATTTCCACCGCGCCGCTGGCGGCCTTGGCCACCGTAGCGTTCAGCGGGGGGCTGCGGTCATGGGTGACGATCACCGCCAACGCGCCAAAGGCGGCGGCTGAGCGCAACAGGCTGCCCAAATTTTGCGGGTCGACCACATGATCCAGCAGCAGCAGCCGCCCGCCCTGACCCTCCCCCAAACGCGTTGGCAGCTCATCCAGAAAATCCAGCAGGTGCGGTTGATCCAGCGGTTTGGCCTGCAACACAATGCCCTGATGCACCGCGCCGATGGGCAGCCAGCGTGCCAGATCGGTGGCGGAAGCCCGCTGCGGCTGAATGTCGCGCTGATCGGCGGCCTGCCACAACGCCTCATCCCCCTCAGCCGCCTCACTCACATACAAACAGCCCAGGGTTCGGTTGGGGTTGTGCAGCGCGGCCAGCACCGTGTGGCGGCCATACAGCCATTCGCCACTCTTTAAGCCCCCCCCGCCACCGCCTGTACCACCCCTGCTGCCGCGCAGGGTTTTGGGAGGAGCCGATGGACGGGCGGCGTTTCTGGCAGAAGGGGGCCGGGAAACTGGACGAGCAGCGTTGCGGTCAATTTTGGACATGGGTCAAGAAACTTTCGGTTTAGGGGGTGGGCGCGGGTGCAGCGGGGACGGATCGTTTCGGGGGCGCAGCCTTTTCCAGCACCACCACCTCATCCGCCGCCACATAGCCCAACATGGCGCGCACCCGCTCATCCAACAAATCGGGGTCTATCCGGCGCGGGCGCAACCCCTGAACGCGGTTTTCAAGGGCGGTCACCGATTGCCTTTTGGCCTCCAATTGCTCAACCAGCACCGTTTTGCGCGCCGTCAGATGGTACCAGGCCACAAGACCACGGCTGCCATAAACCGCATGAAAGGCAAAATAGCCCGTCACCAAAAGACTAAACCCAACCATTAGCCCACGCCGCCCTAGCATTCCAACCCGTTCCCATACCATCATTAAATCGTAAAAGACTGTAAGAAGATTGTGGGCGCTTGGCAAACGGCCAATTGGTGTTTTTGAGGGCTTATGGCCTAATCGCGATTAAATTGCGCGCACTTTCCTGCGGCGATGACCACGCCCGCTCAAACAACGTCCAATCGATTTCGCTGGCCCGCGTTGCAGGCGGGCCGGGATTGTGAATCCGCACCCCCCGATCGCTGAAGCCAAAGATCACGATATAGTGCGCGGCATAGCCAGGATCCGCCTGAAGAATTCGTTGGTTAATCAGCGGGATCAACAAATAACCCTGCCGCAACAAACCCTTAACATCGTCCAAACTGGGCGTTCTTTGTTCAAGACAACGATGATTGGACGCGCATTCAAGAAAGTTTTTGGCATCCTCAACCACGGTATCCAGATCAGAATGCTCGATTTGGATTTTCCCCGCCTCCTGCCCATAAAATTCCAGCAAATACCCCTCTGGCTCCTCAACAAATTTCTGCAAATCAAAGTTTTGAATGAATTTTACAGCAAAATTCCTGCGAATAAGCTCGCTGAGCAGGGCGTATTCCCAGGCGTATTTGCCCGGTGCCCTTCGCATCATTTGATCCATGTCCTGAAAACTGGGCACATCAGCGGTTTTCTTTAGCCGCATGGCCATTTGGATACAGGCATGGAAACACGCCGTACCATCCGCCGCGTTTTCAACCAAACCCGGATCATCAAGCAGGATTTCAACCATCAAACGATCCCCTATTTGTTTTGTATCTCGGCCAAGATGGTCGGAGTGGAGGGATTCGAACCCACGGCCCCTAGCACCCCATGCTAGTGCGCTACCAGGCTGCGCTACACTCCGTCAACCCACAGGCTAGGCGATTCGCGGCCGCAACACAAGTGCCCGATTCCCTAAAAAACGCCCTAACATTTTATATCACCATAGCCGTTTGATGGGAAGCATGGCAGAATGTCGCGCATGAACACGCACAACCACAACGCGGCGAATCGCATTTTGATTGCCGGCGCGGGGATGGTGGGGTTAACCGCCGCCATCGCCTTTGCACGGGCAGGCTTTTCGGTGGTGGTGGTCGATAAAAGCGATTTGACGCAGGCGCCTTTGGCCAATACGGCGATTCAGCATGACGGTCGCACCATTGCGGTGGCCGCCGGGGTGCAGGATTTCTTTGCGCAGCTGGGCATTTGGGACGCTGAGATCCTCAACCCCTGCCCGATTATGAAGATTCAGGTGGCACAGGGGCGCGCCGGTGGCCAGCGTTATTTGGGGCAGATTGATTGGTCATGGTTGGCGGACACTCCTGATGCCACGCCCAACCAGAAACCGCTGGGGCACATCGTCGAAAACCGCCGGCTGCTGCGCCACCTGTTGACGGAGGCGGAAAAGGCAGGGGTACGGTTGGTTGGAAATTTTGCGGTGGAGGACGTGCAAAATCGCCCCAACGCCGTTACCCTGCGTGACGAAACTGGCCAGGAAATTAGCGGTGCGTTGCTGTTGGCGGTTGACGGGCGGCAATCCAAATTGCGTGATCTGCTGGGAATCGCCTGCCGCCGCCATGACTATCGGCAAACCGCGGTGATCGCCACCCTAAGCCACACAGCGCCCCACCACCACACCGCCTATGAGTATTTTATGGCCGGTGGGCCGTTGGCGATGCTGCCGATGCATGACCAATGCAGCCATCTGGTGTGGAATTTGCCCACCGACACCGCCAAGGCCTTTGTGGCGTTGGACGAGCCGGCGTTTGAGGCGTTGTTGCAATGGCACTTCCCCTGGCTGGGGCCGCTTAAACTGGTGGGGAGGCGACAAGGCTATCCCCTGACCCTGGCTTGGTCCAAACAGCTGCAAAAACCGCGTGTCTTCCTGCTGGGTGATGCGGCGCACGGCGTGCACCCGATTGCTGGTCAGGGGTTTAATTTGGCGATGCACGGCCTGCGCTTTTTGTTGGCGGAATGCGTGGCGGCACGCCGGTTGGGGCTGGCCTGGTGGGATAGCCCGACCCTAAGCCGCGCTGAGACACAGCAACGTGGCCAGGCCACGCCGATGGTGCTGGCCACCCACGGCCTGAACGCGCTGTTTGCCCATGATTGGCCGCTGCTGCGCATAACCCGTGGGCTTGGCCTGAACGCGGTCAACCGCTGCCCGCCGCTGAAACGCTTTTTCATGTTGCAGGCCATGGGGCTACCGCAGTCTAGCGCGCAATCCGTTACCCCACCCCCTTCGCCCCTAACATGATCCCATGATGACCTTTTCTGCGCTCGATTTTGTCCTGTTGGCGATTATTGTTGGCCTGTGCTTGTTTCTGGGCAACGCCAAGCTTTTGCGCCATTGCCCGGGCGCGGTTGGACGCTGGGCGCGGCGGCGGGCGAATCTGTTGACCCATCAGCAGAATATGAACCTTAAGCTGCTGAACGAACATGACGCCGAACAGCTGTTCACCCACCTGTTCGCCAACGCCCCGATTGGCATCGCGGTTACGGATCTGGATGGGGTGATCAAGGCCTGCAACCCGATGGCCAAGGCGATTCTGTTGCCCAAAAACGCGCATTCCCTGCCCGATTTGCTGGGGCAAAAACTGTTAGATCTTACCGCGCCAGAATCCCGTGGCGCGCTTGGCCAAGTGATCAAAGACCTGCTGGACGCCAATGCCGTCAACACCGCGCCGTTGGAGGTGCGGATCGGCACCACCGCTGGCCAGGATCGATACGCCAGCGTGGTGGTTGGGCGGCTGTTGGATCCACAGGGGCAACTAAACGGCCTGATCATCCATCTGATCGACATCACCGACCGCAAAACCCTGGCCAGCCAATTTACGCAATCGCAAAAAATGCAGGCGATTGGCCAGTTGGCGGGTGGGGTTGCCCATGATTTCAACAATTTGCTGACCGCGATGATCGGCTACTGCGATTTGTTGTTGATGCGGCATAAGGTGGGCGATCCATCCTTTGCCGATATCATGCAAATCAAGCAGAACGCCAACCGCGCGGCCAATCTGGTGCGGCAACTGCTGGCCTTTTCGCGCCAACAAACCCTGAAGCCGCGGGTGCTGAACTTGGTGGATGTGCTGGCCGAAATTCGCCACCTGCTAAGCCGGCTGTTGGGCGATCCGATTAAGTTGGAGGTTGAGCACACCCAAGACCAGCTGTTGATCAAGGCCGATCAGGGGCAGTTGGAGCAGGTGATCGTGAACCTGGCGGTCAACGCGCGTGATGCGATGCCGGGCGGCGGCAAGCTGTCGATCCGCCCCGATCTGTGGACCGTGAAGCAAACCATCAACCAGGGCAACGACGTGGTGCCAGCCGGCGATTACGTGCGGGTGGTGGTCAGCGATTCTGGCACCGGCATTCCCCCCGAACTGCTGGCGCGCATCTTTGAGCCGTTCTTTACCACCAAGGAGTTGGGCAGTGGGACGGGGCTGGGGCTGGCCACCGTTTATGGCATTGTCAAACAAACCGGTGGCTATCTGTTGGTGGAAAGCACCGTTGGGGTCGGCACCAGCTTTTCGATTCTGTTGCCGCGCTATTTGGGCAATCTAAGCGACGATGGCGATGCCAACACCGCCGGCAACGCCACCATCAGCGGCGATACCGCGGCCGAATGCCGCATTTTGTTGGTTGAGGATGAGGATCCCATCCGCCTGTTCAGCGCGCGGGCGCTGCGCAGCAAGGGCTTTAAGGTGGTTGAGGCGCGCAACGGCTATGCCGCCCTGGAAATTGTCGACAAGGGCGGCGAACAGTTTGAGCTGATGATCACCGATGTGATGATGCCCGAAATGGATGGTCCCACCCTGATCTTTGAGATCCGCCAACGCATGCCAACCATCCAAATTATCTGTATTTCTGGCTATGCTGAGGAAACCATCCGCGATCGTTTGGATCAATCCTTGGACGTGCAGTTTCTGCCCAAACCTTTCGGGTTGCAGCAGCTGTTGGCCAAGGTTAACGACATGCGGCAAGCCACCCCGCCCGCCGGCTCCTAAATTAGAGTGGCTCAGCCCCCTCCTCCAGCAGATTTAAATAGGTGCGGTACAGATAAATTTTGTTGCGCTGGTGGCCGCTGATCTCCTCCAAAATCCCAATCGCGGTCATATGGTTCAGGGCGCTTCTGACGGTAGGAGCTGACATGCCCAATGCATGAGCCAGCAGCGGCACCGTTACCTGCGGCAAATACTTCATATATTCCAAGATGGGTGCGCAGGAAAATCTGGCGCGCCCCAATGTGGCGATTTTTTCCTGATCTTGCGCAAACAGCGCGTTGATCTGCGCCACGGTGTGCACGGCCTGTTTGGCCGAGGCTTCAATGCCGGTTAGGAAAAATTCCAGCCAGGTTTCCCAGGTGCCCGCGGTCCGCACCTCCTGCAGCAAGTCATAATAAAGGCGGCGGTTTTGTTTCAGGTAGAGGCTCCAATACAAAATCGGCGCATCAAGCATGCCATGGTGGCATAACAGCAGCGGCACCAACAGCCTGCCCAGCCTGCCGTTGCCATCCAGAAACGGGTGGATGGTTTCAAATTGCACATGGGCCAGCCCCGCCTTGATCAAAATCGGCAGCTTGTCCGCATGCAGGAACATTTCAAAATCATGCAGGCATTGATGCATCTGTTCTACCGGTGGCGGCACAAACAGGGCGTTCCCCGGCCTGGTGCCGCCAATCCAGTTTTGAGAGCGTCTAAATTCCCCTGGCAATTTGCTGGCACCACGACCGCCGGCCAGCAACACCCCATGGATCTCCCTGATCAGCCTAAGCGACAGGGGGAACCCCTCGTTTAAACGCTTTAAGCCGGTGGTGATGGCTTTAACGTAATTCGACACCTCCTCAACATCAGCCGTGGACACCTCAGGTTTTTGGGCATGTTCAAACAGCATCAAATCGGCGAACGAGCTTTGGGTGCCCTCAATTTGACTGGAAAGCAAAGCCTCCTTGCGCACATCCATGTAAAGAAACAACGCGGTGTTGGGAATGCTATTGTGCACGCTGTTAAGAGCCGCCAAGGCGCCCGCCGCCTTTTCCAGATGGGGATAAAGCCGCGCCAAATCGATCGGCGGCTCAGGCGGAAGTTTGGCGGGAACATAGGCCTGATAGGACTCCCCCGCTGTTTTCTGCGTGATATAGGTTCCGATTCTTGGCGACATCCGCTATCTTTTCTTAGACCATGAGCCTTAAGAAAAGATAGTAGCATAAGTTTTCTTAAGACCAACACAAAAGAAACGATAGGAACATATATCCACTCCCCACTAATCCTGCCAGCCATCCAACGCCTGCCAAAACCGATCCAAATCTTGGGGGCGATGGTTGGCGGTCAGCGACAGGCGAAGCCGTGCGCTGCCCGGGGGAACTGTTGGCGGGCGAATCGCTGGCGCGACAATGCCGGCCGTGCGCAAATGCTGTTGCAACGCCAAGGCCTGCCCTGCCCCGCCCAAGATCAGCGGCACAATTTGGCTAGCGGACACCCCCGTCTGATAGCCACGCGCCGCCAATCCATCCCGCAGCACCCCCGCCAACCCCAGCAACTGACGGCGCTGCTGATCCAAGCTGGGCAACAGCTGCACCGCGGCGCTGGCAGCCGCAACAACCGCGGGGGGCAGGGCGGTGGAGTAGATAAAGCCGCTGCAGCGGTTGATAAGGTAGTCGATCAACCCCTGGTTGCCGGCCACATAGGCGCCAAAGCCGCCCAGGGCCTTGCCAAAGGTGCCCATCACCAAATCGATCTGGCCTGGATACAGGCTGCTTAGGCCGCCGCCATGAACGCCAAAAACACCGGTGGCGTGCGCCTCATCCACATACAAAAACGCGCCAAATTGCTGGCAGAGGGCGATGACGCCCGCCAGATCCGCCAGATCGCCATCCATGCCATACACCGATTCCACCAACACCACGATCGCCCTATGCGGCGATGCTGTAAGGCGCAACAACCGCTCCAGATGGTTCAGATCGTTGTGACGAAACCGCTGCGGCTGCACCGCTGCATTGCGGCAGGCGGTGTACAGGCTGGCATGGATCAGGCGGTCGGCCAGCACCACGGGATCTTTTTTCAACACGGCGCGGTCTAGCAGCGCGGCCAGCACGGTGGCGTTGGCCTGATAACCGCTGTTCATCACCAACGCCGCCTCGGTCTTTTTCAGCACCGCCAAATCCCGCTCCAACGCCTCATACAACTGCGGCAGGTGGGTTAACAGGCGCGATGCGGTGGCGCCGACGCCAAAACGCTCGCTGCAATCCATGGCCGCCGCTTTCAGCATCGGATGCTCGGCCAGCCCCAAATAATCGTTGCTGCCAAGATTCAGGGCGAGCCAGGGTGGGGGCTCTGGCAAAGCGCGGCGCAGCTGCTGCTGACCCTGCCCCCCCAACCAATGGTCATAGGCCTGATAAAAAAAATCGGTCATCGTCTTATGCCTATTTTCCTGCTATAGTCATTCCACTTTAAAAACTTACAGTGCTGCAAATATCACGAGATCTGCGATACGGTGCTCATGTACGCAGGGTACACTCCGCTCCGTTTCTCGACCTCATGACATTTTCGCAGCTGTAACTTTTTAAATTGAAACGACTATATAAACCGATCATCATGAACGATCAGCTG
Source organism: Alphaproteobacteria bacterium (assembly GCA_044345375.1). GTDB lineage: Bacteria > Pseudomonadota > Alphaproteobacteria > CAISOG01 > CAISOG01 > CAISOG01. Next base: position 131,941 of record JBIJBF010000001.1, read on the forward strand.
ATTTTCCCCCTGTCCGATGCGGTTGCGGTTGATTACCGCGCTGGCAGTTTGGCACCGCTGCACTGTCAAGCCAAGGCCACTCAATGGCTGGCGCATGACCAAGATTGGCCAGGCGGCGGCCTGTTGTTGGTGGGGGCGGCGGGCAGCGGCAAAACCCATCTGGCGCATGCGTGGTTGGAGCAAGCCTCAAACCACTGGGGGCGCGGTTTTTTCGACGCCAATACCTGGGACGACCAAAGCGTGCAGGCCTATCTGGCCGATCTGCCGCCGCAACCGGTGGCGGTGGTGTTGGACAACGCGGATCGCTTGGCGGTGGAAGCAGAAAGCACGGCGCTGCATCTCTACCACGCGATCCAACGGCGGCAGGGGCGGTTGCTGCTGACCGCCTGCCAGCCCCCCAACCCGCAGCTGCCCGATTTGGCATCCCGCCTGCGCGCCATCGCGACCGCCAATATCGAACAGCCGGATGATCAGGATTTGCGCCAAGTGCTGGCCAAATGGTTCCGCGACCGCCAATTGCAACCGGATGCCGGGTTGCCAGACTATCTGTTGGCAAGGGTGGAGCGCAGCTTTGCCAGCCTGCAACAACTGGTGGCGCGCCTTGATGAGCAGTCGCTGCGTCGGCAAAGTCCGATCACCCTGCCCTTTGCCAGACAGGTGGCTGAGCAACTGGCTGAAGAGCAAACCACCGATGCATAAAATTCTGGCCAACCACCAACAGGTTCTTTAACCTGCAACCGTTCATTGCTTGTTTGCAGATTGTTTATGACCAACTCTTCTCACCATCCATCTGGCCAACACAGCCATCCCCAGGTAGCGCATACCCCGAAAAAATTTTGGGGCTTGGCGCTGGGCGCGATTGGCGTGGTCTATGGCGATTTGGGCACCAGCCCGATCTATGCGTTTCGGGAGGCGATTCACGCCATTGCTGGCGCGGATGGGTTGCAGCGGGCTGAGGTGTTGGGGGTGGTGTCGCTGGCGCTGTGGTCGCTGATCCTGATCGTCAGCTTGAAATACGTGTTGTTGATCATGCGGATGGACAATCGCGGGGAGGGGGGCAACCTGGCCCTGATGGCCCTGGCGCAACGCGCGGTTGGCCGGCGTACCCCGCTGTTGTTGGTGTTGGGCATTTTTGGCGCCTCAATGTTTTATGGCGATGCGATTTTAACGCCGGCCATTTCGGTGCTGTCGGCGGTTGAGGGGATCAAGGTGGCCGCCCCCAATTTTAATGAACAGCTGGTTGTGCCGATCACCGTGGTCATCATCCTGTTGCTGTTTGCGGTGCAATCGCGTGGCACCGGCCGGATGGGGCTATGGTTTGGCCCGATTTTGACCGTGTGGTTTGTGGTGCTGGCCGTGTTGGGGGTGGCGAATCTGCGGACGGATTTAGGGGTGTTGGCAGCCTTTAACCCAGTCTATGCGGTGGATTTTTTGGCGGCTCAGGGCAGGCAGGCGGTGGTGGTGATCGGCCTGATTTTCCTGACCGTGACGGGGGCTGAGGCGCTCTACGCCGATATGGGGCATTTTGGGCGGCGGGCGATTCGCTTCACCTGGGTTGCGTTGGTCTTTCCCGCCCTAGCCCTGAATTATCTGGGGCAGGCGGCGTTGGTGCTGCACAACCCGGATGCCATCGCCGATCCCTTTTTTAAAATGGCGCCGGATTGGTTTATCTGGCCGTTGGTGCTGCTGACCATGAGCGCCACCGTGATTGCCAGCCAATCGATCATCACCGGCACCTTTTCCCTAACCCAACAGGCGATCCAGCTGGGGCTGTTGCCTAGGCTAGAGGTTCGCTGCACCAATCGGGAACAGCGGGGGCAAATTTATGTGCCGGCGATCAACGGCTTGGTGTTGGTGGGCGTGCTGCTGTTGGTGGTCACCTTCAAAAGCTCTGGCAATCTTGCCTCAGCCTATGGGGTGGCGGTGGTGGGCGCGATGATCGCCACCACCTTTTTGGCCTGTACGGTCTTGCGCTATGGACGGGGGTGGAGCTGGCTGGCCACCATCGCCGTGGTTCTGCCCTTTTTGTTGCTGGAATCAGGCTTCTTTGCCGCCAATCTGATGAAAATCATGCATGGAGGGTGGTTGCCGCTGATGCTGGGGCTTGGCCTGATGCTGCTGATGCAAACTTGGAACCGTGGCCGCGACATTCTGGCCGAGAAGATGAAGAAAAAGGCCATGCCGCTGACCCGCTTGGTCAAGCAATTGGCCGAGCATCCGCCGCTGCGGGTGCCTGGAATCGCGGTGTATTTGACCAGCGAATCGCATCTGGTGCCGATCTCCCTGTTGCACAACTTAAAACACAACCATGTGTTGCATGAACACAATTGGATCGTATCGGTGGTCACCACCGACCTGCCCTATGTTCCCACCGCGGAACGGGCTGAGGTGCATCGGGTAAGCGACGATTTTGTCTCCTACAACCTGCATTACGGCTTTATGGAAATGCCCGATGTGCCCAAAACATTGCGGGCGATCCACAAATACGAAACCGGCGAAAAGCTGCATATGGCGGATGTCTCGTTTTTCCTGAGCCGCCGCACGGTGATGCCATCGCCGCAGGGGGGGATGCCGCTTTGGCAGGATCAGCTGTTCGTCTTTTTGTCGCGGCTGGCGCGCAATCCGGTCGATTTCTTCCATATTTCGCACGAAAAAACCGTGGAGATTGGCACCCAGATCGTCGTATAGCCTTTTAGGGGGAAACGGCATGCTGCTGAAAAAACCGGCGACTAGCGGCCAACAAGGCTGATGGCGTTTCCAGTTGGAAGCTCTGCACGCGAAAATCGCCAGCGCCATGGATGCCTCTGGCGTACCAGCCCAAATGCTTGCGGGCGCTGACCATCGCGTAATGCGGGGTGTCGTAGAAGTCAAAGATCCGCGCCAAATGCCGCTCCACCGTATCCGCCAGCATCGCCGGCGTGATCGCCTGCACGGCGCGCCCCATCAGGCCGTCGGTAATCTGCTGCACCGCCCATGGCTGGCCATAGCTGCCCCGCCCGATCATCACCCCATCCGCGCCCGATTGCTGCAGCGCGGTTTGCGCATCCGCCAAGCTTTTGATATCGCCGTTGACGATCACCGGAATCCGCACCGCCGCCTTAACCGCCCGCACCGCCGCCCAATCGGCCGATCCGTTGTAGAGTTGGCAGCGGGTGCGGCCGTGGATGGTGATCATTTGAATGCCCACCTCCTCGGCCAATTTGGCCAAGGCCGCGGCGTTGCGGTTTTCATCGTTCCAACCCAGGCGCATTTTCAACGTGACCGGCACCTCAACCGCATCGACCACCGCCTTTAGGATGGCCACCGCCCGCGCCTCATCTTTCATCAGGGCGGATCCAGCGAATTGGTTGACCACCTTTTTCACCGGACAGCCAAAGTTGATGTCGATCAGGCGGGCGCCACGCGACACATGAATCCGCGCCGCCTCAGCCATTACCTCAGGCTCACAGCCGGCCAGCTGCACCGCCGCCGGCTCCTCCCCCAGCCCAATATCGCCCTTGCGATGGCTGCTGGCGATATGGCGAACCGCCGCCGCGCTGGCGATCATTTCGGAAAATACCAGACCCGCGCCAAAATCCCGCACCGTGCGGCGGCATGGTTGATCGGTCACCTCGGTCATCGGCGCCAGCAGCACCGGCTCCGCCACCTTGATCTTGCCGATGGTAATGGGTTTCAACATGGCTCAACATTCTGTAATCTAACACCACCGTTGGTTCTACGCGGTTGAGGTTCCTCTCGGCAAGGGTTTTTGATGATTCACCTGATTTCGGATTCCACCGGTGAAACGGTGCGGGCAATGGCTGAGGCCTGTTTGGCGCAGTTTAACCAGCAGGGCGCCGCCTCAGCCCTGCCCAAAATGCGGCTGTGGCGCCTGGTGCGCAGCCCAGAACGCGCGGCTGAGGTGATGGCGCAGATTGTGGCGGAGATTGCCCAATCCGCCAATCCGAACACCGCGCCGCTGATCGTCTATTCGATCGTGATCCCAGCGGTGCAAATGGTGGTGGAAACTGAGGCGGCCTTGGCCAATATCCCCGTGCACCACGCGCTGTCGCCGTTGACCGATTTTCTGGGCAGGTATCTTGAGCTGCGGGCACGGGTGCCATCGGCGGGCAAGCAACACGCCCTGACCGATGCCTATTTCTCCAGAGTGGCGGCGATGGAGTTTGCGCTGAAACATGACGACGGCATGGCGCAAGACAGCCTGCATCAGGCCGATGTCGTGTTGGTTGGCGTGTCGCGCACCGCCAAAAGCCCCACCTGTTTGTATTTGGCCCACCATGGCATCAAAGCCGCCAATGTGCCGATCGTCACCGGGATTGCGCCGCCATCGGTCTTGCTAGCGCCCACCAGCCCGCCCGTGGTGGCGTTAAGCCAGGACATCGCCCAACTGATCGCGGTTCGGCGCAAACGCCTGGGCTTTTTGGGGCGGGGGGAGGCCAGCCTGGACAATTATGTCGATCCAACCTTGGTGCGGGAGGAGGTGGTGGCGGCGCTGAAATTGTACCAACAGCAGGGCTGGCCAGTGATCAACACCAGCCAAAAATCGGTTGAGGAGGTGGCGGCTGAGGTGCAGGAGCTGTTGGCGAAATCGGTGGTCGCCAAACCTGAGGAGGGCACAAAATCATGAGCGCGCCCCCAACCTTGACCGGCTTGCTGGCCTGGCCTGCGGGGCACAGCCTGTCGCCGCTGATCCACCGCTATTGGCTGCAGCAGCTGGGGCTGGCGGGGGATTACCAGGCGCACGCGGTGGCGCCCGCACAATTGGCGGATACCCTGCGCACCTTGATCGCGGGCGGCTACCGCGGGTTGAACCTAACCCTGCCGCACAAAACCGCGGTGTTGCCGCTGTTGCAACATCTAAGCCCCCTCGCCGCGCAAATCGGGGCGGTCAACACGGTGGTGATCGCCGCGGATGGGCGGCTGGCGGGGGAGAATACCGATGTAGCGGGCTTTGTCGCGCCGCTAACAGCTGCCAGCTGGGGGGGGAGTCATGCGGTGTTGCTGGGCGCTGGCGGCGCGGCGCGAGCGGTGGTGGCTGGTCTGGCCGGTTTGGGGGTCCAACAGATCACGGTGGCGGCGCGGCGTAGCGATGCGGTTGCCGCCCTGGCGCAGGATCTGCGAGCCCTGCTGGACTGCTCCCGCCTGAGCCATCTGGATTGGGACAGCGCCGCCGATGCCCCCCTGCTGATCCCGCCCACCAATTTGTTGATCAACAGCACGCCGCTTGGGATGCAGGGTCAAAAGCCTTTGCAGCTACGGTTGGATCGCCTGCCCGCCAACGCACTGGTCTATGATTTGGTCTACCGCCCCCATCACACCCCCCTGCTTTTATCCGCCAAAGCGGCAGGGCTGGCCACCCAAGACGGGCTAGAAATGCTGCTGGCCCAGGCCGCCCCCGCCTTTGCCGCCTGGCACGGCGTGCAGCCGATCATCACCGATGACCTGCGGAGGAAGCTGCGCGATGCCGCGGCCCCTCAACACCCATCAGTTTAACCAAAAAGTAAGGGATAGCGGATAAGGGTGGTGTTTTTGGGAGGTTGCCATGAGCACGAAGGCTTTAGCCGCTTCGATTATCGCAGACTCCTGCGGCCTTTGGGACGCACGCACCAATCCGATGCCCTATGAAAAAAAGACAGCAGAAAAACAGAACGCTCCTTGATGTCGCTCTTCAAACGCGAACCCCGTTTCCTGCGCCGAACCCTCGCCCTATCCATCCCCATCCCCCAACTCTGGACCGCTTATGGGCAAACTGATGGGTGTTGAGGGGGGGACTAAGACACCAAAAGGGTCAATACCCGCTAGCTCTACGCTCTTGGATCGCTCTCTTTTCCGCTAACCCCCTTCGCAACATACTTGCAGTGGATGGAGATTTTCTCTATAAAATGAATCAATGTTTATTTTAAGGGAAAAAGATGTCGGTAACGCACCCACTGAACGAGAAGGAGGCACTTTTTGCAATGCGAGAAGTTGCGGCTGATAACACGCCCCAAGATATTGTTAAGCTTCAATTTCCGGCAGACGTTGCTTATTCTTTGGTAGCTCTCTGTCCAGAAATGCCGTCGGATCCAAGACTGAAAACGATTCTTCATTTTATTGGTCAATACACAATCGCAGGACATGGAGAAAACTATCGGACTGTAGACTGCAGAACTATGCTTCATGATTCTGGCCACACCCAAGCCCTTGTCGGGGGTGATTGTACCTCAGGGCTTGCGAAAGAGGGATTTATTCATAGGGCGACTAACGGTGAGTGGGTAATCGTCACCGATAAAGAGAAAACAGCTGCCCAGCGTGAGAAGGCGCAACAAAACCCGCCAAGAGAGAATATGTGGAGGGTTTTGCAGCTGTTGAAAGCTGGACAGCAGCAGGGGAAAGGGCTTTTTGATGCCAAGGCGCTGAACGCTTGTATTGCTGCTAGTGATGCGCAGTGGAACAGGGAGCACACTTCGTCCTGGGTTAATACGCCGAGGGTGAAAGACGCTGAATTGGCGGAGCTGGCCGCATTAGGCTTTTTGAACGTCCATCCTCCAAAAGAAATAGAGTTTCAGGTGCTGCCTGCTCCAGAAAGGGACAGAAAGGCTGCGGCGTTGAAGAATCCAAACAAAAAACAGAGTTTGAAGAAACGGATTAAGGGGCTACTTGCGCCAGAAGCGGCCACCCTGGAGGGCACGCCGGTTGGGGCAAGCATACTCCAACCGATCACCGCGGTGATGCCTGTTGATCATCAGCTGAAAGATTGCGCAAGACAGGAGAGTGGGATGAAGGTAAGCAAAGAGAAAATACCCCCGACCCCTTCCATTGCCCAGCGTCTGGGGTTTATAGGTCCCCCTACCCGCTAACCCCCTTTCGCAACATACTTGCGGCGGAGGGGGAAAATATTCATAGTGTCGTGATGATTTTTCCATCAAACTTTTGTTCCAGATTTTAGGCCATGGCGCGCGATTATTACGAGGTGCTTGGGGTCAAGCGTGATGCGGATGAGGCGGCGTTAAAGTCGGCCTATCGCAAGCTGGCGATGAAGCTGCACCCCGACAAAAACCCCAACGACAAAACGGCTGAGCAGAAGTTTAAGGAGCTGAACGAGGCCTATGATGTGCTGAAAGACGGCCAGAAACGGGCGGCCTATGACCGCTTTGGCCATGCGGCGTTCGAGCAGGGCGGCATGGGGGCGGCGGGCGGCGGCGGTCAGGGCTTCAGCGGCAATTTTGGCGATATTTTTGAAGAAATTTTTGGCGATTTCATGGGCGGGGGCAGCGCGGATGGCCGTCGTGGCCGTGGTGGTGGCGCCGCCATGACCCGCGGCGCCGATTTGCGCTACGATCTGGAAATCAGCCTGGAGGAGGCCTTTAACGGCAAGCCGGTGACGGTGCGGGTTCCCACCAATATCGTCTGCGAAGATTGCCATGGTACAGGGGCTGAGGGGTCGGCCAAGCCGGTGACCTGCAACAACTGCAAAGGCGCAGGCAAGGTGCGGGCGACGCAGGGGTTCTTTACCGTTGAGCGCACCTGCATGACCTGTCAGGGCACCGGTCAAACCATCGACAAACCTTGCAAGGGCTGTTCCGGCTCAGGGCGCAAACACCGCGAGAAAAGCCTGTCGGTCAATATTCCCGCCGGGGTTGAGGATGGCATGCGCATTCGCGTGGCGGGGGAGGGGGAGGCAGGCTTGCGCGGCGGCACCCCGGGCGATCTGTATATCTTTGTTAGCATCCGTCCGCACCGGATTTTCCGGCGCGAGGGGGCGCATCTGCATTGCCGTGCACCGATCGCCCTGACCACCGCGGCGCTGGGTGGGGATTTTGAGGTGCCAACCATTGACGGGGGGCGCGCCCGCATCACCATTCCAGCCGGCACCCAAACCGGCCAGCAATTCCGCCTGCGCAGCAAGGGGATGAGCCATGTGCGGGGCGGCCAACGCGGCGATATGTATGTTGAGGTGCTGGTGGAAACGCCGGTCAACCTGACCAAAAAGCAGGAGGAGTTGTTGCGCAATTTTGATGCTGAGGGCAAAAGCCGCAGCAACAGCCCACAATCCGAGGGCTTTTTCAGCCGCATCAAGGAATTCTGGGACGACTTAACGCAGTAGCGGGATTGTCTCTGCATTGATCAACCCTATGTTAAAAGGATGCAGCTGAAAATGTCCGATTTTTCCCTTGGCTATGTCACCTGCCCCAGCGTTCATGTGGCTCAGGCTTTAAGCTATCGGCTGTTGGAAACGGGGCTGATCGCCTGCGCCAATATTCTGCCGGGCATTACCAGCATCTACCGCTATCAGGGCAAGCTGCAAAGCGAGACCGAGGTGCTGTTGCTGCTGAAAACCACGGCCGTTCAACAGGATGCCATCATGCAACTGGTGGCGGCGCATCACCCCTATCAGCTGCCCTGCGTGACCTTTATGCCGATCCAAGATGGCCTGCCCGGATTTTTGGCCTGGGTGCAGGAGAGTTGCGCCGAAACGAAATAACCCCACACCGAAATACTCAAGGAAAACAGATACCCTTGCTTATTTCGCACGGTGGCCTTATATACCCTATGCTAACGGCATAGACTTAGCACACAATCGACCTTTATTAAAGCGGTTTTCAACATGGCTCAAAAGCTTAAGCTTTCGCCCCCGATGGGCGATCAAGAAGATTTACAGGACAGCATTGGGTTGGATGCCTCAAAGGCGGCGCTTAAAAAGCTGCTGCAATTGGGCAAGGAGCGCGGCTATGTGACGGTTAGTGAGGTCAACAAGGCCTTGCCGTCCAACCGCCTGTCGTCGGATCAAATTGATGAGGCGATGGCACTGATGGCCGATATGGGCATCAACATCACCGAAGATGAGGATGAGGAGGGGGATGGCGGCACCGCGCTGGTTGCGGTGGATCAGGATGGGGATGGGGATCATGAACTGGTGGCCGACCCCGCGGTTGCCGAATCGGCTGAGGCGGATACCAGCGGGCGGCGTGACGACACGGTGCGGATGTACCTGCGTGAGATGGGGCGGGCCAATCTGTTAAGCCGTGAGGGCGAAATCATTCTGGCCAAAAAGATCGAATCTGGGCGGGAAATGCAGTTCAGCGGCCTGTGCGAAAGCCCGCTGACGATGTCGGCGATTGTGCAATGGCGCGATTTGTTGGTGGATGGCACCGTTTTGCTGCGCGATATCATCGATCTTGAGGCCACCTATGGCAAGGATATGGACGATACGGCGGCGGCAGCCACTGAGGCCGGCGATGATTTGGGCGAAACGGCTGAGGAGGAGTCGGAGCCAGTCGGCGGTGATGACGAGAATGAATTGGACGATGAGGCGGCGGTATCCTTGGCCGCAATGGAGCAGGAGTTAAAACCCAAGGTTTTGGAGCTGTTGGATCAAATCGCCGACAGCTACAGCAAGCTGCGTGCCCAACAAACCAACCGGATTGAGCTGCTGCAACGCGGCACATCGCCAAGCAAAGGGGATGAGACCAGCTATCACGGGTTGCAGGAGGAGCTGGTTGAGCTGCTCAAAACCATCAAACTCAACCCCAACCGCATCGAGCAGCTGATGGATCAGCTGTACGGCTACAACCGCGCGCTGATGAAGCTGGAGGGCAGCTTGTTGCGGCATGCGGAAGATTGCGGGGTCAAGCGGGTGGATTTTCTGTCGCGCTACCAACAGGCGGCGCACAACCCCAATTGGCTTTACGATGCTGGCGGCAATGCCAAATGGCAGAAGTTCTTGGACAAAAACACTGAGGAAATTGCCGAAATTCAGCAAGAAATTGATGGCATCGCGCAAAAATGCGGCCTGCCGATCACCGAATTTAAACGGGTGGTGCATACCGTGCAACGGGGGGAGCGTGAGGCCAGCCGGGCGAAAAAAGAAATGATTGAGGCCAATTTGCGGTTGGTAATCTCGATCGCCAAAAAATACACCAACCGTGGGCTGCAATTCTTGGATTTGATTCAGGAGGGCAATATCGGCCTGATGAAGGCGGTGGACAAATTTGAATACCGCCGTGGCTATAAATTTTCGACCTACGCCACCTGGTGGATTCGCCAGGCGATCACGCGGTCGATTGCTGACCAGGCGCGCACCATCCGCATTCCGGTGCATATGATTGAAACCATTAACAAAATCGTGCGCACCAGCCGCCAAATGATGCATGAAATGGGGCGCGAACCAACGCCTGAGGAGTTGGCGGAACGGCTGATGATGCCCTTGGAAAAAGTGCGCAAGGTGTTGAAAATCGCCAAGGAGCCGATCAGCCTGGAAACCCCGGTGGGGGATGAGGAGGATAGCCAGCTGGGCGACTTTATTGAGGATAAGGCGGCGTTGCAGCCGCAAGATGCTAGCATTTTGTCGAACCTGCGCGAAACCACCACCAAGATCTTGGCCAGCCTTACCCCGCGGGAGGAGCGGGTGTTGCGGATGCGCTTTGGCATCGGCATGAACATGGATCATACATTGGAGGAGGTGGGGCAGCAGTTCTCCGTCACGCGGGAGCGGATTCGTCAGATTGAGGCCAAGGCGTTGCGCAAGCTAAAGCACCCCAGCCGCAGCCGTCTGCTGCGCAGCTTTTTGGACACCTAAGCCCTCGTCCTTAAGCCACCTTCCTTAAGCCCCCTTACGGAAGATTGCCATTTTGCTGCCATTAATGGTAAGCAGGATGGGGCGAACGATCCCGCGGCGCGGTTTGCAACAATTCCAAATAGGTTGGGTGATGAGGACGACAATGATGCATCGGTTTTTGGGTTTGGTTTTGGGGCTTTTTGTTGCCGGGATGCTGATGGCATCGCCCGCATTGGCTGAAATCAAGGTGGACATTACCCGCGGCCATTCTGAGCCCTTGCCGATTGCGATCATGGATTTTACCGGCAAAACCGCTGGTGATACCAAATTTGGCAAGGATATCAGCGGCGTTATTCGTGCCAATCTGGAACGCAGCGGCCTGTTTCGCATCGTCGATCAAAACGCCTATATCCAAAAGGATGTGACGGTGACCGCCCAGCCACGTTTTGCCGATTGGCGGGTGATTGGCGCCAAGGCCCTGGTGGTCGGCGCGGTTGAGCAGCAATCGGATGGGCGCTTGCGGCTGGAGTTTCGCCTGTGGGATGTGGCGGCTGAGGAGCAGTTGTCGGGGCTGGCCTATTTCGGCCTGCCGCAAAACTGGCGGCGCATCGCCCATATTACGTCGGATGAGGTGTACAAACGCCTGACCGGCGAAGATGGCTATTTTGATTCCCGCATTGTCTATGTCGCCGAAAGCGGCATCGCCACCAACCGGATTAAGCGCTTGGCGGTGATGGATCAGGATGGCGCCAACCACCGCTACCTCACCGATGGCCGCAATTTGGCGCTAACCCCCCGTTTTTCCACCAGCGTGCAGGAGGTGGTGTATCTGTCCTATAGCAAAAACAAGCCCCGCGTGCATTTGCTGAACATCGACACGGGGCAGGAGGAGGTGTTGGGCGATTTCCCGGGCATGACCTTTGCCCCGCGCTTCTCCCCCAATGGCAACAGCGTGATCATGAGCATGTCAACCGATGGCAATGCCGAAATCTACAACATGGATTTGCGCAGCCGTTCGATCAAGCGCTTGACCTATAACCCCAGCATCGACACCTCCCCCAGTTTTTCGCCCGATGGCCGGCAGATCGTGTTCAACTCCGATCGCGGTGGCAGCCAGCAGCTTTACACCATGAACGCGGATGGCAGCAACGTGCAGCGCATCAGCTTTGGCAGCGGCCGCTACGGCACGCCGGTGTGGTCACCGCGCGGCGATTTGGTGGCCTTTACCAAGATGGAGGGCGGCACCTTTTACATTGGGGTGATGCGCCCTGACGGCAAGGGTGAGCGGTTGTTAACCAAAAGCTGGCTGGATGAGGGGCCAACCTGGTCGCCCAACGGTCGGGTGCTGATCTTCAGCCGCCAAACCCCCAGCAACAGTCGCGGGCAGGGCGGATCCAGCAAATTGGTCAGCGTCGATCTGACGGGGGAGAATGAGCGGACGGTGACCACCCCGCAGGAGGCCTCGGATCCGGCCTGGTCACCCCGCATCCCGTAACCCAGCTCTGATGTCTCCCCTCCCAATCCCTGCATCCCAGCCCCCCTTATCTTTAGGCATCATCGGGGTGGGGGCGTTTGGCGGCCTGATGGTGGAACATCTGCGGCCATTTTTCCCGCTCTATTTGCATGATAGCATGCGCGATCTTAAGGATTTTCTGGGCGATTCCTCGGCTGACAGGCACCCGGTGGTGGCCGCCGATTTGGCGCAGATTTGCCAATGCGACCTGATCGTGCTGGCCACCCCGCTTAGCCAGTTTCAGGCCATTGCCGATCAAATGGCCAAACTGATGGCGGTGCCTGACCAGAACAGGCCAGCACCGCTGGTGATGGACGTGGCCTCGGTCAAAATGGTGCCCACCAGCATTTTGCGCAACGCCCTGCCTGCCTGGGTGGATGTGGTGGGCCTGCACCCGCTGTTTGGCCCACAAAGCGGCAAGAACGGCATCGCTGGCCTGAACATCACGGTGTGTGAGGTGCGCGGTGGGCGGGCGCCAGCCGTCGCCGAATTTCTCAGCCGCCAACTGGCCCTGAACGTCATCGAAACCACGCCTGAGGCGCATGATCAGGAACTGGCCTATGTGCAGGGCTTAACCCATATGATCGCCAATGTGTTTGTGCGGCTGGAGCTGCCCGCCTTTCAGCAAACCACCAAAACCTTTGAGCTGCTGCGGGCGATGGTGGAAATGGTGCGCTACGACAGCATCGAACTGTTTCGCACCATTGAGCGCGACAACCCCTTTATGCCCGCCACCAAACAGCGGTTTTTTGAGGCGGTGCGGGAGCTGGAGGCGTTTTTGGCCGAAAAAAATTAGGTGCAAGCGGCCGAAATTTCCGCCATCATGGCGCTTATGACCAACCCATCCCCCCTAATGCCCGCGGGGCAGCCCCCCCTGTTCCAGCTGGTAGCCAATTGGCCGCCGGCGGGCGATCAGCCAACTGCGATTGCCGAATTGCTGGCCGGTTTGGCCGAACATAAGCGCGATCAGGTGTTGCTGGGGGTTACCGGCAGCGGCAAAACCTTTACCATCGCCAACATCATCGCCACCCTGTCCCGCCCCACTTTGGTGCTGGCGCCCAACAAAATTCTGGCGGCGCAGCTGTACAGCGAGTTTAAGAGCTTTTTCCCCCACAACGCGGTGGAATATTTTGTGTCCTATTACGATTACTACCAGCCTGAGGCCTATGTGGCGCGCACCGATACCTATATCGAAAAGGAATCCAGCATCAATGAGCAGATCGATCGCATGCGCCACAGCGCGACCCGGTCGTTGCTGGAGCGGCGGGATGTGGTGATCGTGGCCAGCGTCTCCTGCATCTACGGGCTTGGCTCGCCCGAAGCCTATGAGCGGATGGCGCTGCCGCTAAAAATTGGCGATCCGATTGGCCGCACCACCCTGCTGACCAAGTTGGTGGAGCTGCAGTACCAGCGCAACGACATCAGCTTTGGCCGCAGCCAGTTTCGGGTGCGCGGCGATGTGGTTGAGGTGTTCCCCTCGCATGCTGAGGATCGGGCCTGGCGGATTGGCCTGTTCGGTGATGAGATCGAAACGATTAAGGAGTTTGACCCCCTGACCGGCAGTGTTACCGCCAACCTGCGCGAGGTTCGGTTGTTCGCCAGCACCCACTACGTCACCCCCCGCCCTACCATAGAGCAGGCCGCCAAACATATCCGCCAAGAATTGCAACAAACCCTGGCCGATTTTACCGCCGCCGGTAAGTTGATTGAGGCGCAACGGATTGAGCAGCGGGTCACCTTTGATCTGGAAATGATGGCGGCCACTGGCACCTGCAACGGCATCGAAAACTATTCCCGCTATCTAACCGGCCGCAACGCGGGTGAGCCGCCACCGACCCTGTTTGAATATCTGCCGCCCGACAGCCTGTTGGTGGTGGATGAAAGCCATGTCACCGTGCCGCAGCTGGGGGCGATGTATAAGGGGGATCGGGCGCGCAAGGAAAACTTAAGCAACTACGGCTTCCGCCTGCCCAGCTGCAAGGACAACCGCCCCCTGACCTTTGAGGAGTGGGACAACCTGCGCCCCCCCACCATCTGCGTCAGCGCTACCCCAGGCCCGTGGGAATTGGCGCAAACCCAGGGGGTGTTTGTGGAACAAGTGGTGCGGCCAACCGGCCTGATCGACCCGCCCTGCGTGATCAAGCCCACCGCCCACCAGATTGATGATTTGATGACGGAATGCCAGGCGACCATCGCCTCTGGCTTCCGGGTGCTGATCACCACCCTGACCAAAAAAATGGCCGAGGATTTAACCCAATATCTGTTCGATCACGGTCTAAAGGTGCGCTATTTGCATTCTGACATCGAGACCCTGGAACGCATCGCCATCATCCGTGATTTGCGGCTGGGCAAGTTCGATATTCTGGTTGGCATCAACTTGTTGCGGGAGGGGTTGGACATCCCCGAATGCGGGCTGGTGGCGATTTTGGACGCGGACAAGGAGGGGTTCTTGCGCTCCAAAACCTCCCTAATCCAAACCATTGGCCGCGCCGCCCGCAACAGCGCCGGGCGGGTGCTGCTGTACGCCGACCGCGTTACCCGCTCGATGGAGGAGGCGTTGGGGGAAACCAGCCGTCGCCGTGACCGGCAGGTGGCCTATAACCAGCTGCACCACATCACCCCGCACACGGTGGTGAAAGGCATTGATGATCTGTTGGCCGCGGTTTATGGGGATCAGGCGGATGGGCAGGCGGATGGGCATACCGGCGGTCATACCAGCGGTGATACCAATGCAGCCGCCCTTTCTGTCGATGCGCTCAAGAAACAACTGGCGGCGGCGCAAGCGGCGATGTTAAGCGCGGCGGCTGATCTGGAATTTGAACAGGCCGCCAAATGGCGCGACGACATCAAACGGCTGGAGGGAATGTTGTTGGTGGGTTAGGCTAAGGCTTGTTTTTTTCTACGGGACTCCCCCCAAAACCCATGCCCCATCCCCTTGTCACCATTCTAGCCGGCCCCACCGCCAGCGGCAAATCGGCCAAGGCCTTGGAACTGGCGGACAGCCGCCCATCGCTGGTGATCAACGCCGACAGCGCGCAGGTCTATGACCATCTGCCGATTCTCACCAACCAGCCCTCGGCCGCTGAATTGGCGGCGGTTCCCCATGCCTTGGTGGGGTTTTTGCCCTCAACCGCGCCCTATTCGGTGGGGCAATGGCTGCAAGATGCGCAAGCCGCTATCGATGAGGCCGTGGCCAAGGGTCAGCATCCGATCGTGGTGGGGGGAACGGGGCTGTATCTCAAGGCCCTGACCAAAGGCTTAGCGGTGATGCCGGTGATTCCCCCCATCATCCGCGAACAAGCCCTGGCCCTGATGGAGATGGGGGAGGAAGTGTTGCGAGGGGCGCTGGCGGTGCGCGATCCGTTAAGCGCCAGCCGTATCCGCCCCCGTGATTTTGTGCGGCTGCTGCGTGCCTATGAGGTGGTGATGGCCAGCGGTCGCGCCATTTGGGATTGGCAACAGACGCCAGTACCCCCGCCGCCCTACCGCTTCCACACCACCCTGCTGCTGCCCGATCGCGCCCTGTTGTACCAACGCATCAACCAACGCTTCGCGGCGATGGTGGATGCGGGCGCGGTGGAGGAGGTGGCGGCGGTGTTGGCACGCTATAACGATCCAACCACCATCCCCGCCAGCCTGCATAAGGTCTTAGGATTCGCCCAATTGCAGGCTTATGTGCAGGGGGCGTTGCCGTTGGAGGCCGCGATTGATCAAGCCGCGCAGGCCACCCGCCACTACGCCAAACGGCAGTACACCTGGTTTCGCCATCAAGGCCTCGATGCCCGTGATGCGTGACGGGCGCCTTCTCGAAAATCTTCTTGGATTGCCCCCAAAAACCTGTTAACTTTCTGCAAGTTATCTTGTGACCTGTTCTTTTTTTTTAGGGTTTGTGTGGCGCCATGACCGATTCTGCCAATTTTCGTCTCTACCAACGGGCTGAGGAGTGGTGGGTGGATACCCGTCAGGCTTTTGCGGAACAAACCATTTGGGCGCCCAAACTGGATGCGGCCAAGGTGGATGGGATGCGAAGCCTGCGTGCCTATCCCCTGGTCGGCTTGGCGATAGGCCTTGGCGGCGCCTTGTTGTTGGCGCTGGCGGGCATGATCGATACCCCGCCCAGCTTGGTGGCCTGGTTGATCTTGGCCCTGGTGGTGCTGTTTACCCGTGGCACGGCGGAAATGCATTTGGCCAATTTTTTGCAACCGATTCAGACACCGGTGGATCATACGCGCGATCTTGCCAGCCCGCTTAGCGCGGCAGGGGTGCTGGTGCTGATCCTGACCATTGGCCTGCGGGTGGCGGCGCTTAGCGCGGCCCTGTCGCCTGAGGATGCGGCGGCGGCCTGGATTGCGGCGGCCACCGGTGCGCGGGCGATTGTGCCCTTTATTTTCGGGGAATTTGCGGCTAAGGCCGGTCAGGGGTGGGAACCGCCCAGCCGATCGATCACCCTGCAGGCACTGGCCATC
This sequence comes from Alphaproteobacteria bacterium, assembly GCA_044345375.1. GTDB lineage: Bacteria > Pseudomonadota > Alphaproteobacteria > CAISOG01 > CAISOG01 > CAISOG01. The sequence goes on from JBIJBF010000001.1 coordinate 148,457, forward strand.
GGCGTGGTGGTGTTGGTGTTGTGCGGCGGACTGCTGGCGGGGCTTAGCGCCCTGTTTGTCGGCCTTGGCTGCTCCGCCCTGACCGCCCTGTGGCTGCTGAAAAAGCACGACAACAACTTCCGTGAGGGGGTGTTGGGGGCGGTGCAAATGGTGGCGGAGATTGCGATCATCATGACCATCGTGATCGTGGCCTAACCGATGATGCGCACCCTATTTGTGCTGTTGGGGGGATTGTGGCTTTTGGTCGGTTGCGCCAGCGACACGCCGACCAGTCGGGAGTTTGAGGGTCAGGAATTGATCAACCGTGCGGAAATCAGCGCGACCTCCATCCTGCGTGAACACAATCTTGGCAACAGCGGCGCCCTGCTGTCCCGGGCCAAGGCGGTGCTGATCGTGCCCAGCCATTTTCGCGCTGGCTTTTTGCTGGGCGCTGAGGGCGGGCGCGGGGTGCTGCTGGCGCGCGGTGTGGACGGCAGCTGGAGTCCGCCGGCCTTTTTCACCCTAGCTGGCGGCAGTTTGGGGCTGCAACTGGGCGCGGAATCGGCGCAGGTGATGTTTCTGCTGATGACCGACAAGGCGTTGGAGGGGGTGTTGGCCAACAATTTCAAATTTGGCGCCGACGCCAGCGTGTCGTTCGGGCCGGTTGGCGGCGGCCGTGGCACCGCGCTGGCGGGGGGGCTGCTGCCCGACGTTTACGTCTACAGCCGCAACATGGGGATCTATGGCGGCGGCGCATTTAACGGCCTGGTGATCAACACCAAGGAAGACTGGAACACCGCCTATTACGGCTCCGGCGCCACCGCGCGGGCGATTGTGCAGGAACGCCTGTTTGACAAGCCCAGCACCAGGCCGTTGCGTGATGCCTTGGCTACACAGCCGCAGTAGCCGTTGCGTGCAGAAAATCTTTCCCAAAAAAAGGGTGGCGGTGCTGATCAGCGGCCGGGGCAGCAATTTGGCGGCTTTGCTGGACGCGGCCGCTGACCCCACCTATCCGGCCAGCATCGTGTTGGTGGTGGCCAATCGGGCGGATGCGGCGGGGTTGGCCTTGGCCGAGGCGGCTGGGGTTGAGACCCGTTTGTTGTTGCCCGGTGATTTTCCTAAAGATCGCCACGCCTATGACGCGGCGCTGCATCAACTGCTGTTAGAGCACCGCATTGATCTGGTCTGTCTGGCCGGCTTTATGCGCCTGTTAACCGCGAAGTTTGCGACTTCCTGGTGGGGCAAGATGCTGAACATCCACCCCAGCCTGCTGCCAGCCTTTAAGGGGCTGCATGCCCAGCAACAGGCGTTGGAGGCCGGCGTCAAGCTGGCGGGCTGCACCGTGCATTTGGTCAGCGCTGAGATGGATGCCGGCCCGATTGTGGCGCAAACCGCGGTGCCGGTGCTGGATGATGATACTGAAGAAAGTCTAAGCCAGCGGATTTTGGCGGCCGAGCATGGCTGCTATCCCAAGGCCTTGGCGTGGTTGGCATCCGATAGGTTATTGATCACCAAACAAAAAGTGCAGGTGATGCCCCATAATGAGCAATCAACTATCTGGTAAGTTTTCATCACATTGTGATACAGACTATGTTAGAGTATTTGGTGTATTGCCGCCAGCGTGACAGGGTGTGTTGGTTGGCGGCTGAAGAAAAGGGTTTTTTGATGCAGGCTTTGTCTTTTGTTTTCCGGGGTAAACCATCAGCCATGCGGGGATTGGGTCAACGGCCAACCGCCAAGAAAGCTGTGCAAAAAAGATCAGGGCAGGCTGGCTTTGCGATTGGTCTTGTGTTGTTGGTGGTGGGGTTGATCGCGGTGATTATGGCCGCTATTGCCAATTCTACCCGCAACAGCGGCAATTCGGTTGTGTTGGAGGGCAATCGGCTGGGCGCGGATTTGCTGCTGAAACAAACCGGCGATTGGACCGGCGGCTTCCAACGCATGGCGGTGGTGGCGGGGATTAAGCCCTATCAGATCACGGTGGTGCGTTCCACGGCGGCGACCACATTCCAAGTCGCCACCAACATGCTGGGTCCCTATGGCATGATTCCAGATCAGGTGCCGTTGCCGGCCGCCTATATGGATGGCTGCGGAACCAGCATCAACGCCGACAACCATGCTGCCGGCTGCATGTGGTATCTGTCGCGCGGCAATTTGGGGGAGAAAACCGCCTATGACGCCACCACCACGGCGACGGAGGCCGCCACCGCCGATTATTTCGTCTACACCTTTTTTCTGAACGATGCGGTTTGCCGGCAGATCAACAACGTGTTTTATGGCGACGATATTGGCTTGGATCCGATTGTGGTCAGCAACACCAGCACGGCGATTGCGGGTTTTGGCAAAATCTATCCGCCCGTGGCCGGGCAAAGCTTTGCCACCCGCGCGCCGCTTAATGGCAATGCCTCAGTGGCTAAGGCGGCTACTGCGGCGGATATTGCCACCCTGCTTGATCTGCCAGCCATCATCACGTTGAACGGCGGTGATGCGCGGGCCAGCCGCACCACCAATTGTGGGTGGATTTCGCCGACCGCTGGTGACCACGCCAGGGCTGGGGTTTTCTGGAAAATGATTTTCCCGCAATAGTAGATTTCTTATTTGTTGATTTGTTAAGGAGCGTTAAGCCATGACCGATTCTTCCCCCATCTTCCAGCGCATCGAGGCCGATTTGGTGGCCAACCCCGTGATGCTGTACATGAAGGGCACGCCAGCCGCGCCGCATTGCGGTTTTTCCTATCAGGTGGTGCAGATTTTGGCGCAGCTTGGCCTGACCGCCTATGGCAGCGCGGATGTGCTAAGCGATCCTGAGCTGCGTCAGGGGCTGAAGGACTACGCCAATTGGCCAACCTTTCCCCAATTGTATGTGGCGGGGGAACTGGTGGGCGGTTGCGATATCGTGCGCGAAATGTTTGACAACGGCGAATTGCAACAGTTGTTGGCGGAGCATCAGTTGCTGGACAAGATAGGCGATGTTGCCTGAGCTGGTTGGGCTTGGGGCGAGGGGCACGCCCGATTGGTGGCGGCGCGCCAACCGTTTGGTCATCAAGGTGGGATCGTCATCCTTGGTCGATGCCAACGGGTTTCGCCATCAATGGTTCACCAGTTTTCTGGCAGATTTGGCTGCCTGGCATGCGCAGGGCAAACAGCTGCTGGTGGTATCCTCAGGCGCGATTGCGCTGGGGCGGGATGGTTTGGGGTTAAAGCGCCGCCCCAAGACCTTGGCAGAAAAACAGGCCGCCTCAGCCATTGGTCAGATCAAATTGGCGCATGCCTATGATCAGGGTTTAAGCCAGCATGGCATCACGGTGGCGCAGGTGCTGCTGACGCTGGAGGATACGGAGGATCGTGAACGCTACCTGAATCTGTCCACCACGCTGGCTACCCTGCTGGCGCAACGCATTGTGCCGGTGTTGAACGAGAATGATGCGGTGGCCAGTGCGGAGATTCGTTTTGGCGACAACGATCGCCTTTCCGCACGGGTGGCGCAGCTTAGCCGCGCCGATTGCCTCATTTTGTTGTCGGATATCGACGGCCTGTTTACCAGCAACCCGACCTTGGATCCCACCGCCCAACATATCCCCCTTGTCACAACCGTCACGCCGGAGATTGAGGCGATGGCGGGGGTCAGCCTTTCAGATGTGGGCACGGGCGGGATGGCCAGCAAGCTGCAGGCGGCCAGAATCGCCCAGGCCGCCGGATGCGACATGGTGATTGCCAACGCGGCGATGGATCATCCCCTGCAACAGTTGCTAAGCGGCGGCCGGCACAGCCGTTTTGTCGCCCATACCAACCCCCAAACCGCGCGCAAACATTGGCTGGCGGGCAGTTTGACCGTGAGCGGTCGGTTAACCATTGATGATGGCGCGGCCAAGGCCTTGGCCAAGGGCGGCAGTTTGTTGGCGGTTGGGGTTACGGCTTTTGCTGGGGATTTTGCGTTTGGCGATGTGGTTGAGATTGATGGCGTGGATGGTCAGCGGTTGGGCCGGGGCTTAAGCCAATACAGCGCGCATGAGGTGACCAAGCTTCTGGGGCACAACAGCCAGCAGTTTGAAGAGATTTTGGGCTATTCCCGCGGCGATGAAGTGATCCACCGCGATGATTTGGTGTTGTTTTAAAAGGTTTTTCAAGCGCTGGCGGTAACCGCCCCCTGCGCCACCATCCAGCAGCCTTTGTCGGCGGTTGGCCAGCCGCGCAAAAAGTCTTGGTCGGTGGCGGTTAGCCACAGTTGACAGGGCAAATGTGCCAACTGCTCGCCAAGGGCTTGGCGACGGCCGCTGTCCAGATGCGCCACCACCTCATCCAACAGCAGGATGCTGGGTTTGTTGGTATCCGCCGCCAACAGGCGCATATAGGCCAGCGTGATGACCAGCAGCAGCGCCTTTTGCTCACCGGTTGAGCATTGCGCGCCTGGTGTCCAGTCTATATTTTTTTGCGCGGAAACCACAAAATCGCTGCGATGCACGCCATAGCTGGTGCTGCCATGCGCCGCATCATCCCCCCGCTGCCGCTGCCAGTGCTGGCGCGCCGCATCCTCAACCGTCAGCGCTGATCGGCCATCTTGCAACGCCAGCTCAACCGCGCCGGTCAGCTGCACCCTAGCGTGCAGAAATCCATCCGGTTGCTGCGCCAATTGTTGGTTCAGGCGATTCACCAATTCCAGCCGTGCGGCCGCCACCGCCACCGCGCTTTCGGCCAATTTGGCTTCCACCGCATCCAACCAAGCCGGGGGCGCGGGCGGCTGATGGGGGGCGGGGCGCAGCAGCGCCATGCGTTCCCGCAGCAGCTGTTCATAGCGGTTAACGCCGCGCAGGTGATGGGCAAAAATGCCAAAGACCAGGCGATCGAGAAAGCGGCGGCGATCGGCGGCTGGCCCGGTCAACAGGGGGTCATAGGCGGGGGTTAACCAGTGGATATGCAGCTGTTGCAGCAGGGCGGTTTGGGTGATCGGCTTGTCATCCGCGATCAGCAGCCGTTGGCTCCGCTTGTCCTCACGAACGCCCGTATGCAATTCCGTGCGGTCGGTGCCGGCCTGCAACAGGCCGCTAACCCCCCAAGCCATGCCCAGCTCCCCCACATTCCCTGCCAGTCCCAAGCTTTCCAGCTCAGCGCCGCGCAAGCCACGCCCAGGGCTTAACAGCGACACCGCCTCCATCACATTGGTTTTGCCGGCGCCGTTATCCCCCACCAACATCACCATCTTGCCCAGCCCGTTCAGCTGGGTATGCCGGTGGTTGCGAAAATTGATCAGGGTCAGTTGGGTCAGCATGGGGCTATAGTCGTTTCAATTTAAAAAGTACCAGCTTGCGAAAATGTCATGAGATCGAGAAACGGAGCGGAGTGTACTCTGCGTACATGAGCACCGTATCGCAGATCTCGTGATATTTGCAGCACTGTAAGTTTTTAAAGTGGAATGACGATATCACAACGCAGGTTCCGCCCAAAGAGCAATGCATTTTTTCAGCATGGCCTTTGGTGAAGACAGTTTGTATAGTGCGGCATCTCTTTTTCTTGGGTTGATGTGGCAAACTTATGAGTACAGTTGTTCAAACCGATGTGGTGGTGGTTGGCGCAGGGCCGGTTGGCTTGTTCGCGGTTTTCCAATGCGGGATGCTGAAATTGCGCTGTCATGTGGTGGATGCGTTGGATGCGGTTGGTGGGCAATGCGCCGCCCTGTATCCCGAAAAGCCGATTTACGACATTCCCGCCTATCCCCGCATTCTGGCGGCGGATTTGGTGGCCAATTTGCAGGAACAGGCGGCGCCCTTTGCCCCTGTTTACCACCTGAACCAACGGGTTGAGCGCTTGGAGCGGTTGGAGGCTGAGCAGGCCTGGCTGGTCAAAACCAGCACGGGCACGCTGTTGCAGGCCAAGGCGGTGATCATCGCCGCTGGCGCCGGTGCCTTTGGTCCCAACCGCCCGCCGTTGGTGGATATTGAGGATTATGAGGGTGGAACCGACGCCGGCGTGCAGTATTTTGTCAAAAAGCGCGAGGATTTTCGCGGCAAAAAGCTGGTGATTGCCGGCGGCGGCGATTCGGCGGTGGATTGGGCGCTGAGTTTGGCCGATTTGGCGGCCGAGATTTATTTGGTGCATCGCCGCCCCAAATTCCGCGCCGCGCCAGAATCGGTGGCGCAGCTGGACGCGCTGGTGGCGGCTGGCAAAGTCCAGCTGGTGGTGCCCTATCAACTCTCCAGCCTGCAGGGGGATGGGGGGCGGCTAAACGCGGTGGTGGTGGAAGATTTTGATGGTGGGAAGCGGGTGCTGGGCGCCGATCATCTGTTGGCGTTCTTCGGCCTGTCGATGGATCTGGGTCCGATTGCCGATTGGGGCCTAAACCTGCACCGCCAGCATATTGAGGTGGCGCCGGTTAGCGGCCAAACCAATTTGCCGGGCATTTTCGCGGTTGGCGATATCGCCAGCTATTCAGGCAAACTCAAACTGATTCTGACCGGCTTTGCTGAGGCCGCCGCCGCCGCCCACGCGATTTACCCGCTGATACACCCCGATGTGCCGCTGCATTTTGAATATTCCACCACTAAGGGTGTGGCCGCCTGACGGATTAGGCAGGGATCACTAGGTAGCAGCCGTCTTCGTTCAGCACAATTTGCAACGGCGGGTTAAGCCCCAGCAGTTTTTGCCGCAGGCGGTACAAATGGCTTTCAAAGCTTTTGCTGTCCAGCCCATCGCCATAGCCCCGATGCGGCTGCACCCAGGTGCTTAAGGCCTGTTCACGCGGCAGCCCATCGTTGCTGCGCAGCAGTTGGCTTAGCAAGCCTGCCTCGCGTTCGGTTAGGTGCAGCTGTTGGTCATGGCCATGCACCTGCAGCTTGGTGGGGTCAAAGCGATAGCCGTTAGGCAGCTCTGGTGGCAGTTCGGGCGGTTGCTGGTCAAGGGTACGGAGCAAATCGGGCCAATCAATCGGCCAGGGGATCAGGGAGCCTCCCAGCATCAGCCCCTGCTCGGTTGGTTGGCAATTGGGGGGCACCACCAGCCCCAACCGTTCCGCCTGGCGCAACAGGCCTTCAACCGCCCGAACTTGGCATGATAATTGCTTAGAATCCTGCATGCTGACCGATCCAACCACTGCTGCTGCTATTATTCCGGCAAAACCGCTGCCGGCGCAAGATGGCTCATCCAAGGCCGTGGCGGCCAAGGCTCGCTCGATTGGGCCGGGGGAGAGTGGGCAGCAGGTGGATACCGGCGCGGCTGAGCTGAAATTTAGCGATTTTCTGGACATGATCAACCCGCTGCAGCATATCCCGATTGTCAACACCATCTACCGCAATTTGACCGGTGACACGCCATCGCCGGTGGGCAATGTGGTGGGTGGGCTGCTGTACGGCGGGCCGATTGGTTTGGTGGCCTCAGCGATTGGCGAGCAGATGCGGGAATCAACCGGGCGCGACCCCGCCGAACAGCTCTACGCGATGGTGACCGGCGGCGATCAAGCCCCAACCCCAGCCAGCAAACCCCCAACCCAATTGGCGCAGGCGACGGATACCGCCACGCCCCCACCTACACCTTTGATATTGGCCAGCCTGAACAGCCCGCCACCTACGCCCCTGCCTGCGCATCCAATCGATCAACCGGTCGGCAAGGCCTCCCCAGAGCTGGCGCATGAGATGCCCAAAAAAATGATCGATGGTCTTGAGAAGTATCAGGCATTGCTACGGGCGCGGGCGGCCGAAGCCGCGGTTGAGGGCGCAAATCCTGCACCCCAGCCCACCCCCATCATCACCGCTGGCTAGCATTCAACGGCAAAAGCTACCCCATCTGTTCTGCCCCCCGCGCCTATGCTATAACGATCCCATGGTCTTAGAAAACAAGCTAAACATCACCAACCAGGTTGAACTGAGCAAGGTTGAGGAAAAGCTCAGCAAACAAAAGGCCAAGCAGCTTTTTGAGAGCGGGGCAATCAACGACATTGAGGTTGGGACATTCGCCGGGTTGGCGCAGATTCACCGCGTTCTGTTTGAAGATCTGTACGACTTTGCCGGCAAAATCCGCCAGGTGAATATCGCCAAAGGTTCGTTTCGCTTTGCGCCGGTGATGTATTTGCCCCAATCGCTGGCGCATATCGATGCCATGCCGCATACCAGCTTTGAGGCCATGATCGAAAAATATGTTGAGATGAACATCGCCCACCCATTCAGGGAGGGCAACGGGCGGGCAACCCGCATCTGGCTGGATTGCCTGTTGAGGGCGAACATCCAACGGGTGGTGGATTGGAATCTGGTGGACAAGGAATCCTATCTCTGCGCGATGGAACGCAGCGTGGTGAAAGATATAGAAATCAAACACCTGCTGGCCGCAACCCTGACCGATCAAATCCATGACCACCCCATCTTTATGCGCGGTCTTGATGCCAGCTATTACTACGAGGGCTACAGCGCCTTTAAGACCGAGGATTTGTAGAAAAAATAAAACTTGCTTTTATTGATAGATGTGTTAGGGTGCTTTTCGGTGTAAAAATTGTTGAGGGGAGTTTTGAGGGATGGGTGTGCAACCGAAACCAATCACAGGGTTGTTGGGCTTAGCTTTAACGGCCAGTTTGCTGCCACCCATGCGGGTAGTGGCAGAGCCAGCAGATGTTATCATCAACGACACGCCAGCCTACCGGCTTCCTCAACAGACAACCCCGTTCCCGAAGGTCAGCACGCCAGGCCGAGTGCCCGTTACGAAACAGGACATTGAAGGTGCTAAGCTTGATGTTGAATTCTTAAATCTCGAAGTAACAAAAGGGGGGTTAATGGTGCAGCTCGAACAACAGAAACAAACAATTCTCAACTTGCAAAAGCAAAATTGTCAGATTCAAGAAATTGACAAGTGGAATACCCGCCGAATTCAAACAACTAATGTAACTGACTTCTTAAGTGTTCTCGCGGGCGGATTGCTGAAAGGCTCAACAGGTGCAACAACGCAGTCTGGGATAAATACGCTCAGGAATATCATAGTAGGCACTCCTGACGTCAATAACTGCTTGCAACAAAGATAGCTTGCGGAATCTAAGCACGTTGGATAGCGCAAAAACCCTATAGCAACCCAAAATCCACCGATTCGCTGTGAGCAACCACCCCGCCCTTCGGGTGCCTCTCCACATAGAGAGGAATTTTTTGCTTGAATTTTTGCTGGTGCTGTATATATTAAGCAATGAATTTTTAACGGAGGAATTGTAATGGTCTGGAAAGAAACTGCTGGTGGGATGTTTGTTAATGGTGAGGGAAAGCCAACCGCTGAGAAGCTGAAACGGTCTCCTTCTCAGTCGGTTTGGCGCGTGTCTTTCGCTAGCTTAGAGTGCTTTAACGAAATTACGGGTCTTCCGTCACCTGAAAAGCTAGAAGTGTACGGATCAGACTTTTCAGTATTTGCAGAGAGTGTTGCGGTCTATGGTGTTAATGCAGAACAAGCACGGATCACTTGGAACGGCTCTATTGCGGCGCTTGAGCAGAGCTGTAAGCGGGAGACTCGTCGCAAATGTGAAGAAATATTCGAACGGAATGAGACGCGTGTGCCTGTGGCTATTGTAGGCACGATTGGTGCCTTAATAGTGGGAATAGGAACTCCACTGGTTTGCTCATCTTTGTCTGATAATTCGCGTTTTTCGGCAAACACTATGTCAATAGAGCGTCTGCGGTACCTCGGGCTAGGTTTGACGGTCATGCTTTCGGCGGGAGCGGTGGCTGCAGGTGGGCTAGCTTTGGCAGGTTACAAAGAATCAAACGCTGTGCAGAAGAGGGCCGCTGCGCTCCAGAATAACCTGCGGGCAATATACGACAGCTCAAACCACGGAAAATAATAGCACTGGGCTAGGCCACCCCCTCCTTTATCGTTGTGTCGGGCACAGCCCTTATCAGGGGAGGGGAATTTGCGCCCTACCCATAGCGCAAGGCCTCAATCGGTTTCAGCCGGGCGGCTTTGCGGGCGGGGTAATAGCCAAAAAAGATGCCGACGCTGGCGGCGACCAGAAAGGATAGGGCGATCGAAAAGGGGCTGACCACCGCCTGAAAGGGCAAAAAGATGTTGGCGATCAGGGTGCCGCCAACCCCCAGCACAACCCCCAGGGCTCCGCCGGTCAGCGAGATGATGATCGCCTCAAGCAGGAATTGCAGCAGGATGTCGCGCTCAAAGGCGCCGATCGCCTTGCGGATGCCGATTTCGCGGGTGCGTTCGGTTACCGATACCAGCATGATGTTCATAATGCCAATGCCGCCGACAATCAGCGAGATTGAGGCGATGGCGCCCAGCAGCAGCGAGAGGGTTTGCCCCGTGACCGCAGCGGTTTGGGCAACCGCGGTAAGGTTGCGGATGGTAAAATCATCCTCGGCATTGGGGGCCAGGCGGTGGCGGGCGCGCAGCAGCTTTTGCATTTCCCCCTCTACCCGCTCCATCACCTCCTCAGCGGTGGCCTTGACCATGATAAAGCGCACGCTGTCGGGAAACTGGCCGCCAAACAGCTTGCGCTGGGCGGTGCTGAGCGGAATCAGCACCACATCATCCTGATCCCGGCCATCCAGGCTTTGCCCCTTGGATTCCAAAATGCCGGTGACGGTAAAGGGCAGGTTTTTGATGCGGATGGTTTGGCCAAGGGCATCATCCGGATCGGCAAACAGGCTGGTCGCCACCCGTTGGCCTAGCAGGGCGACACGGGCGGCGCTGCGTTGATCCGCCTCAGTAAAATTGACCCCGATCCGCAACCGCCATTCCCGCACCGATAGATAGTCGGGGGTTACCCCTGTCACCCCCGTGCTCCAGTTGCTGGCGCCTGCCACCACCTGCGCGCTGCCCGGCATGGCGGGCGCGGTGCTTAGCACGCCATCAAGCGTGGCGATATCGCGGGCATCCGCCCCTTTCAGGGTGGGCGCGCTGCCGGTGCTTTGCCGAATCCCGCCTGAGGTGGTCGCGCCCGACAAAATGATAAACAGGTTGTTGCCCATCGAATTGATCGAGGATTGGATTTTGTCCTGCACCCCCTGCCCAATCGCCAGCATCAGCACCACCGCGCCAACCCCGATGATAATGCCCAGCATGGTCAAAAAGCTGCGCATTTTGGTGGCGCCCATCGAAATCCAAGCCTCAGCCAGAATGGCGGTTTTGGTCATGCTCATACGATTACCGATTCTTGAGTGGCGGGGCCGTCATAGACGATGACCCCATCGCGAAATTTGATCAGTCTTTTGGCGAACAGGGCAATATCCCCCTCATGCGTTACCAGAATAATCGTGATGCCCTCAGCTGTGTTTAATTCCTGAAACAGCCTCATGATTTCCACGCTGGTGGTGGAATCCAGATTGCCGGTTGGCTCATCGGCCAGCACCACCGATGGCCGGTTGGCGATGGCCCGGGCGATGGCCACCCGTTGCTGCTGCCCGCCCGACATTTGGTTGGGCAGGGCGTCTTGTCGTCCTGATAAGCCCACCTTGGCCAACAGTTCGGCGGCGCGCGGTTGCCACACCGATTTGTCCTGCCCCATGCAAATCATCGGCAGCGCAACGTTGTGCAGGGCGGTGCGGCGTGCCAGCAGGTTGAATCCTTGGAACACAAAGCCCAAAGTTTTGCTGCGCAGCAGGGCCAAGTCATCCTGACCCAGGGGCGCAACCGACTGGCCGGTTAATTGGTATTCGCCGCTGCTGGGCGTGTCCAAACAGCCCAGGATATTCATCAGGGTCGATTTGCCTGAGCCAGACGGCCCCATCACCGCCACAAACTCCCCCTGCTGGATCGACAGATTGATGTCTTTCAGCACCGGCGTCACCACCCCCGCCCCGCTCTCATACTGTTTGAACAGGTGGCTGACCATCACGATGGGGGCAGGGGTGTTGGCCGTCATGCTAAAACATTCTTGGTGGGCCGCCAGGTCCACCGCTGTTGCTGGATTTGCTGCTGCTCCCTGCTGTGCCGCTGGCCGCCTGCCCGATCACCAGCACGTCTCCCTCAGCCAATCCGTCCACCACCTCGGTCAATTTGCCATCGGTCACCCCAATGGTGATGCGCTGACGCAGCGGTTGGCCATTTTGCAGCAGATAAACCGATGCGCTGCCTGCCTGATCCGCCCCCTTGTCCTGAAGCGGCTTGTTGTTGGGTTTGGCCTGCTCCTTGGCTGCGGTGGGGCGATAGTTCAGGGCGCTGTTGGGCACGCGCAGCACCGCCGGTTTTTCCTGCAGCACCAAATTGACAAAGGCGGTCATGCCGGGCAGCAGGGTTAAATCCTCGTTGTTGACATCCACCACCACGTTATAGGTCACGACGTTCTGCACGGTGGTGGGGTTCAGGCGCACTTGGCGCACGGTGCCAGCAAATTGCCGACCGGGAAAGGCATCGACCGAGAAAATCGCCTTCATCCCCGCCTGCACCGCGCCCACATCCGCCTCAGACAAATTGGTGTCGATCTGCATTTTTTGCAAATCTTGGGCGATTGAGAACAGGGTGGGGGTCTGGAAGCTGGCTGCCACGGTTTGCCCCACATCCACCGTGCGATCCACCACCACCCCCGACACGGGGGAACGGATCACGCTGTAGCGCAAATTGACCTGATCGCGCTGCACCTGCCCCTGTGCCGTTTTGACCGCGGCGGATGCGCTGTCCAAAGCCTGACGCGCCACGTCCAACTCCGCCTTGGCCACATAGTCCTGATCAAACAGGGTTTTGATGCGGGCGAAATTCTGTTTGGCCTGTTGCAGGTTGGCGGTGGCCGCGGCCAGATTGCCCTGGCTTTGCATTTGCTGCGCCTTTAACAGGGCGGGATCCAGCTCAGCCAAAATCTGGCCGGCGGTCACCCGATCGTTAAAATCGGCGTGCAGCTTTTGCACCACCCCCGAAACCTGCGTGCCAACATTCACCAGGGTGACGGGCTTTAGCGTGCCGCTGGCGGAGACCGATTTGGTCACATCCCCCCGCGTGACCACCGCGGTGACATAGCTGGGGCTTTGTTGCTGTTGGCGGTAGCGATAGGCGATGCCCGCCACCAACAGGGCAACCACGGCGATGGCGATCCAACTACGGCGTTTCATGGGTATTTCCTTCGGGAAGTTGGGCGGGGGGTTGGGCAGGTTCTGGCTGGATGACGCTGGCAGTGGGGGTCAGGGCGCCAACCGCGCGCAGCAGCTCGGCCTTGCTGGTTAGCCAGCCGTACTGCGCCTGCACCCGTTGTTGGCGTGCATCGGCCAGTTGCGCCTGCACCGTTAGCAAATCGGTGATGCTGCCCGCCCCCGCCTTGTAGCGGCCTAACGCAACCCGTTCCGATTGTTCGGCGCTGCTTAGCAGGGCGTCGGTCATGCTTAGGGTTTGTTGGGCGGTGTGAAAATTGCTGTGGCTGTTCCACACCTCCAGCAACGCCGCGTTCTCAGCCGTTTGGTTGGCCGCTGCCTGCGCCAAGGCCTGCTGCCGCGCCCCCTCAATCTGATAACTGCGGTCAAAGCCGGTGAAGATGGGGATGCTGAGGTTCAGGCCTAGGCTGCTGCCGTCGCGGTTGCGGCCGCTGTGGTTAAAATCATTCGCCCATTGTTGGCCAGCGGTCAGGCTGAGTTTGGGCAGACCAGCCGCCTGTTGGTATTGAATATTGGCCTGTGCCGCGGCCAGCTGCGCGGCGTTGGCGGCCAGATCGGGGCGCTGCTTTTTGGCCTGCTCAAGCAGACCAGCAACCGCCAGCGCATCCTGATCTTTCAAGGGCATGGGCGCAGCCGATGGCAGGGTCAGCGCGGCATCGGGCGATAGTCCCAGCGCGTTGGCCAGCGCGCCCTTGGCCAGCAGTTGCTGATTCTTGGCCTGCTCAAGCTTTAGCACCGCCTGCGCCTGGGCGGTTTCGGCCTGCAGCTTGTCAGCTAGGGAGGCCGCCCCCACCTTGTGACGCAACCCAGCCGCCGCCAAACTGCTGTCGCTGGCCTGAAGTGATGCATCAGCCGCCACCACCGCCGCGTTGCTGGCATACAGCTGGTAATAGGCCTTCAGCGCCGCAAACAGCACGGTTTGCAGGGTGTTTTGATGGGAAAAATCGGCGGCCAGCAGGGCGGATCGGGTTTGTTGGTGGGTGGCGGAACGGCCACCAAAATCCAGCAGCAGGTAGTCCAGCGTCAGGCCAGGGGTCAAACTGGTGCCGGCGTTCTCGTTCAGGGGGTTGGCGGCGTTGGTGACGTCACGGGTCAGGCCAGCACTACCGGTAAGACTGGGCAGATAGGCGGCCCTGGCACTGCCCACCCCCGCCACCGCCGCCTGAATCCGCGCCCACCCCTCACGCGTTTGCGGGTTGTGGCACAGGGCAAGCGCAATCGCGTCACTGAGTGCCAGCGGTTGTTGCGTTAATTGTTCGGCACTGGCCGCGCACACCGGCACCGGCGCGCCCTGCACCGCCTCACCGGCGTTCAGCGGATCCTGTGGCCACAGATCAGCCTGCGCCCACACCGGTTGCGGGAAGGCCAACATCAGCACAAGCACGGCCATCAGCAGAATGGCGATCGGGGTGCGTTTAAACGGTTGACAAGGCATAGCCAGCCATTATGCGGCGTTGTTTCAGGCGAATTTAAGGCAGGGCAAGGTTAGGGGGCAGGCTGGGTTCCAGATAAGAGCTTGCCCCCACCTCCATAGCCATCACCCCCCCTACAACCCCCTAGATTTTTGATGATTTTTAGTTTATGGTGTTGACGAAAAACAACTTAACGGGGGATAGGGTTGATGGTGGATGTGGCAGACGGCCCAGTAGCTAAAGATCATTACGTTGCTTTTCAGCATGAAATCTCAGCGATGGATCGTTTAAAATTTTTGTATGTTTTGGCGGAGAACGGTTTTGTGTCGGTAGTCAACGATCAAGATCAATACGTCGTATCACCTGAATTTGCCAATCATGGAGTGGTGCAAATCGCAATTGGGGTAGAACCTTACATGCCCCTTTTCGAGGATGACAGCACAGGCAATTTCAACGGGGCAGCTGCGGCTGGCGACAGGCAATTTAAAGTCACTTTTACCACTGCAGATAAACGAACCTTGCTGTGTTTTATGATTAAGGGGTTTGATAGACCCGATAGCGAGATTGAGCTTTATAAGCCGCAGCTTGAACTGTCTTGGTTGTTCTACCGTAATCGCGTACGTTGCTTGGGCCTCTTTGTGGATTACGTCGCCTTTGACCCAGAAGTTTCAGATGCAGCTAAACCGCGCTTACAAGAAATGCTGACCGAATATGGGTTGGCAACCCATACCCCTGTTGGGCCAGTGCGGCCAGAGGATTGGGCAGGGGCGGGTGTGGTGCAAATAAAGGTTGGGGCCAATCCCCAGAATCCAGGGGATCTTGCGGTCACCTTGATCGGCATAGCAAACCAGCCCATAGTCTCGTTGGTTTTGCCAGGAGCGGATGCGGCAGTAAACATAAAGGATGACAAGATAAAGGGTGGAAAGATAGAGTGGAGAGCTGTTGAGTTTGAGCAACGGTTACGAATTCAAATCCTGCTGGCACAGGGTGTTGGTGCGCGTAACGCTCTATACAGCAACGGTTCCATCCCACAACCCGGTGGATTCCCTTTGGGTGTGAGGGTGTATTAACCCTCGTACCAACTGACGCCAAGTCCCCCCATCAAGAAAGCCCTCCCCATGACCACCCCCGCCATGCCCGATCTGGAAATAACCCCAGCGCAGCTGCAGCAACGCTTGGCGGCCGGTGCGTTGCAGCTGGTGGATGTGCGGCGGGATGAGGAGGTGGCTTTAGGGACGCTGGCCGGCGCCATCCACATCCCCCTGCACCATCTGCCCGAATTGTGGCACCAGCTGAACCCGCAATTGCCCACCGTAACCCTGTGCCACCATGGGGTGCGCAGCCTGCAGGCGGCAGGGCTGCTGCTGGCCAATGGTTTTGTGCATGTGCAAAGCCTAAAGGGCGGCCTGGACGCCTGGGCCCTGCAAATCGACCCCAATTTCCCCCGGTATTAGCGGGAGATCACTGCCTGCCCGGTCTGCCCTGATTTATCTCATTCTGCAATTTGGTCAGTGGGAAGCGGTTGGATGGGTGGAAGCGACAAGGGGGTTGCGGGTGGCGGTGGGCTTGCTAGGTTGATGGAGCTGCCTAAGTGTTAAAACATTCCGTCTCAAAAATCCCCACACCCCCCAAGAAAAACCCAAGGAAGCCCCCATGGAACCCGTTGCCAACCTTGTCCCCATAGCCGTTGGTGTCGCCCTGCTGCTGGGGTTGTTGCTGTTGTGGCGGCGGCTGGGGGTGGCCAGCCAGAGCAGTGGGCAGGTGGCGCCCTTGCTGGAACGGGTCACCCAGCAGCAGCAGGAATTGGCCGGCCGGCTGGCCAGCTTGGGGGAATCGCAGCTGAACCTGCAGGCGCATTTGTCGGATCGCATGGCGGTGCAGGAACGGGAATTGGGGCGGGCGTTGGATGAAAAACTGCGCGCGATCGACCTGAAATTGGCCGGCGGCATGCAGCAGAATGTGCAGCAAACCAACACCACCATGACCGAAATTCGCGAACGCCTGGCGGTGATTGACGCGGCGCAAACCCGTCTGACCAATTTGTCGGAGCAGGTGGTCAGCCTGCAAGATATTCTGGGCAACAAACAGGCGCGCGGTGCCTTTGGCGAGGTGCAGTTGGAAAATCTGGTCACCATGGTGCTGCCCCCCAACGCCTATCGCTTTCAGGCGACCATTGGCAACAGCGTGGGCAATGCGCGGCGGGTGGATTGCCTGTTGGATCTGCCCAACCCACCTGGCCCGATGGCGGTGGACGCCAAATTCCCGCTGGAATCCTATCAGGCGATGATTGCCGCCCGTGAACCGTTGGTTAAGGAGGTGGCGCGCAAGCAATTTGCCGCGGCGGTTTTGAAACATGCCAAGGACATCGCCGCGCGCTACATCATCCCTGGGGAAACCGCCGATTCCGCCCTGATGTTTCTGCCGTCTGAGGCGGTGTATGCCGAATTGTTCTCAGAATGCCCCGAGGTGGTGGAAAAATGCTACGCGCTGCGGGTTTGGCCCACCTCCCCCACCACCCTGATGGCGCTGCTGAACACCATTCGCGCGGTTTTGCGTGACGTGCAAATTCGCGAGCAGGCGGGGGAGATTCAAAAGCTGATCAAATTGATGCTGGAGGATGTGGGGCGGCTGGGCGAACGGGTGGATCTGGTGCGCAAGCAATTTGGCACCGTCAGCAAAACGCTGGATGAGGTGGATGTGTCGCGCAGAAACATCGCCGTGCGTGGCAACAAAATTGTGCAGATTGAGCTGCAAAAGCCAGCCGGCGTGCCGCTGGCTGAGGTGTTGCCAACGCCGCTGTTGCCGGAGGAAGCCGCGGCCAAAACCGCCTTAAGCCATCTGTAACTGCTGTTGCTGATAGTGATTGGTTGTGTTGATACCCTTGCGCGCCTGCTGCAGGTTGACCATGCTGTTGATCGCCTTGAGATAGGCGGGATCCATCCGCCATTGCGCCACAAATCCCCTAGCATCCTCAAGACTCATCTGGCCATATTGCTCAATAAGGTGCCGTAATACGCTTACAGACATTTTGTTTCGCGCGCCGGTTTCTAACAACTCAACAATTTTGTAAAAATCGCGATCCGCAATTCCCAACGATTGACAGGCGATGCCCAAACCGTTCCGTGCCTCCTCAAACACGATTTTGCGCACCGTGTCGCGCGGCAGGTTCAACAATCTGGCAAAGATGCGTTCAAAGGTTACCACATCACCAGCATACAACAGCTCCTGCAACACTTGACCCAAGCTGTAAGTGGAATGTTTGATCAGGTTGATCAGTTGGTTGGTCAGGGGGTCGTGTTGTTCGTACCAATCATCGGCGGCGCTTAATTCCTGAACCGTCTCCTCAATGATACCATCAAGTTCACCAATATCCTCAATGCGGAAATTGCTGGTGATGTAGTCCCTTAGGCTGGCCGATACCCACCAATACATCTTTTTGGCCAACGCTGGGGTGATTTCAGGGCGGTGCAGCAGGGGGGAATGCCAGCTTTCCATGTGCTGTGCTTGATGGGTTAAATGCTCAACCGATGGCTGGTTTATATCTGCTGACAAATTCTCCAACATGGTTTGGATCACCACAGGGTTTTTGGTAGCAATCAAGCTATCGCAAATTTCTGCTCCAATGCCAAACCGGCGCGCTGCGGCCAGCTGATGCGCCAGCTGTCTTTCTTTGATCAACAACAATAGATCGGGATCTTGCATCTGCACGCTGTACAGGATGATATCCTCAGACACGGTGATTTCGTCATGCGCCAACTGCACAATCAGATCATGGGGCACGGTTTTTGCCCTGGCCAGTTTTTTCGCCAGTGCTCTGCGAACCGACACCTCAACATCCTTGGCCAGTTTTTTGCAAATATCTTCCATCAGGCTATGCTCAGTGGGGCTTAGGTTGCTGCCCTCACTAACAAAAAGCCCGCCCACCGTTTCTGCCAGACGCTCCCGCCCGCCAACAGTGGTGTCTTTGGCGATCGTGATCATATGCTTAATGGACATGGACAGCACGCTGCATCTAACCCTGTAATCTTCTATAAACTGTTGTGACACTAGCAAATAGGTATTAATGAAATATTAAATAACCCTGTAAACTTATTTGTATTATCCACAGTATGGCTATATTGGTGTTTTGAGTCGGAAATGGGGCTTGCGGATTGCTCTGCTTGGTCTTAGGATGCATCCCAATCAGATTGAAACACCTTTGCCGTAACCAAGTGCTGTTTGATACGGGCGATTGGATTAGCGGCGGGGGGGGGATGAGCTGGCGGCATATTTGAACCGCCCGTTTCCTGAAACACGATCGTTTGACTTGAGAAAATGGTGTTTAGGTATCTTAGATAGATTTGGGTGATTTTTAACAGTTTTTGGGAGATATCCATGGCCAGACAAGGCAATGGCAACGGCAATGTTTACAACGCCAACCCGCCAGCGGGCGTTGGGGGTGGCAACAGCGGTGCACGGCGTGGGGGTGGTCGTCTGCGCAGCTTTGGCAACCGTGGTGGCAATGGCGGCAGTGGTGGCAGCAGCAGCGGTGGTAACAATGGCGGGGGCGGCCGCTCTGGTGGCCGTCAGCACAATTACGACAGCAACGGCCCGATCGGTCGGGTGCGCGGCAATGCATCCCAGGTTTATGAGCGTTACGTCGCGTTGGCGCGTGATGCCGCCATGGGCAACGACCATGTTTTGGCCGAAAGCCTGCAACAGCACGCCGAGCACTACTACCGCATCATGCTGGCGGATGGCTATAACCCCAATGCGGTGCGTGAGCCCAAACCGGTGGCGGAAGATGTGGCCACAGAAAACCATGAGGGGTTGACGGGCAACAGCAACCAGCAAACCGCCGCGTCTAACGCTGAGGGCGATGCTCATACAGCAGCCGCCGATGATGAGGATGAGCCGGATTTGGCTGAGGTGCTGCCATCCTTTCTGGCGCCAAGACGCACCCCGCCAACCGCCGCGGAATTGACCGCCGATTTGGAAAAGCTGGAGGAGGCTGAGGCGCGTTGGGACGAGGCCGCCAGCTAGCCCTAGTTTAGAAA
Organism: Alphaproteobacteria bacterium; assembly: GCA_044345375.1. Lineage (GTDB taxonomy): Bacteria > Pseudomonadota > Alphaproteobacteria > CAISOG01 > CAISOG01 > CAISOG01. The sequence continues at coordinate 167,927 of JBIJBF010000001.1, forward strand.
CTGTTAGGTACCCATCATGAGTTTGGCCAAGGCTTTTGTAACCATCAGTGGCCTGACCATGCTAAGCCGGGTGGTGGGGTTTGCCCGTGATGCCATGATGGCGTCGCTGTTGGGCGCGGGGCCGGTGGCCGATGCCTTTCTGGTCGCCTTCCGCCTGCCCAATTTTTTCCGGCAATTTTTTGGCGAGGGCACCTTTAACGCCGCCTTTGTGCCGCTCTACGCCCGCCGTTTGCAAAAGGATGGGGAGCAAAGCGCCCTGCTGTTTGCCGAGCAGGCCTTGGCGGTGTTGGTGGTGGCTCTGATCCCCTTGCTGCTGCTGTTTGAGCTCTTCATGCCATGGGCGATCCACGGCTTTGCCTCAGGTTTTGCCGATAAGCCTGAGGTGTTGGCGCTGGCGATTGATTTTTGCCGCATCACCTTTCCCTATCTGTTCTTTATTTCCCTCGTCACCCTGCTGAACAGCCTGCTCAACGCCCATAACCATTTTGCCGTGCCCGCCAGCATGCCGACCCTGCTGAACATCGTGATGATCATCGCCCTGTTGCTGACCGCGACCACCCATGATGGATCGTATGAGGGGTTGGCGGCCAAGGGTTATGTGTTGGCCTTGGCGGTGACCGCGGCTGGGGTGCTGCAGCTGGCCTGGGGCTTGTACAGTTGCCACCGCTTAGGCTTACGCCTGCGCCTACGTCGGCCAAGATTAACCGCTGAGGTGCGCAGCATGTTGCGGCGGATGGTGCCGGTTTCCTTGGGCGCGGGCGGCATGTATCTAAGCGTGATTATCGATCTGCAGCTGGCCTCCTACCTCAATCAGGGCGCCATCTCTTATTTATACTACGCCGATCGGCTGAACCAGTTGCCGCTGGGCGTGATTGGGGTGGCGCTGGGCACCAGCCTGATTCCGCTGCTGGCCAAAACCTTGGAAGCGGGCGACCATACGAAAAGCCTGCACACCCAAAACCGCGCGATTGAGATTGGTTTGGCGATTACCCTGCCGGCCGCGATTGGCCTGTTGTTGTTGGCCTATCCCATCATCATCACCCTGTTCCAGCGCGGCGCCTTTAGCGTTGAGGACGCCACCGCCACCGCCCTGACCCTGCAGGCCTATGTGATCGGCCTGCCCGCCTATGTGTTGATCAAGGTGTTTACCCCGGGATTCTATGCGCATGGCGACACCCGTTCGCCCGTCACCATTGCCCTGGCCGGCCTTGGCCTTAGCCTGATCCTGAAACTGCTGCTGATTTGGCCATTGGCGCAGGTGGGGATTGCGCTCTCCACCGCGCTGTCGGCCTGGGGGAATGTGGCGGCGTTGGCCTGGTTGTCGCACAAACGCGGCTATTGGCGGCATGATGCCCGCCTGTTAAGAACTTTGCAGAAACTGGCGATTGCGGCGCTGGCGATGGCGCTGCTGCTGGCGCTAAGCCGCCCCCTGATGGGGGATTTCGCCAGCATCAGCTTAGGCAGCAAGCTGGCGCAGCTCACGGTTGTTATCGGTCTGGCGGGCGCTTTATATCTGTTGCTGCTGGGCTGGCTTAGGGTTTACAGTTGGCAGGATCTCAAAACCGTTCGATCTTTCTTTAAACGCAACAAAACGACCAAAACATCATGATTCTTTCCGGCATTCAACCCACCAGCAATCTGCATTTGGGCAATTATCTGGGCGCGATTCGCAACTGGGTGCAGCTTAGCAAGGGCCAGCAGGCCACCCCGCAAAATTCGCTGTTTTGCGTGGTGGATCTGCACGCGATCACCGTGCCGCAGGATCCGGCCAAGCTGCGCGCCGCGATTTTGGAGGCGGCGGCGGCCTATCTGGCCTGTGGCCTGGACCCCCAACACAACAGCGTGTTCGTGCAAAGCCGGGTTAGCGGCCATGCCGAATTGGCGTGGATTCTGGGCTGCCAAACCCCGCTGGGCTGGCTGTACCGCATGACCCAGTTTAAGGACAAGGCCGGTGGTGAACGCGACAACACCGGGCTGGGCCTGTTGGCCTATCCCGCGCTGATGGCCGCCGATATGCTGTTGTACAAGGCCACCCAGGTGCCGGTGGGGGAGGATCAAAAGCAGCATGTGGAACTCACCCGCGACATCGCCGGTGCCTTTAACCATCAATTCGGCCAACCCCTCTTCCCGCTGCCCGAACCGCTGATTTTGGGGGAGGCGGCGCGGGTGATGAGCCTGCGCGATGGATCCAGAAAAATGAGCAAGTCGGATCCATCCGATCAGGCACGGATCAATTTGTTGGACAGCGCGGAAAGCATCAGCGACAAGATTAAGCGCGCCAAAACCGATCCCCACCCCCTGCCCGCTAGTGTAGCGGAATTGGCCGATCGGCCAGAGGCCCGCAACCTGCTGACCATCTATGCGGCGGTGCAGAACACCACGCTGGCTGATGTGCTGGCGGAAGTGGGCGGCAGCCAATTTTCCAGCTTTAAGGGCAAGCTGACCGAGGCAGTGGTGGCGCATGTCACCCCGATCGGCCAACGCATGCAACAGCTGCTGAACGACACCGCCTATCTGCGCGCCGTGCTGCACCAAGGCGCCGAAACCGCCAACGCCATCGCCGAGACGACTTTGGCGGAGGTTAAGGGGCTGGTTGGGTTGGGGTAGCGGGGGGTAGCAAGGACCACCCCGTCAGGCTGTGCCTGACGAACTTTTAAAGGGGGCAGGCTTCGCCTGCCACCCCTCCGCCGAGGGGAATTTAGACCTGCCTTACTTGTTTCCCTCTGAAAAGAGGAGCTTAGGCCTTCCTTACTTATTCCCCTCCCGCGGAGGGGTGGCAGGCGAAGCCTGACGGGGTGGTTGTTCCAGACGGAACACTACACGCAAAGGGGAATTACCGCCCCCATCCTCCTTTACATCCTATCAAAACAAGATGGACAGGTTGTTTTTTCGCGGTTTTTTTAAAATTGACAGATTGTTCAATTTATCAATACTGGAGTCATGAAAATAAACACTGGAAATATTTGGGTTTGAATTGCATCTCATTGTTTAGACCAAAATCTTGAAACCAAAAAGCTAACCAACTGAAAGGACTGAATATGCAGTTGCGAAAAATACTGCCAACCGCAATACTGTGCCTTGCTCTGACCGCCTGTGTATCAGCTCAAGAGCATCGTAACGCCGTAAATGACGATAGCGGTGACAGAATTAGCGTTGGTACGGTCCAAAAGGAAATTCGCGTCGGGATGTCTGGCGCTGAAGTAGCCAGTGTTTTGGGTTCACCAAACATTGTAACCAGCGATGAAGAACGCCGTGAAACTTGGATTTACGATAAGATTTCTACGGAAAACGCCTATTCCTCTAGCGAAGGTGGGGTAAGCGCACTTATCCTTGGTGGCGCCCCTGTCGGCAGCGCATTGTTAGGTGGTGGGCTTGGTGGCGGTTACGGCAGTAAGGCTGGCGCAAGTTCAACAACGCAGAAAACTCTGACCGTTATTATTAAGTTCGATAAATCAAGCAAAGTGCGGGATTTTGCCTATCACACATCTAAGTTTTAGGGGGCAATATGATCAAGAACCCCCTTTGCCTGTTTTTGGCTGCGACCCTTCTGCTGAGTGGTTGTGCAAACCACATCCCTAAGGAGGCACTCGAATTAAAGCAGGAAAGCCTCCAGCTCCGTCAGCTGCAAACACGCTCATTTGAAACCAGCGATGAACGGGAACTCCTGTCTTCTGGTGCATCTGTTTTGCAGGATTTGGGTTTTTCAATCGATGAATCTGAATCACCGCTTGGGGTCATTGTTGGAAGCAAAGATCGTGACGCTGTCGAAACAGGGCAAGTAGTTGGCGCGGTGATGGTTGCGGTATTGATCGGTGTTTCTACCCCGATTGATAAAAACCAGAAAATCCGTGCATCGCTGGTTACGCGTCCGCTGGATAAGAAAACCAATCTGCGCGTGACTTTCCAGCGGGTTGTTTGGGATACGCAAGGTCAGATTTCCCGCACCGAAAGCATCGAAGATCCAAAAATCTATCAAGAGTTTTTTGAGAAACTATCAAAGGCCGTATTTCTAGAAGCTCATGAACTTTAATTGGAGAATACCATGAAGAAACATACAATCGTTATCTTGGTAGGGGCTGCGATATCGCTTGGTGCATGTCAGCAGGCTTCTATGGATTCGAAGAGCCACATTATGGGCGCGGAAACATCGCAGGTTGCGATTCGCAGCATCCAGACCAGGGTATTTGATACAACAGACAAAAAGAAAACCCTGCGCACGGTGATTGCGACCTTGCAAGACTTGGGGTTCGTTATCGACAAGGCGGATGACGATTTAGGCTCTGTCAGCGGCACAAAGTTGAATGGGTATAGTCTGCGTATGACAGTCACCGTAAAACCGCACGGCCAAAAGCAATTAGCGGTGCGTGCAAACGCACAATACAACGTCACCGCGGTGGAAGATCCAGAGCCTTATCAGCAGTTTTTCGTGGCTCTAGAAAAGGCAATGTTCCTGACCGCACATGAGGCTGATTAACAAAAAAACCAAACATATGCCGATGGGTGGAGTGATTGCTTATCGCAAACCTCTGGGCCAACCCACCTATTGCAGAAACAACCGATAGGCGGGGTTGGTGGTTTCGTCGACATAGGCGTAGCCCAATTGCTCAAGAAAGCGCTCAAAATCGAGGCGTTGGGTGGGGGGGACCTGCAGGCCGGCCAGCACCCGGCCATAATCGGCGCCATGATTGCGGTAGTGGAACAGGCTGATGTTCCATTCTTGGCCAACCGCGTTCAGGAATTTCATCAGAGCGCCGGGATGTTCAGGAAATTCAAAGCGATACAGCAACTCATCCGCCGCGTTAGCATGCCCGCCGACCAAATGGCGGATATGCAGCTTGGCCATTTCGTTGTCGCTTAGGTTGATCGCGGCGATGCCCTGTTGGGCGAATTGTTCCAGCAGGGGGGCGATTTCGGCATGCCCATGGGTCTTGATGCCCACGAAAATATGCGCCTGTTGGCGATTCGCCATCCGGTAATTGAATTCGGTAATCGCCCGATTGCCCAAAAGATTGCAAAAGCTTTTAAAGCTGCCGGGCTTTTCGGGGATGGTGACCGCAAAAACCGCCTCCCCCTGCTCCCCCAACTCCGCGCGTTCGGCGACAAAGCGCAGTTGATCGAAATTGATGTTGGCGCCGCAGGCAATCGCCACCAGGTTCTGCCTAGGCATGTTGGGCTGACGGGCGGCATAGGCCTTGAGCCCTGCAATCGCCAGCGCGCCGGCCGGCTCCAACACCGCCCGCGTGTCCTGAAACACATCTTTCAGCGCTGCGCAGATCGCGTCGGTATCGGCCAACACCACCTCATCCACATATTGCTGGCACAGGCGGAACCCCTCAACCCCCACCTGGCGCACCGCGACCCCATCGGCGAACAGGCCCACCCGATCCAGGCGCACGCGTTGGTTGGCCTTTAGCGATTCATACATGCTGGCGGCATCGGTTGGCTCAACCCCAATCACCTTAATTTCGGGGCGCAGGCGTTTGATATAGGCGGCGATCCCCCCAATCATGCCGCCGCCGCCAATCGCGACAAACACCGCGTCCAAGGGCCCTTGATGCTGGCGCAGAATTTCCATGGCGATGGTGCCCTGGCCGGCGATCACATCGGGGTCGTCATAGGGGTGGATAAACACCAGCCCATCCGCCTCAGCCCGCGCCAACGCCTCAGCATAGGCCTCATCAAAGGCATTGCCGTGCAACACCACCGTGGCGCCGCGCCGCTTGACCGCCTCAATCTTAATATTGGGGGTGGTGACCGGCATCACGATGGTGGCCTTGGTGCCCAATTTTTGGGCGGATAGGGCCACGCCCTGCGCATGGTTGCCAGCGCTGGCGGCAATCACCCCGCGCTGCAACTGATCGGGCGACAATTGCGCCATTTTGTTATAGGCGCCGCGCAGCTTGAACGAGAAAACCGGCTGCAAATCCTCCCGCTTTAACCACACCTCATGCCCCAGCCTGGCCGACAGCTGCGGCGCATGCTGCAACGGCGTTTCGATCGCCACATCATACACTTTGGCGGTCAGAATTTTTTGGAGGTAATCAATCGGCACAATGGGAATCTTTGCAAAAATTGGGGATCTGTTTCTCTGCCCCGTTATGGTTGTTAGGAGGCCGTGTCCAACGGCTGATTGGCGGCCTTTTTCGCACGGGCAAGCTGCGCTGGGGTTAGTTGGGCGGCAATTTCGTCACGCATTTTGCGGGCATCCTCGTCCCCCTGATCCGCTGCCCGTGCCAACCAGCTATAGGCTTTTTCGTTGTTCTTGGGCACCCCATGGCCATTGATATACATGATCCCAAGATTTTTTTGTGCCGGCGCACTTCCCCATTTGGCGGCCTCTCGAAACAATTTCGCCGCTTGCGGATAATCTTGATCAACGCCATCACCATTGGCGTAGAGCGCCCCCAGGCTGTTTTTTGCATCCATATTGCCCTGATCCGCAGCTTTGCGGCACCATTTCATGGACTCAGCCGCATCGCGGGCTACCCCAAGACCATTTTCATACGCTATCCCGCAATTGTACTGCGCCTCCATATACCCCTGTTCCGCCGCCTTTAGGAACCATTTCAGCGCTTCGGCCTCGTCCTTGGTCACGCCGTCGGCGTTGTCATACATAGCCCCAAGGTTGTATTGCGCGATCGCATCCCCCTGTTCTGCTGCCTTAAGGTACCATTTGCGCGCCTCAGCATAATCTTGCGCCACCCCATCACCATTGGCATACCGCGTCCCCAGATTGGTCTGCGCAAAGACAAGTCCTTGATCCGCTGCCTTCAGGTACCATTCCAGTGCTTTTATGGCATCTGGCGGCACGCCTTCGCCATCTGTATAACACAAACCCATCCTGTATTGTGCCTCCGCATGCCCCTGCTCGGCGGCTTTTTGGCACCATTCCAGCGCTTTAACCGAATCTTGCACAACCGCGCCCCTACCATACATCACTCCAAGACCATATTGCGCTACTGCATGCCCCTGTTCTGCCGCCTCTCGGTACCATATCATCGCCTTGGCCGGGTCTTGGGGGGTTCCCCAACCATTTTCATGCATGACCGCAAGATTGTATTGACCGCCTGCATGTCCCTGATCCGCTGCTTTTTGATACCATTCCACCGCTTTGGTGTAAGATTTGGTAACCCCCAGACCGTTGGCATACATGTATCCCAGATTGGTTTGTGCCGTTTCGTCATACTCTTGTGCGGCCGCGCGGTACCATTTTAACGCTTCAGCGTAGTCTTGGGGCACCCCGCGCCCCTCTTCATACATATCCCCTAGCCTATTTTGCGCATCCACATACCCGTGCTCCGCGGCTTTGCGGTACCATTGCAGGGCTTCAGTGTAGTCTTGGGATACACCAAGTCCCTCGGCATACATCAAACCAAGTCTATATTGTGCTAACGCATTGTCCTGTTCTGCTGCCCTGTGGAACCATTTGACCGCTTCGACATCGTCTTCAGGCAAACCGCCTCGACCTAAGGCATACATGGAAGCGAGATTGCTTTGTGCCACTGCATCACCTTGCTCCGCCGCTGCGCGGTACCACTTGACCGCTTCCGCATCATCTTGGGGCACGCCACAGCCCTCATCATACATCCAACCAAGATTGACTTGCCCATCCGCATCCCCCTGTTCTGCCGCCTTGCGATACCATTTGACCGCTTCGGCATCATCTTGGAACACACCAAGCCCCTTGGCATACATGTATCCCAGATTGGTTTGTGCCGCTACATGTCCCTGCTCAGCGGCTGCACGGTACCATTTGACGGCCTCAGCATCATCCTGGAACACACCAGTGCCTTCGGCATACATCACACCGAGATTGTGTTGTGCTTTTGCATAACCCTGCTCGGCCGACTTACGATACCATTTGACCGCCTCAGCGTAATCTTGGGAAACACCAAGTCCTTCGGCATACATCACACCGAGATTGTTTTGCGCGGCTGCATGCCCCTGCTCCGCCGCCTTGCGGTACCATTTGACGGCCTCTGCCGGGTCGCTATCTTCCCCCACCCCCTCCTCATAAATCACGCCCAAAACATGCTGCGCGACGGCATCGCCCGCCTTTGCTGCGGCCTGAAACCAGTGCAGCGCCTTGGCCGCGTCTTGGCCAACCCCAGCCCCAAGGGCGTAGAGCACGCCCAAATTTCGTTGCGCGACGGCATCATCGCCCTTTGCCTTGGCCAGCGTTTCGGCGAAAAGCGCCTCAGCAGAAGCCTGTGACGAGGCTGTAAGCTCCTGCAAGAGTTCTTTTAACAAGGCGATATAGCGTTCCATCTGAGTCCTTTTTACACTGCTGGTGCCATGCTGGCCTTGTGATTGTCCATTTAGTCTTACACCAAAACGCATCTTACAAAAAGATCATGACAGCAAGATTTTCAAAAACGGGGGCTATAGCGCGCTAGGGGGCGCGATTCATGGCGGGATGATCGGCTGTCAGGGCCTGCAAACGCTGGGTTAAGGCCTGTTGCTGCTGTTGCCAATCTTGGGCGATATGTTGGTAGCGCCGTGCCAGGGCGGTCAGCTGGTTGGCGATTTCTTGAGGCGAAGGGGGGGGCTGGTCTGAAGATGCCTGCTGCCGCCCATGTTGCGTAATGGCGGCCTCTAACCACACGCCTAGGGTTTGCGAGGCTTGGGCGGCGCGGCGTTTGGCCACCACCCGGGTGTTGGTTCGAATGCCCTTAATCGTCCAGGTGCTCACCGGCTTTATTCCCTAACCAACGGCGCTGCATGGGGCGCGGCAGCCTCCAAAAGATCAAGTTTTTGCTGAAAATCCCTAAGATTTTCGTGGATTTCGGCCTGCAGGCCGCCTAAACGCGCCTCCAATTCATGAATCAGTTGTTGCAGTTGGGCAAGATAGGCGGTGTTTGCAGGCGGGTCGGGGTTGTTAACGGGGTCAGCATTCAGGGCGGGGGATGGCGGTTGCAGCACCAAGCGGTTGATCCATTCCCCCAGCGTCATGCCAGCGCGCTGCGCCGCCTGCTTCGCCACTTGCCGCGCCTCAGGCGAAATCCCCTTAACGCTCCACGGACCAACCCTAGCCGTCATCGCTGCTCCCTAACCCAACCAGTCATCCCATTATTACATCAAATAATGCTATAGGACAAGCAGTTGTAGGCAGGGTCATACTGGGCAATACCCATCACCAGCGCAGCGGCTTGGGTGGGGTGTGCAACAAAATTTTTGTTGATGGGCATAACAGGCTTGCATCCCCAGCAAATTTCGGGCAATAAAACTAGGATGAGGAGATTGTTGGGGCGTAGCCAAGCGGTAAGGCAGCGGTTTTTGGTACCGCCATCCCTAGGTTCGAATCCTAGCGCCCCAGCCAATTTGTTTAGCAAAGGGTCGGTCTTCCTTGCCCTGCTGCTGCTGATGCTGACAGCCCGCATGCCCGCCGCTAAGGCCGACATTCTAAAAATCACCGTGGACAATATCGGCTGCGAGGCCTGTTGGCAGCAATTTAAGCAGGGGGTGGCCAGCCAGCCTGACGTGACCGGCATCACCCAGCAGCTGCCGGATCGGGTGTTGGTGATTGAGCTGGTGGATGGCGTGCAATGGGGCGACCGTGCGTTAACCGCATGGCTGCACGAATTTGGCTATGACGTGCGCAGCATCCAGCATCAGCCGATCGTGGGTTTTGCCACTAGGCCATACCCGCCGCGGTAACCCAGCCCAAACAAGGCTGCTGGTTAGGCAGCCTCGCTCGAGCGGCTGATGCGTTTGCGGGCGTTGGTATCCAGCCCCCGTTTGCGCAGGCGAATCGACAGCGGCGTCACCTCAACCAACTCATCATCGTTGATATAGGTCAGCGCGTATTCCAGGGTGATTGCCCGTGGGGTGGTCAGGGTGACGGCCTCATCCTTGCCCGATGCCCGCATGTTGGTCAATTTTTTGCCCTTAACGGGGTTGACCTCAAGATCGGAATCGCGGCTGTGCTCGCCAATAATAATGCCGTCGTACAGCTTGTCGCCAGGGCTGATAAACATCACCCCACGGTCTTCCAGGTTCCACAGGGCAAAGGCCACCGCCTCACCCGATTCCATGCTGACCAGCGCGCCGTTGCGGCGGGTGCTTGGGGTGGATTTCACCGGGCCGTAGCGTTTGAACTGCCGGTTCATGATCGCGGTGCCACGGGTATCCATCAACAATTCGCTGCGATAGCCAATCATTGAGCGGGCGGGGGCATCAAAAATCAGCCGCTGCTTGCCGTGGTGATCGTTGTTCATTTCGATCAAATCGGCGCGGCGCAGGCCCATTTTCTCCATCACCACCCCGGCAAAGGCCTCATCCACATCGATAATCACCTCCTCATATGGTTCCTGACGCTCACCGTCCACCTGACGCATGATCACCTGTGGCCGCGAGACCGAGAGTTCAAACCCCTCCCGCCGCATGGTTTCGATCAACACCGCCAATTGCAGCTCACCGCGCCCCTTGACCACAAAGGTTTCGGCGCGTTCGCCTGCCTCAATCTGCAGACCCACATTCACCTCAGCCTCTGCGGCAAGCCGGCTGCCGATTTCGCGGCTGGTCAATTTTTTGCCCTCAGTCCCCGCCAGCGGCGAATCGTTAACGCTAAAGGTCATCGCCAGGGTTGGCGGATCGATCGCCGGTGCCGACAGGGCTTCGGCAACCGCATCGTCGCACACGGTATGGCTCACAAAAACTTGCGAAAGCCCAGCCAGGGCTACGATGTCGCCGGCAAAAGCCTCCTCAACCGGTGAGCGGGTCATACCGCGGAAGGCCAAGATTTTGGTCACCCGCCCGCGCTCAAGCTCCTTGCCGTCACGGTCCAGCAGCTTAACCTGTTGGTTCACCTTAACCCGCCCGCTGTAAATCCGCCCCGTGACCAAACGGCCGACATAGTCATCCCGCTCCATCATGCTGGCCAACAGGGTAAAGGGGGCGTTTAGGTCAACCGCAGGGGCTGGCACATGGGTTAGGATCAAATCCAGCAGCACGTCGCAATTTTCGGTTTTCACCGTCGGATCGGTGGTTACCCACCCCTCACGCCCAACCGCGTACATGATGGGGAAGTCTAGCTGTTCGGGGGTTGCGCCCAGGGTGTCAAACAGGTCAAACACCTCGTTCACCACCTCCTCAATCCGTCCATCTTTACGGTCGATTTTGTTGATCAGCAGAATCGGGCGCAGGCCCAGCTTTAACGCCTTGCCCAGCACAAATTTGGTTTGCGGCATTGGCCCCTCAGACGCATCGACCAGCAGAATCGCACCATCGACCATGCCCAACACCCGCTCAACCTCGCCGCCAAAGTCGGCGTGCCCAGGCGTGTCCAGAATGTTGATCAGGTTGTCTTTATAGGGCACCGCGGTGTTTTTCGCCAAAATGGTGATGCCGCGTTCCCGTTCCAGCGCGTTGGAATCCATCGCGCGATCAACCAATTGGCTGGCGTCGCGCATGTTGCCGTATTGTTTCAGCAGCGCATCAACCAGCGTGGTTTTGCCGTGGTCAACATGGGCAATAATCGCCAGGTTGCGGATATGTTCGGGGGTCAGGATCGTCATCAATCATCACTTTTTAAACGAGGTTGTGGTTATTCTTCTTGGCTTGGTTATTCAACTATTAGAACGGGTTGTCAATCTTAAAATATCCAACAAACCCGCCTATGGTGCCGATCTTGGGGCTGCCGGCATCAGGTTGGTCAGCCAAAGCTTGATCCCGTTGCTGTCCCAATCCGCCTCCCCCAGATAGCGGGCCACCTCCTGCCCCTGCGGATTGATCAGCAGGGTGACGGGAAGCCCTCGTGCCTTAAGCGCGCCCAACAGTTTGCCGGTCGGCTCATAACGCACCGGCAAGCCCTGAATCGCATGGGTTTGGTAAAAGGCCTGCACCGTTTTGGCCGCCGCATTGTCTCCCTTAGCCGTTCCCCCCTTACCATTCTCCCAGGCCACCGCAATCACCTCAAGCCGATCATTCGGCCAGCTGGCTTTGAGTTTGGCCAATGAGGGCAATTCCTTAACGCAGGGGGCGCACCAGGTAGCCCAGATATTCACCAGCCGCCAACGGCTGCTTGGCTGGTTAAATGGCTGGCTGTTGCCCTGCTCATCAAAAATCGGCGTGTCGGGCAGCTCCTGCGGCGTGGCCGCCACCAGGCGTTCGCTCATCGGCGTTGACGGTTGCGCCCAAGCTTGGGGCAAACTGGCGGCCAGCAGCAACAGCGTCATCCATACTCTTTTGGTCATTTCCTTGTTCCTGAGATTATTTTGTGGATTATTGGGGGGGATTATGAAAGTTTCTCCCGCAACCCGCTAGCCCCTAAGTGATGCCGCACCATACCCCGCAACAAAAGGCTGAGGCGGTTTTTGCCATTTTGGCCGCCGCCAACCCCCACCCGGTGACCGAGTTGGTGTATCAGGATGATTTTACCCTGCTGGTGGCGGTGGTGCTGTCGGCACAAAGCACCGACCGCGCGGTTAATCTGGCCACGGCCAAGCTGTTTGCGGTGGCCAACACCCCCCAGGTGATGCGCGATTTGGGGGTTGAGGGCTTGAAGCCCTATATCCAAACCATCGGCCTGTTCAACACCAAGGCGGCCAATTTGATCAAGCTTTGCGACCAGTTGATCACGCAGCACGGCGGGCAAGTGCCCGATAGGATGGAGGCGTTGCAGGAATTGGCGGGCGTTGGCCGCAAAACCGCCAATGTGGTGCTGAACACCGCCTTTGGCCAGCCAACGATGGCGGTCGACACCCATATTTTTCGGGTCAGCAACCGGTTGGGCTTGGCCAAGGCGAAAAATGTTGCGCAGACCGAGCAGCAGTTGCTGGCGGTCATTCCGCCCCAATATTTGCAGCATGCGCACCACTGGCTGATCCTGCACGGCCGCTATTGCTGCACCGCCCGCAAGCCCCAGTGTGCCAAGTGCCCGCTGACGGCCTGGTGTGATTTTGAATCTAAATTCGACGAAGCGTCCTGAACAGCTGGCGGTACAGCCACGCCTTGCCCAGGCCGTTGACCAGCTGATGGTTGCTGATCTTGTGGTGCTGCGCCGTTGAGGCCTGCAGCAGGGTGAGCCGCCGCCATTGCTCCGCGTTAAAATTGGGGCGCTTAAGGGCGCGGCGTTGACGCAGCCAAAGCGGTGCCAACAGGCTGAGCACCTGGGGGCAATGCCGATCAAGCCCTGTTTCCAGCAGCAACGGCACCTCCATCACCAGCCAGCGTTGCCGGCACTGCGGCCAGCGTTTGGCCCAGTTGGCACGGTCATCCGCCACCAGTGGGTGCAGCAATGCCTCTAACCGCTGCAGCAGCACGGGGTTTTGGATGGCCGCCTTGGCCAGCACGCTGCGATCCAACCGATCCGCCACCACCGCCTGCGGGCAAAGCCTAGCAATCGCTGGCAGGGCCACCCCCGCACTGATCCGCCGCACCGCCGCATCGCTGTCATGCACCCGCAGCCCCATCCGCCGCAGCAACCCCGCCGCCGTGCTTTTGCCACTGGCCAACCCACCGGTTAAACCCAACCAGCGCGGCCGCCCATGCCGCTGACGGTATTTAAGCCCCTGCCGCCGCATCGCACCCCCCTAGCTGAACAAAGCCTATGGTTACAGAGGAAGGTGTTTCAGATCAACGGGGCGACTCAAGGAATCAATCAATTTGATTAGAAAAAATCTGACAAAAAAGCTCATAAAGACTCTCCCCTGGTTTCTGCGTTGGGTTCACTGGAGGAACTACGTAACCGTACTGGATTTTTGTAGGGCTAAAAATAGATCTTGGAACCTGTATATAAACGTTATCAACAACCAAAGCAAGATTTAGTAGGTTTTTTTTGTTCGTAGCATTCGTTGTTAATAAAAGACTTTTAAAAGATCTTCCGTTATTATCAGTAATTTTATTGCGATAACTTGAACCACTACACTTTTCTTGATTATAATTACAGCAGACTTCATTAGCGCTGAAAATCCATTTTGGTGTTTGCTTAAGAGGTGGTTGAAAAATCTGAATCAGGCAGAGATTTGAACGCAAATTGCTCTCGCCGTCACAGCTTGGCAAATTTTCACGGGTTCCATCCCACGCAACACAGTTTTCTATATTTACGGCGTTATGCGTGAATCCTACAGAGATTCTCAAATTTTTTGGCCAATCAATTCCTGATTCCGATATTTCTGGCGCTTCAGGATAATGTTGCTGAAAAAACAGTTCTTCTACCGCGAAGTCACCCCAAGGAGATAGATCGCCCCGACCTGAACCTGACCTCGGGCGTGGGCGCCAGCCTCCGCCTCCGTTTGCTGTTGTCATCTAAGAAAATCCTATGGTTTTTATGAAAAGAAAAAATACAATAACAAATATTATCTATCATTAAAAGACATTTCTACACCACAGTCGCCGCCGCATCGCGCGCCCCTAGCTGAACAAAGCCTATGGTTACAGAGGAAGGTGTTGTCCTCAAGATTTTTGATTGAGGTATCTGTTTAGTTCCTGAGTCTTACGGTATAACATACCGAGAGATCAAGGGACTGAACAGAAGTATTGTGAACATATCTTGCGCAGTTATGCTGAATCCATTTCTATTCCCCAAAAATTTTTTGCTGATTCTGCAATAAAAGCTTGTATAGGACTTAATGTGCCTGATGCGGGATATTGTGCGAAACGATAGATTGTAGGTACCTGAATGGTAACGTTACATGGTGTTATGTCAGGCGGATAGTCTTCACGGTAAGTGTTTGCTGGGGAGCCTGGATTGGCTGCATAAAGCAAATAAGTCCTGGGCTGGCTTGTTGCCACATAACCATGCCCTGTCAATTTTCTCAGAACGCCTCTGAGGTGTGTATTGTCGCGTGGCTTGCAGTCGGCAGACAGTGCTTGGGCGTTAACATAGTTGGCAATGTCTCTGAGGCGCACAGGATCTTCAGCTGTTGCAATCGCTTGAAGACACGCCAAAACCGTGTGATCCACTGCATTTAGCGGCTGTTTTTCCGCCATCTTCTTTCCTTAAAATAAATATTGATTCGCTTTATATAACAAATCTAACGCTGTCACAAGCAATTTTTGCTCCACCCCCCCTTGCCCACCTCCCCTTAAGACAACCCTTGCAAAATCCTCGCTTCTGGATTAATTACCTAGTATAATAGTCAACAATACCATTGGCGGGGCGGGTTGGCGCCTCGCTGCAAGATCGGGAGAAGTTTTGATGGCCTATAGCAAGGATGTGATCGACCACTATGAGAACCCACGCAATGTTGGCTCCATGCCCAAAGACGATGGGGATGTTGGCACTGGTTTGGTGGGCGCGCCGGCCTGCGGTGATGTGATGAAGCTGCAAATTCGGGTGAACCCTGAGGGGGTGATTGAGGAGGCGAAATTTAAGACCTTCGGCTGTCTATCCGCCATTGCTGCCTCGTCACTGGCGACCGAGTGGATTAAGGGCAAACAGCTGGATGAGGCCAAACAGATCAAAAACAGCGCGATTGCTGAACATTTGGCGCTGCCGCCGGTGAAAATCCACTGCTCCATTCTGGCTGAGGATGCGATCAAGGCGGCGATTGCCGACTATGAAAATAAAGTGGGGGAGCACAAAGTGGGGAAACCACAGCTTGCTGAGGCAGAACCCGCCTTGGCGCAGGCCCTGGCTTAACCCAATGCCCACGCCCCTTACCGTAACCCCCGCCGCCGCAACCCGTGTGCGCCAGCTGTTGCTAAGCCGCGGCAAGCCCAGCGCTGGCGTGCGGATCGGCATCCGTACCCGTGGCTGCAGCGGCATGGCCTATAACCTGGAATACGCCGATGATGGCCACCCGCTGGATGAGGTGGTGCGGCTTGAGGCCGACCAGCCCGATCAACCGGCGGTGCAAATTTTCATCGACCCCAAGGCGATTTTGTTCCTGCTGGGCACCGAGATGGATTTTGTGGCGGGCGATCTGGAATCTGGCTTTGTCTTCCGCAACCCGAACGAAAAGGGCCGTTGCGGCTGCGGCGAGAGTTTCCACGTCTGATGAACGCTGGGGTTGCAAACCAAAAAGTAGATACTCAGGCGCTGCAACCACCGCCCGCAATGGATCATTTCGCCCTGTTGGGCCAACAGCCGCCCCGTTTTGATCTGGATTTGCCGGCGCTTGAGCAGGCCTATCTGGCGGGTCAGCAAGCCTTTCACCCCGATCGCTGGGTGGGCAAATCCGCCGCTGAACGCGCCCGCGCCGCGATCCACAGCGCCAATCTGAATCAGGCCTGGACGGTGTTAAAAGACCCCCTAAGCCGCGCCCTGTATTTGTGCCAATTGTCGGGCATCGCCCTGACCAGCGCGGATGGCCGCTTTGCCGAGGATCCCACCCTGTTGACCGAAAGCCTAGCGCTGCGGGAAATGTTGATGGAGGCCGAAACGCCCGCCGAGATCGATGCGGTGCGCGCCCAGGTTGCGGCGCTATGGGATAGGCATCTGGCGCAATTGGCCGCAGCCTTTGCCAACCCCGCCCCCGATCACGCCACTATTAGAGCCGCCACCCTGCGCCTGCAATTTCTGCACAAATTCCGCCAGGAGTTGGAGTAGGGGGTGTAACTGTTCTGCATGCGGAGGGGAATTTAGGGATGCAACAGGCCGTGCAGGATCAGATGAGCAAAGAACACTCAGGAACGCATCTACCTCATAAAGGTAGCACGATTCAGTTTTCCCAACAGGTCAGACACGAAGATCACGACACCACGAACACGCGGATCGGGTATCTCGTTATATACCTGATCGCGTTTTATTAAAGCTTGCGTCTCATAATCTTTATACGCCCCGATGAGAGACGTAAACATGGTCTCCAAAACCTCATCACGCTGATCTTTATCCATACCAAGCGTACTCACGGCCTTCCAAACCTTGCCAAAGCTAGCACAAACCGGAGATCCGTCATTATCCGTCATTTTTTTCTCCATTTAATAATTATTGGTGGGTAAATTTACTAAAAAGATAGTGGCACATTCAAGCATAAATGATCAATCGATTTTTCAGCTTGTTCTGAGCGGTGCGCCCCCTAAAAACCACCCCGTCAGGCTTCGCCTGCCACCCCTCCGCAGGAGGGGAATTTGCGGAACCATCCCCCCCCAACAAAACCCCCTTTGCGGTTGGGGGTTAGGCTGGTAATTTATTGGCATGACCCAAACAGCTGCCCCCATGCCACCCCCTTTTCCCCTGCCGCCCCCTTTCCCCCTACCAAAAGTGCGGGGGCGGTATCAGTATCAGGTGCCGTTGGCGCCGCTTAGCTGGTTTCGGGTGGGCGGGGTGGCGGATGTCGTGTTTAGGCCAGCTGATCCGTTGGATCTGGCGGCGTTCATGGCCAACAAGCCGGCTGGGGTTGCGGTTACGGTGCTGGGCGCCACCTCGAACCTGTTAATCCGCGATGGCGGCATCCGCGGCGTGGTGGTGCGGTTGGGGGTAGGCTTTAACCAAATCGAACGCGCGGGGGAATCGATCATCCGGGTGGGCGCGGCCTGCCTTGACCGCACGGTGGCGGAGCAGGCGGCGGCCTGGGGATTGGCCGGGTTGGAGTTTTTGGTGGGGGTGCCGGGCAGCATCGGCGGCGCGCTGCGGATGAACGCCGGCTGCTATGGGGTTGAGCTGTCCAACCGCTGCCTGCGGGCGCAAATTTGTGATGCCGGCGGCAATTTGCTGACCATCCCTGCCGACCAGCTGGGCTTTGGCTATCGCCATTGCGGTCTTGGCCATCAAGATATTTTTGTCGGCTGCTGGCTGCAAACCGAAAGCGATCAGGTTGAGGCGATTCAGGCGCGGATGCAAAGCATCATCGACCAACGGGAAGCCAGCCAACCCACCCGCGCCAGAACGGGGGGCAGCAGTTTTCGCAACCCGCCAGCCAGCCAATCCCGCCTTAAAGCCTGGCAACTGATCGACCAAGCCGGTTGCCGCGGCCTTAGCCTTGGCGGCGCGCAAATATCGCCGCTGCACTGCAATTTCCTAATCAACACCGGCAACGCCACCGCCGCTGAGCTGGAGGCATTGGGCGATTTGGTGCAGCAACGGGTGTTTGACCACAGCGGCGTCTGGCTGGAATGGGAGATCAAGCGCATCGGCGCCCCGCTATAAGCGCCCTCATTTTAGAAATGCTCTACGCCAGAACTACGTCCTCAACATTAAGATAGGCGCGTAGGCCTCGTGGGCTTTCATACAGCTGCAGGCTGATAATGGCCGACAGCGGTTTGTTTTTCAGCATCAACAAATGATCATGATGGCGGGCCAGGCGGCGGGCCAGGCTGGATTTGATCCATTTGCCGTTGCGATCTTGGAAAATGGCCTGGATCATGCCAGCGTTGGCCTCATTGGTCGCAATCAGCTGCAAATCAGTGATGCAAAATTTGGGCATCAAATTGCCCTCGCCAAAGGGCGCCAGCCGTTGCAGCTGGCTTAGAAAATCGGGGGATTGCCAGGCCAAACTGCCCAAATAGCCATCAAACTGGCGGCTGTTGATGCTGGTTTTGTTGGGCCCCATTTGCAGGAAGCGATTCTGAAAAAACCCCCGCAACGCCGACAATTCCGCCTCAACATCCTCAGCCGCCAAACTCATCCCCGCGGCCATGGCATGCCCGCCGCCGTCCACCAACAGCCCCGCCTGCCGCGCCGCCAGCACCGCGCCGCCCAAATCAAAGCCGGCAATCGATCGCCCCGACCCCTTGGCCGGATGGGCAGAAAGGCTAAAGGCCACCGCTGGCCGCTGGTAAACCTCAACCAGGCGGGAGGAGACCAAACCGATAATCCCCGGATGCCAACTGGGGTTGGCCACCACCAACACTTGCGAGGCGGTATCGGGGTTGCGCCCCACCTCCTCCTCCACCCAGCTAAGCGCCTGCGCCACCGCCTGCTGCTCCAAACTGCGCCTTTCCTGATTCAGGCGATCCAATTCCATCGCCAATTGCTGCGCCAGGCTGGATTCCGTGCAGGTTAGCAGCCGCACGCCAAGATCGGCCTTGCCCACCCGACCACCCGCGTTGATGCGTGGCCCCAACACAAAGCCCAGGCTGTGCGCCGATGGTGGCTTGGTAAGATTGGCACTGGCCGCCAGTGCATTCAGCCCAACATTGCGCCCCTGCCGCATCACCCGCAACCCCTGCGATACCAGCGCGCGGTTCAGCCCATGCAGCGGCACCACGTCGCACACGGTGCCCAGCGCCACGATGTCCAACCATTGCAACAAATCCGGCAAATCCGCCTCAGCCCAGCCAGCCTGTTTAAGGGCGCGGCACAGGCCAATCAGGAACAGAAACACAATGCCCACCGCCGCCTGGCTGTTGTAACCGCTGCTGTCATCCAACCGGTTGGGGTTGATCAGGGCGTAGCAATCGGGCAGCTCAGGCTTGGCCTGATGGTGATCCAGCACGATCACGTCCATGCCAAAGGCCTTGGCCGTCGCCAGCGGTGCAAAGGCCAGGGTGCCGGAATCGACCACAAAGGTCAGGCGGCATCCCTGTTGATACAGCTCCTGCAACCCCTCAGCGTTGGGCCCATAGCCCTCATCCACCCGATCGGGAATATGCACAATCGCCTCATGGCCTAAGCTGCGGAAAAACAGGGCCAGCAGCGCGCTTGAGGTGGCACCATCGACATCGTAATCCCCCCAAATCGCAATCGGATCCTTGGTTCGCAAGGCCTGCACGGTGCGATCCAGCGCCAAGTCCATATGCTGCAACCGGCTGGGATCGCCCAACGCCGCGCGCAGGCTGGGCTGCAAGAATTGCTCAACCGCCGCCAGATCTGGCACCCGCCCCGCCAACACACCGGCCAGTTGCGGCGGCAGGTCGTGCCGCTGGCTGATCGCCAGGCTTAAAACCGTGTCCACCTCACGCTGCTGCCAAACATAGCCCAACAGCGAGGGCGCCAGCGCTTGCGATTCCATCAATTTACGACAAGGCTGCGACAAGATGCCCATCAGCGTTCTTGCGGCGCAAGAAATTGTGGTGAGTTTCGACATGGCGCACCGTGCCGCTGTGGGCACGCATCACCAGCGAGTGGGAAATTGCGCCGCCCGGAATCAGGCGCACCCCCCGCAGCATGCTGCCATCGGTGACGCCGGTGGCGGCAAACATCACATCGCCCTGCGCCAAATCTGAAAGGTTGTATTTGCGCGCCAAATCGGTGATGCCCAATCTGGCCGCCCGCGCCTTTTCATCCTCATTCCGAAACACCAACCGACCCTGCATTTGCCCGCTGATGCAGCAAAGCGCGGCCGCGGCCAACACCCCCTCAGGCGCGCCACCGCTGCCGATGTAAATATCAATCCCGCTTTCGGGCAGGGCGGTTGAAATCACGCCGCTGACATCCCCATCCTGAATCAGGCTGATTCGGGCACCAGTGGCGCGGATAGCGGCAATCAGCTCCTCATGGCGCGGGCGATCCAGCACACACACCATCAAATCGGCCACACGAATGCCCTTGGCCGCGGCCAAGTTGTCCAAATTTTTGGCGATGGGCCAATCCAGATCAACCACCCCTGCGGGCAGGTTGCCGCCCACCGCAATTTTTTCCATGTAAGTGTCTGGCGCCTGCAGCAAGTTGCCATGCTCAGCCAGCGCAATCACCGACAGGGCGTTGTTGCCCCCCCTGGCGGTAATGGTGGTGCCCTCAAGCGGATCAAGCGCAATGCTGACTTTGGGGCCATGCCCGCTGCCCACCTTTTCGCCGATATACAGCATGGGGGCCTCATCCCGTTCCCCCTCCCCAATCACCACGGTGCCGTCAATTTCCAAGCTGTTCAGGGCGTTGCGCATCGCATCCACGCACACCTGATCGGCGGCCTTTTCATCGCCACGACCGATCAGATGACAGGCTGCCAGTGCCGCCGCCTCCGTCACCCGCACCACCTCCAACGCCAGGTTGCGCCCCAGCTGCGATTTGGCAACCGGTGATGGCATGCTGTGAAGACCTGATGGTGATATGGATGCGGCTTTGTTCATAGCTGCCAAGTTACCCCCAGCCTGCCCCCTAGGCAAGAGTTTTCACGTCAAAGACTTGCCATACAAAATGGACGAGAATACAGTGCGATCAAATGTTGCAAAACTTGTACCCCTATTTTGACTATCTGATTCGCGGCATGGTGGTTGGGCTAACCCTGGCGGTGCCGGTGGGACCTATCGGTGTGTTGTGCCTGCGCCGCACCCTGAACTATGGATGGCTGGCTGGATTGTTTTCTGGCCTGGGCGCGGCAACTGCGGATGGAATTTTTGGGCTGATCGCCACCTTTAGCCTGAGTTGGGTGACCGATTTTTTGCAACGCTGGCACGATCAGCTGATTCTGGCTGCCAGCATGTTGCTGGTGTTTTTGGGGATCAAGGCCATGCGTCAGCCCCCACCCAGTGTTGAGGAGGGTGCGGCAGAGGGTGAGGCAATCGGCGTGCACCGCCTGATTGGCTATTACATCAGCACCTTGTTGCTGCTGCTCTATCATCCCATCGCCCTGCTGGCCTTTGTTTCGGTGTTTGCCAGTTTTGGCGCGGTTCCAGCCAATGCTGGCAACATGCCGCACTTTCTGTTGGTTGCGGGTGTTTTTATCGGATCAGCGGCCTGGTGGATCGGGATTGGTGGCGCCGCAGCCTTGTTGCGAAGCCGGTTGCAGCTTGCCCATTTCCGTTGGATTAACGGTATTTCTGGGGTCATCCTGTCGGGCTTCGGCGTTGCATTGCTAACAAAATGGCTGATCGACAAAATCTAGAAAATGATGTTTAAGCTATGTTAATGTTTTGCTAACGACCTCATGACAGAATTAGGCGTGGGGTTAACAATTGTATAAAGCCTTCGTAATCACGATACAGACGGATCGATAACATGGCCGATTCCCCCTATGGCAGCAAGGATGCACAGGTCTTTTTCCCCAAAAACAGGGTAAAAGACAAGGTTGGACAGGGCGGCATTGCCACCGATCTGTTGCAAAAAGCGCGCGAAGCGGTGACCGCCATGGAACAGGATTACAGCAGCATTGTTGAAGAACAGCTGGCTGACATCTGGGAAATCTTTTTTGAAACCCAGGATGGAACCCTTGACCGCCAACAGGGCATTCAACGCATCCTGAATGCGGCATTTAATTTAAAGGGTGAGGCGCAAAGCTATGGCTATCCGGTGATCGGTCGGATTGGCAACTCCCTGTACCGCTACACCAGCGCCAACCCCACCGCCGAAAGTTCGATGATGTTAAAAATCATCAAACTGCATCTTGAGGCCATTGCCGCAATCGCCAAACACAAAATCCGTGACGACAGCAATCCGGTGGCCAAAGAAATCGCCAAAAACTTGGAGCTGGCGATCAAAAAATACAGCAAGGCTTAGTGGCCCTACCGTTAACCGCAAAACAGACGGGTCACCACACCCTGGTCGTTGATCTCAACATTTAACCGATCGGGGCTGAAATCCATGGTGGCGACGCTGCCTGGTTTTAAAATGCGATAGGCTCTGCGGCCTTGTGGTGGCGCATTGGTTTTTTCTGACGCTGTCTTAACGCGCTTCTCATCCAACGCTTGCCCAATCCAACGCTCGTCACCCCCACAAGAGGTGCTGCTGTCGGCAAAAGCTGGCAATCCACCTGTTGCCAAAAGCAAAAAGGCGATCAAAGCCAAGCGGTTCAGAGGGCGTTGTGACATTTTAATCATCATCTGAGGGTAAGCTCCATAGTCGTAAGGTGGGTAAAAACTATATAGGAAGCAGCGAGAGTTACTTGCATTAATCACCGCTGTTTGAATTTACGTTTAAAATATGTTGAAAGGATGGCCCTATCCTGCAAGGCGTTATTTCAATTCGTTCCCATACCTTGCCCGTCACATATGGCTCCACCTTTAACCAAGCATCCAATTCGGCACGACTCTCAAATTCACCGATTAGAATCGATCCAACCATATCGCCAGCGTCATTCAACATAGCTGCTCCAGCAAGCAACTTGCCCTGCTTGGCCATTATATCGGCAAGCGCAAGATGGGATGAACGCGCAGCATAGCGGCGCTGTTTGGCCTCTGGATCAGCGCCATCATATCCCAAGATCAAATACTGCATCCTATCCTCCGCTTAAATATTGTTGGGTTTTGGGGTGTTGGGGGTTGGTGAAAAACTGGCTGCTTTGGTTGACCTCAATCACCTCACCCGCCTCTAACAACGCGGTAACATGGGCGACGCGTGCCGCCTGCGCCAGCGAGTGGGTGACCAGGATCAGGCAAAAACCTTTGGCCAATTCCGCCAACAGCTCCTCAATCCTAGCGGTGGCGCGTGGATCGAGCGAGGCGCAGGGTTCATCCAGCAAAATCACCTGGGGGCGAATCGCCAGCGCTCTGGCAATGCAAAGCCGCTGTTGTTGGCCACCAGAAAGCTGCTGGGCGGGGGTTTCCAGCCGATCCTTAACCTCATCCCACAACGCCGCCGCCCGCAAACTCTCCTCAACCGCCTCAGCCAAGGCCAAAGGCTTGCTGGCCAATCCGTGCAGGCGAACGCCATAGGCGATGTTTTCAAAAATCGACTTGGCAAAGGGGTTGGGCTTTTGAAACACCATGCCCACCCGACGGCGCAGATCAATCACATCGGCGGTTTTGGCGTAAATATCTTCGCCATCCAACAAAACAGATCCGCTTAGCGAAAAAGATGGCCAGGGGTCGTTTAACCGGTTCAGGCAGCGCAACAGCGTCGATTTGCCACAGCCTGAGGCACCCAAAATCGCGGTTATCTGCCGATCGGCAAACTCCAGCTTGATGTTTTTCAACATCGGTTGGTTGTCGTAACGGGTGTTTAATTCCCGTACCACCATTTTGGGAGCAAGCTGGCTCTGTTGATTTTGCATCGCAGACATACAAACGACTCTACAACAAGCAAGAAAAGACGAATAGCCTGTTCAAGCAGGTAACGCGCGAGCGGTCAAGCCGGCCAAGCCAAGCACGACATAAGTCTTTACATACAAAGAGGTGTCAAGCAGAATACGGCTGTAATCCTTAACCTTTTGTTAATGTATGGCTGCAGGGGCAAAAGAAATGTTGCTGGGTGAAAGCTTGCTGCAGGCGGGGAATATTACCCAAGATCAGTTGCAAATTGGCCTGATTGAGCAATCCAGGCAGGATCGCCCCCTGGGGGATTTGCTGGTCTCGCTGGGCTTTTTGGATGAGGGGGCGTTGCAGCAGCAGCTGGCACAGCAGCATGGCATTCCCCCGTTAACCGACGCAGACTGGCAGGCCAAACTTGGCAGCCAGCCTTTTCCCCCCCAGCCTTTTCCAAGAGCGGTGGCCGAACGGTACCGCATGCTTTACTGGCAAGACAGCAATGGCCATAACCAGCTGGCCACCGCCCATACCAAACCGAATCAGGTTTTGCAAGAGGCCCTGAAACACGGGATCCAGCAGCCGATTGCCCTGTGGTTGGCCACCGCCAGCTCGATACGCGCTGGCCATGAACGGGTCTATCCAGCATCCAACACCGTCGCCGCCATGCGTTGGCAGGTGCGGGAAGATGGGGTGGGTGGGGAGGCCAGCGGCACGGCGGTTGATTTGGTCGATGAATTGTTGCAACTGGCGATTCGCGCCCAGGCATCGGACATCCATCTGCAGCCTGAGCAGTATTTTGTGCGGGTACGCCTGCGCCGTGATGGCCAGCTGGTCACCCTGCGTGAGCTGCACAAAACAGCTTGGCCCAGTCTTTTGGTGCGGATCAAGCTGTTGGCCGAATTGAACATCACCGAAAGCCGCCTGCCGCAGGATGGCCGCATGCGCTATGAGCTGAACGGGCACAGCGTGGACATGCGCCTTTCCACTCAGCCCACCCTGTATGGCGAGAATCTGGTGATCCGTTTGTTGGATCGCCCAAACCATTTGTTGGACATCGGCGCCTTGGGCTTTGAAAGCCATTTGGCCGCGCAGCTGCGGCAGTTTGCGCAGCACCCGCAGGGGTTGATCGTGATCAGCGGGCCAACGGGCAGTGGCAAAACCACCACCCTCTACGCCCTGCTGCAAGGCCTGGACAGCCGCCGCTGCAACATCATGACCTTAGAGGATCCGGTTGAGGCGGTGCTGGGCGGCATCCGCCAAACCCCGATTCGGGAGGAGATTGGCTTTGGCTTTGCCGACGGCATTCGCGCGCTGATGCGCCAAGACCCTGACGTGATCATGGTCGGCGAAATCCGGGATGAGGCCACCGCCCATATGGCGCTGCGGGCGGCGTTAACCGGCCATTTGGTGCTAACCACGCTGCACAGCCACGACAGCCTAGGCATCGTCAGCCGGCTGCTGGATTTCGGGGTGGCGCCCGGCCTGTTGGCCGAAAGTTGGCGGGCAGGCTTGGCGCAACGGCTGCTGCGCCGCCTGTGCCCCGATTGTGCGGCGGCGCAACCCATCACCCATGCGGCGATCGATTGCTACCATCAGGCGCAACTGACGCCGCCTGACCGACTATCGCTGCCGACCGGCTGCCCAGCTTGCGACCACAGCGGCTATCGCGGGCGGCTGGCGGTGGGCGAGCTGCTGCCCATTTCCGCCACGCTTAGCGATCTGATTGCCAGCGGTGCCAACCGGCAGTTGTTGCGCCAGCAGGCCCTGCAAGACGGGCAACGCACCCTGCGGCAACAGGGGTTGACGCTGGCCGCAACGGGGCAAACCAGTTTGGCGGAGGTGGAACGGTGGCTGCCCAGCTTTGACAATCCCGCCGCCCAAGCCCCACCCCTGCGAACCACAGCGTGGGCCGCATGAGCCGTTTTGCCTATCGCGCATTACCTACTGGCGGCGGCATAGCTATGGAAAGCCCGCTGGTGCGCGGCTATCTGCAGGCCGACAGCTGGGAAGAGTTGCAGCGGCGCCTGACCCAACATGGCCTTACCCTGCTCAGTGCCCGCCGCCAACCGCGGTTTTGGCTTTGGCTGTTGCAGCTGACCGAAAACAACGCGGCGGATCAGGAGGCCTTGGCCGGCTTTCTGGAACGTGCCGCCCTGTTGATGGAGGCCGGCATCCCCCTGTTGGAGGCCTTGGCCAAAAGCGCGCATTCGGTGCACCGCAAGCCGCTGCGCCGCCGTTTGGAACAATGGCGCCAAGCCCTGTTAAGCGGGCAAAGCCTGGCTGAGGCAACCGCCAGCGCGCCGCCCATCCATGGACGCAATGGCTTGGCGCAACTGGCCACCAGCCTGTTTCAGGCCGCCGAACAAACCGGGCAAATCGCCGACTGCTTCCACCGCCTGGCCGCGCATTACCGCTGGCATCTAAGCTGGCGGCAACAGGGGCGCCAAGCCTTGCGCTACCCATTGCTGGTCATTGCGATGCTGCTGGCCATTTTGGCGATGGTCAGCCAACAGCTGTTGCCCGGCCTGTCCAGCCTGCTGCAAAGCCTGGGGGTGGCGCCCAATTTGGCGGCGCGCTGGCTGCTGGGATTCACCAACTGGATCACCAGCTATGGTGTGCAGCTGTTGTTGGCAGGGGCGGGGGCGTTGATGCTAACCTTTGTGGCCGGTCTGGCATCGCCTACCATCCGCCTGCACCGCGATCGCATCCGCCTGAGGCTGCCCCTGATTGGCCAGCTGCACCAAGACGCTCAGCTGATTCCCTATGCCCATGTATGGCTGCAAAGCTGGCAGGCGGGGGTGCCGCTGCTGGACGGGTTGGTGCTGGCCAAGGCGACCTTGCGCAACCGCTATCTGATCCAACAGGCTGATCAACTGATCCAGGCGCTGGAGGCGGGTCAGGGGTTAACCGCCGCCCTGCAACACAGCGATTTGTTGCCACCGCTGCTGCTGGATCTGGTGGCGGTGGGCGAACAAACCGGCCGGCTGGATCACAGCCTGCAACAAGGCCTGCGTTTGATGGAACAGCAGCTGTCGCTGGCCTGGCCCAGGCGGTTGCGGCAGTTGCAAAACGGCCTGCTGCTGCTTGCCGGCGGGCTGATCTTTTGGGTGTTATCGGCCATGCTGCTGCCGGTTTACCAAGCCGTTGGCCAAATCGGGCGCAATTTTTGATGGGGGCACCGTTGCAAGCTTCACCCGCCAAATACCGGCTGCTGCTGGATCGGCAAAGCCTTGAGCTGCAACAACAGCCGCATCGCGAGGCAGCCTGGCAGGGCGTTGCAACGCTGCCCATGACGGCGGATCAGCTGGAGGCATCTTGGGCAAAACTGCGCGCTGTCCTGCCCCAGCAATGCCGCCTAACCCTGCTGGTGCAAAAAGACGTGGCGGTTGTTCAACAAAGTTCGGGGCCAAAACTTAAGGCCAAGGAATGGGCGCCCTTTATCCAACAAAAATTTGCCCGCCAACTGCAGGCGGGGGATGTGATCGCGCGGGGGTGCCGCACGCTTTTTGCCGGCAAAACCAGGGCGGGGCGTGCGGATACCGCGCATGACCACAACCAGCTTTGGTTGCTGCAGGAGTTGGGCAATTACCTGCCGCTGTTGGTGGCACGGTTGCAGGGGCACGGCCACGCCTTGGCGCAAATGGCGCTGCACGACACCCCAACCACCCCGCTGTGGTCGCCTGAAATCGATGGCTGGCAGCGGTTAAGCCGGGCTCTGCCGCTTTGGCGGGGGCTGAAATGGGGGATTGGGGGCGCCAGCATGGCGGGGGTTCTGCTGTTGCTGTTCCAGCTATGGAACCTGCGGTCAGCCACCGATCAACTGCGCGCCAAATTGGGGCAGCAGCAGCAATTGTACGCCAGCCTGCTGGCCAAGCTGCCGATGTCGGCCGAAACCGCCCTGCATTGGCAAACCGCCGATCTTTGGTGGCAAAGCATCAGCGCGGCCAACCCGCCGCTGTCTGGCTGGCTGGCTGGCTTAAGCCAGGTTTGGCCAGCAGGGGTTGAGGCAAGCCAGCTGAATTGGCAGGCTGGCCGCAGCAAACCCGCGGACTGGTGGATGCCATCCCCTGCCTCAACAGTCGTCGGTATGACCGGTAGTACCAAGGGTCATCCCTCTAAAGAGCAGCCAGGGAATGATCGTTTAACCCTGCAATTCGCCCCGTCGGTCAGCGAGTCACCCGAATTTGCCAGCCTGATGCTGACCCTGCCTGAAAAACTGGCCACAACCCTTGCCACGCCGGCGGTGCAGGTTGGCTGGCAGATGGGGGGGGATGCCGCCGCCGCGCAAACGGGCCAGGTCTTGATTCTGGAAAATGCCCCCGCATCTTCTGCCGTGACAACAAAAGCTGGGGTGCAGCCATGACCGTGCAGCTGGTGGTCGATACACCCACCCTTTCCCCCCTGCGGCAGCAAGCCCCCGATTACACCGGCCTGACCCTGCAGCAACAGGTGCTGCGGCAGCGCCAACAGTTGATTCTGGTGCTGGTTCTTGGCGTCATCGGTTTGCTGGTTGTGCTGTATGGCGGGCACGCTCAACAGCAGCAGCTGGCCAAGGTCAAACAGAACAGCCGCCAGCTGGCCAGCGATCTGCATCGGCTTCAGGACTGGCAGGATCGATATCCAGCCCTAGATGCGGATGAACGCCGAGCACTGGCCACCCCCCTGACCCAATCAATGGTGCGCAAGGCGTTAACCGAGCTGCGCCAAGACCCCCAATTTGGCAAACTGCGCATCCAATTAAGCGATCCACAGGCGGGTGTGGCGCGGGTACCGCTGGCCGGCCAGAGCAGCCTTAACCTGGTCGCGCAACCGATTGAGCTGCATCTGCAAACAAGCGATGACCAACTGGCCAGACAACTGCTGGCGCGTTTGGCCAACCGCTTGCCAGGGCAAATCCTGCCGCTAAAACTGGAGCAGAAAATCCACGAATCTGGCAAAAACAAGGGCATGATCGACAGCCACTGGCAGCTGTTGGCGATCGGACTGGCGGACGCCCTGCCCGCCTGGCCAACCAACTTGCCGCCCGCATCAACCGATGCAGAGGCTGACCCCCTGCAAGATCGCCCCCTGCTGGCACCAGCTGCGCCGGCGTTAAATCTGCCAATCCCAGCTGAGGGTGCCACCCCCCCCACCCCAATTCCCCCACAACTACAGCTGAACGCGATTTTGTATCTGGATGCGGCGCATTGGAGTTTTTGGCTGAACGGCCAAAAATACACCAGCGGCCAAGAAAATCTGATGATTGGGGGTTGGCAGGTGGTGACCGTTTCGGCCGACGCGGTGATGCTGAAACAAGAAGGAAGCGGTCAATTGCAACAGCTAAGGCTGATGGACAGCGCGCCGCTGGCGACCACCCAACGCTTGCCGCAAGGTGAGGCTGGGGCAGCATCACCGCCATCCTTATTACCGCCGCCGCCGCCCTTGGCGGACCCTTTGCCCAACGCCTCCCTAACGCCTACCACCAAAAAGCCTCCAACAAAGAAGTAAGGCCTGATGAAATCTAACACGAAACATTGTCCTGCACCACATCGTAACCAACTGTTACAAAACGCTATTTTGCTGGCGGCTTTGTTGCTCAGCGGCTGCTCGATTGAGCATGAAACCATGCATGATCCGGTGTTGCAGCTGCAGGCGGAAGATTACCGCGCCAAGTTAACCGCACCAGCCCCCGATACCGCGCTGCCCGAGACAACGCCGCCCGATGCCGAGCCTGCCCCGATCGCCACCGCCCCACTTCCTGCCCCCAGCCCCGCCCTGCAAAAATCGGTGTCGCTGAACATCACCAACGGCGTGCCGCTGCGGGATTTGTTGCTGGAGCTGGCCAGACAGGCGGGCTTGGACGCCGATATCGATCCAGCGGTTGAGGGGGCATTGTTGATGAGCGTGCAAAACCGCCCGCTGCAGGAGGTGTTGGATCAAATTGCCGCCCGCATCGGCCTGCGCTATTCGGTCAACAACCGCTTCCTAAGGGTTGAACGCGATTTGCCCTATGTGCAGGACTACCGGTTGGACTTTTTGAACGCGGTGCGCGACAGCCAGGGCAGCATCGGCATTTCCACCGATGTCTTCGGGGCCGTGGCCAAAAACGGATCGGGCGGCAGCACGGGCGATAACGGCTCAAAAAGCAAAATCACCAGCAAGTCGCTGGCCGACCCGTTTGAATCCTTGGAATCCAACCTGAATCTGTTGCTGAGCGAGCGCAACTTGCCAAAAGATGGCGACAAAACCGACGCCCCGCCCAAACCCTATAGCCTGAACCGACAGGCCGGCTTGTTGAGCGTAACGGGGACTGAGGTGCAACAGCAAAGGGTGCAGCGGTTCTTGGCCATGCTGCACCGGCAAACCATGGCGCAGGTGTTGATTGAGGCCAAGGTGGTTGAGGTGGGGTTAAAGGATGAATACAAAAGCGGCATTAACTGGCGCCGCTTTGCCACTGGATCCCCCGCCGTGAACGGCAGCCTTGGGCTTGGCGCGACGCTGACCGACGGGATCAACCCTGGCTTCGTCACCCTGTCGCTGACCGACAAGGATTTTGCCGGCGTGTTGGGCTTTTTGGGACGTTTTGGCACCACCCGCACCCTTTCCAACCCGCGGTTAACCGTGATGAACAACCAAAACGCCATTCTCAAAGTGGCGCAGAACCAAGTGTATTTCACCCTGGACTATGAACGCCGCCAGGGCAAAAACGGCGATCCCGACACCGTATCGGTGGGCAGCCAGCTCTACACCGTGCCGATTGGTCTGGTGATGAGCGTGCAACCAGCGATCAATCCCGAAAGCCAGAATATTACCATGACCCTGCGCCCCACCATTTCGCGCATTACCGGCTTTGTGAACGATCCCGCGGTGGCGATCGCCTCAAACAACACCGTCACCTCAACCATTCCGGTGGTTGAGGTGCGGGAGTTGGATTCGGTGCTGCACCTAAAGTCGGGGGAGGCGATGGTGATGGGCGGCCTGATGCAAGATCGCGCCACCAATGTGAAGGAGGGGGTTCCAGGGCTTAAGGACAGCGCGCCGGCGATGGTCAGCCCGTTGGTATCCGCCAAAGACGACATGCAGGAGGTGGTGGAACTGGTGATCTTCCTGCGCGCCACCCTGATCCCTGATGCCCTAAATTCTGATACATTGACTACGGACTCCGCTTTGGGTACTCCTGTAGGCAAGGCAGACGCCGCGCTGTACCAAAACTTCACGCGTGACCCACGCCCCCTGAACTTTCCCAACCCTAACCCGATTTCCCAACCGTAAACCCAAAAGGAACGTTCGATGACGATGAAAAAAACCTCTTCCACTAAGAAATACGGCCAAGCTGGCTTTAGCTTGATCGAAACCGCGATCGTGCTGGCGGTTACCGGCATCTTGATTGGTGGCGCGCTGCAAGGCCAGGAGCTGATTGAAAATGCAAGGGTGAAATCCGTGGTAGATCAGGTGCAGTCCTACCGCGGCGCGGCCACCGCCTTTCAGGACAAATACGGCGCCCTGCCTGGCAATTTTGCTGAGGCCAGCACGCGGTTAAACACCTCCCTGCTTGATGGATCGGGCAGCGGTCAACTGGGATCAGCCGATACCACCGCCACGAATAAGGAAAATGTGCAATTCTGGCAACAATTGCTGGCGGCCAATCTGATCACCGGCGTTGCCTCTAACCCAGGGGCCAGCGCCAACGTGAGCTTTGGCAAGGAATTGCCAGCAACCCGTCTTGGCGGCGGCATCGTCGCCGTTTCCTCAAGCGGCAGCGGCAGCAACCCCGTACCGGCTGGCACATGGCTACGCATCGGCAGTGGTGTACCGTCAAGCGGCGGCGGTGATTATGCCGCCAACCCCGTGCTAACCCCAACCGCCGCATGGCAATTGGACAAAACCTTGGATGATGGCTCGCCCAGCACTGGCAAGGTGATCAGCGAGGGCACCAACTGCCTTGCGACCGATAACAGTG
>JBIJBF010000004.1:0-93727 GCA_044345375.1 Alphaproteobacteria bacterium
ACAACATGTACCATATCCCACTCCAATCGTTAGTGTTGGTTGGAATACCTGTAGCACATCACAACATTGATGTCAGGTTATTTGTGTTTTTTGGTATAAAACGCTTGGTAGATCGTTAGAAACAACAGGGATGGGGGATAAAATGGGCTTTGACGTCTCAGGAAATTGCTAGCTCTTATCTATTGATCGGCGTTCGTCTTGGTTAAAAGTCCTGGCGGCGTCCTACTTTCCCGTGCCTTAAGACAAAGTATCATCGGCGCTGGAGGGTTTCACGGTCGTGTTCGGAATGGGAACGGGTGGTGCCACCTCCGCTAAAACCACCAGGACGTTTAACCAAGCTCGAACGTTATAAAAGATAGAGCATTTTCGCTTTAGTTCTACACAGGCAAGGCAAGGCGAAGCGCGCGGAGCGTATCCTATATACGTGAGCACGGTGAGTCCGTAGGCTGCCCCCTTCTTTAAAAGTCTGTCAGGCGAAGCCTGACAGGGTGTAGGGCTAAATGGAAAATGCTCTAGCCATCAAAATTTGTGTTTGGTTGATGCAGCAAGGCCGCAAGACATATAACAGCACGTACAACATTTGCACTGTGAAAAATTGAACAATCTTTAGGTAATCAAACCAATCGAGCGATTAGTACTGGTTAGCTTCATAGGTTACCCTACTTCCACATCCAGCCTATCAACGTGGTAGTCTTCCACGGCTCTAATGGCGAAACCTCGTTTTGAGGCAAGCTTCCCGCTTAGATGCTTTCAGCGGTTATCTCTTCCGTACATAGCTACTCAGCGCTGCCACTGGCGTGACAACTGATACACCAGAGGTACGTCCATCCCGGTCCTCTCGTACTAGGGACAGGTCCTCTCAAGTTTCGAACACCCACGGCAGATAGGGACCGAACTGTCTCGCGACGTTCTGAACCCAACTCACGTACCACTTTAATTGGCGAACAGCCAAACCCTTGGGACCTGCTTCAGCCCCAGGATGTGATGAGTCGACATCGAGGTGCCAAACGATGCCGTCGCTGTGAACGCTTGGGCATCATCAGCCTGTTATCCCCGGAGTACCTTTTATCCGTTGAGCGATGGCCCTTCCACGCGGGACCACCGGATCACTATGACCGACTTTCGTCTCTGTTCGACATGTACGTCTCACAGTCAGGCGGGCTTATGCCATTGCACTCAACAGCCGATGTCCGACCGGCTTGAGCCCACCATCGCGCGCCTCCGTTACTCTTTGGGAGGCGACCGCCCCAGTCAAACTACCCACCATGCAGGGTCCCAAATCCGGATTCACGGATCATGGTTAGATGCCTAAGCGGTTCAGGGTGGTATTTCAAGGTTGCCTCCACCTGAGCTAGCGCCCAAGCTTCATTGGCTCCCACCTATCCTACACAAAACAACCCAAGCACCACTGCAAAGTTGTAGTAAAGGTTCACGGGGTCTTTCCGTCTAACCGCGGGTACACGGCATTTTCACCGCGAGTTCAATTTCGCTGAGTCGACGCTGGAGACAGCGGGGATGTCGTTACGCCATTCGTGCGGGTCGGAACTTACCCGACAAGGAATTTCGCTACCTTAGGACCGTTATAGTTACGGCCGCCGTTTACTGGGGCTTCAATTCAAAGCTTGCACCTCTCCTTTTAACCTTCCAGCACCGGGCAGGCGTCAGGCCCTATACCTCGTCTTTCGACTTTGCAGAGCCCTGTGTTTTAGTTAAACAGTCGCAACCCCCTGCTCTGTGCCACCTGACACCAGCTTGCGCTGGGCAGGTCTCGCTTATCCCGAAGTTACGCGAGCAGATTGCCTAGTTCCTTCAGCATCGTTCTCTCAAGCACCTAGGTATTCTCTACCAATCCACCTGTGTCGGTTTAGGGTACGGTCTATACGCTGGGGCTATTTCCTGGAACAGGATCAACCGCCGTCACGAATCCGTTAACGGACGACAATCTCTCCCATTCGTCACTTCCCAGCAGGCCCAAGAATATTAACTTGGTTTCCATCGGCTACGCCTTTCGGCCTCGTCTTAGGTGCCGGCTCACCCTGCGCGGATTAACCTTGCGCAGGAACCCTTGGATTTTCGGCGACCAGGTTTCTCACCTGGTTAGTCGCTACTCATGTCAGCATTCTTACTTCCCATACCTCCAGCCAACCTCACGGTTAACCTTCACAGGCTTAGGGAACACTCCGCTACTGCGCATCCTTAAAGGACGCACCCGCAGTTTCGGTACACGGCTTTAGCCCCGTTACATTGTCGGCGCAGGATAGCTTGATTAGACCAGTGAGCTGTTACGCTTTCTTTAAAGGATGGCTGCTTCTAAGCCAACCTCCTGGTTGTCATGGCCGTCCCACCTCCTTTCACACTTAGCCGTGATTTAGGGACCTTAACTTGCGATCTGGGCTCTTCCCCTCTCGACTACGGACCTTAGCACCCATAGTCTGTCTGCCGCGCTAAGCTCTTGGGTATTCGGAGTTTGACAAGGTTTGGTAAGGCTCGCGCCCCCCTAGCCTAATCAGTGCTCTACCCCCCAAGGCCATCACGCGACGCACTACCTCAATAGTTTTCGCGGAGAACCAGCTATTTCCGGGTTTGATTGGCCTTTCACCCCTAGCCACAGATCATCCAGCACTTTTGCAACAGTGAATGGTTCGGTCCTCCAGTGAGTGTTACCTCACCTTCAACCTGTCCATGGCTAGCTCACCCGGTTTCGGGTCTTATACTGGTAACTATGACGCTCTATTCGAACTCGCTTTCGCTACGC
The DNA here is from genome assembly GCA_044345375.1 of Alphaproteobacteria bacterium. Classification (GTDB taxonomy): domain Bacteria; phylum Pseudomonadota; class Alphaproteobacteria; order CAISOG01; family CAISOG01; genus CAISOG01. The sequence goes on from JBIJBF010000004.1 coordinate 2,756, forward strand.
CTCCACCTAACGGCTTAAGCTTGCTACCAACATAAACTCGCTGACTCATTATGCAAAAGGTACGCCGTCACCGCCATAAAGACGGCTCCGACTGCTTGTAAGCATCCGGTTTCAGGATCTATTTCACTCCCCTCGTCGGGGTTCTTTTCGCCTTTCCCTCACGGTACTTGTTCACTATCGGTCAGGAAGGAGTACTTAGGCTTGGAGGGTGGTCCCCCCATGTTCAGACAGGATTTCTCGTGTCCCGCCCTACTCAAGGACCTATCGTCTTTTTACCTGTACGGGGCTATCACCCACTATGGCGCTGGTTTCCAACAGCTTCCAGTTTTTAACGATAGGCCACTGGCCTGGTCCGCGTTCGCTCGCCACTACTAACGGAGTCTCGGTTGATGTCCTTTCCTCCGGGTACTTAGATGTTTCAGTTCCCCGGGTTCGCCTCTTATCCCTATATATTCAGGATAAGATAGACCTTGCGGTCTGGGTTCCCCCATTCGGAAATCCTCGGATCAAAGCCTATTGGCGGCTCCCCGAGGCTTATCGCAGCCTGTCACGTCCTTCATCGCCTCTTCCTGCCAAGGCATCCACCAGATGCTTTTAAAATGTTTGATTTCGAAAATCCAATTTCCACAGGCAAACGTTGTAACGCACAGCAATATGTCTGTGCGCGGTGCCTTGCATAATTATCAAATGGATACATCCTTGAACCAGAAATGTATCCACCGGTGCTGCAACCCTGATGATGTTCGTTGCAACACCGCTAAACATCAAATTTTGATGTTCGAGCTAGCAATTTTTACTGAGTCAAAGAAGCCAACCTTTTGGGTGGCGGGAAAGTGAATATAAGAAACGGTATCCGACCTGTCAACAACAATTTTGCAAATTTCTTTGGGGAAAGTTGGGGGCGCTGGGGGGAGCTCAAAACGCCCGTCAACGCTGGATTATGAGGTCAAGCTTCTGCTGCCGAAGCTCGTGAAAAGGATCCGTCATCGACCCAACATCGATCAGGGGCCCTTCGAACAACAGCTTTCCCTGACGATCATACACAAAAACCGGAATGTCGGCAGTCTCTTTTACAGCCTCTTTTAAAGATTGAAGCGGTGTTAAGCGCTGATAATAGCGGGGTATCAACTGATAGAGATCCAACGCTTCTTTTCTTATTTGCGGATCTTGATCGAACGCAGCGGTTGCGCCCCACAAATGAATCTCGCGGATTGGCTGAGTTATGCCCTGCACCGTTACCCCCTCAGCCAAAGCTGTCATAGTCGATGAGGTTATGATTCCACCGCCAAACTCAAGGCGTGGGCCTGTCGCGTATCGCCTATTGGCATACACCAAGCCGGTCATGACCGTAGGCTCACCAATTTTTCCTGCACACTCAGCCTGTTGGGCCAAGATATCAACGGAAAGCCCATAGGGGAGCTGCGTGCTGGAAGCCAGCAAATCTTTAATAGCTTTTCTGGCTCCCCGACGGTTCAGCAGCAATTGGGGGTTGCCGTTATGTTGCTCATGCTTTTTTCTCCGGCCCTTGCTCAAAAAAGGCATCGGCAAGATCTTGGGCAACCGCCCCTTTTTGTATTTGCCAGTTATCGCATCAAAAGAATACGCCACAGCATTCCACGGTGAATGCTCAAGCCACCCTTGGCGGCAATTGCCGCACATGTCGCCGGCACCGTACACAAAGAGCAGGGGTATGGCGCTGCCCCATTTTGCAGCCTGCGCGATCACTGCCCTTTCAGCACAAATATTTTCGTAACCGAGGTTCAGGTTGACCCCTGACGCAACCCATATGCCAGCAGGTGTTTGAATGACGGCAGCCGCGGAAAATTTATACGCACTGCCCTCAGACTTTTTTTCTGCTAAGGTCTTAAGATACGGCGGAACTACCTCTAGAAGATAATCATTGGCTTCTGGCGTTACAATCACCCCCATCTAGGCCGCCCCCTCTTCGCCCCTAACCTCAACCCTGGGGAAAAGCGGCAGGGGCGGTGCCAGCTGCAGGCCATCCACCAATAGCGCCTGATCAGAATCCAACGCCAGAAGGTTGCGGCTGCCGTCCGCCAGTTGCAAATTGTCCTGCAGCAGGGCCATGGTGGTCGGCATAAAGGGGTGCAGCACAACCGAAAGCCAGGCCAACACCTCAGCCAACATGCGCAAAACGCCATCCAGGCGCGGTGATGCCTGTTTATGCAGCGTCCATGGCGCCTGCTGATCGACATATTGATTGGCGGCGGTCACCACCTGCCACACCGCCTCCAACGCCTTATGAAAGGCCTGCTGCTCCATCGCGTGGTGGTAGAGGGGCAGCGCGGCCAGCATCAAATCCAACAGGGCCTGCTCGGCAGCCTCAGCCCCCACCCAAGCCGGCAGCTGCCCGCCGCGGTAGCGCTGAATCATCGACAGGCTGCGCTGCGCCAAATTGCCCAAATCATTGGCCAGCATGCTGTTGTGCCGCTGCACCAAATTCCCCTCCTGAAAATCGCCGTCTTGGCCAAAGGCAAATTCGTTCAGCACGTAAAACCGCAGGCTGTCGGCGCCATAACGCTCAACCAAGGCAAAGGGATCGACCACATTGCCAACCGATTTCGACATTTTTTGGCCGCCGCTGATAAAAAACCCATGGGCAAACACCCGTTGCGGCACTGGCAAACCCACCGCCATCAACATCGCCGGCCAGATGATGCAGTGGAAACGGATGATATCCTTGCCCACCAGATGCAGCTTGGCTGGCCAAAATTGTTGAAAGCGGGCGCTGTTTACATCGGGATAGCCAATCGCGCTGAGGTAGTTCACCAGCGCATCCGTCCACACATACATCACATGGCCGGGCGCATCAGGCACCGGAATGCCCCAGGTGATGCCGGTGCGGGAAATCGATAGATCGGTCAGGCCGCGCTCAATAAACGCCAGCACCTCATTGCGGCGGCTGGCGGGTTGGATGGCGTCGGGGTGGGCGTTGAAATAGGCCAGCAGACGATCCTGCCAGGCGGACAGGCGGAAATAAAAGGTCTCCTCCTCAACCCACTCAACCGGCGCGCCGGTGGGGGCAAGCCCATTCACCAATTCCGCTTCCTGATAAAAGGTCTCATCACGCGCCGCGTACCAACCGGCGTAGCGCCCCAGATACACATTCGGTTGCCCATCAGGCGCCGCTGCAGAAGCCAACGCCCGCCAGAACGCCTGAGCAGATTCGTGGTGGCGCGGCTCGGTCGTGCGGATAAAATCATCGTTGGACATGGTCACGGCGGCGGCCAAATCGCGGAAATGTTGCGATTGCTGGTCCACATGCTGCTGCGGGGTCAGCCCCCTATCCTCAGCCGCCCGGGCAATTTTTTGGCCATGCTCATCGGTGCCGGTCAGCAGCAGCACCTGATGGCCAAGGGATCGGTAATAACGCGCCTGCGTATCCGCCGCTATGTCGCAATAGGCATGGCCCAAATGCGGCGCGGCGTTGGGGTAATAAATCGGGGTGGTGATCAGGGTGCTTAAGGTCATGGCGGCCACATATTATCTTTAAAATACTGTTTACGGCGGCAAGCTTTGCACAATTTGTTGATAATCTCAACAATTTCTTGCCAAGCGGCATCAATTTTTGCCAACATACGCCCCATGAGCAATTTTGTCCCCAAATCTGATTACCTGCATGAGCTGCAGGCGCGTGGCCTGATCTACCAAACCACCGATTTGGCGGCGTTGGATGCGGCGCTAACAGCGGGTGTCGTCACCGGCTATATCGGCTTTGATGCCACCGCCGACAGCCTGCAACTGGGCAATTTCATGCAGCTGATCCGCCTGCGCTGGCTGCAATATTTTGGCCACCGGCCGATCGTGCTGTTGGGCGGCGGCACCACCAAGATTGGCGATCCGTCGGATAAGGATGAGGCGCGGCCATTGTTGTCGGCTGAGGTGATTGGGGGCAACATGGAGAAAATCCGTGTGCAATCCCAGCGTCTGTTGCGTTTTGATGCGGCCAACAGCACGCCGAGCGCCAATGGCGCCCTGCTGGTCAACAACGCCGATTGGCTGGACGGCATCGGCTATTTGGATTTTCTGCGCGATGTCGGCCGACATGTGTCGGTGAACCGCATGCTGACGTTGGAGGGGGTAAAACGGCGGCTGGACCGTGAGCAGAATCTCAGCTTCCTGGAATTCAACTACCCGTTGTTGCAGGGCTTTGATTTTGTTGAGCTTTACCGCCGTTTTGATTGCCGCCTGCAGATGGGTGGCTCCGACCAATGGGGCAACATCGTGATGGGCGTCGATTTATGCCGGCGGCTGGTGGGGCAGGAGGTGTTTGGCCAAACCTGTGAGCTGCTGACCACCGCCAGCGGCGCGAAATTTGGCAAATCGGCCGGCAACGCGGTTTGGCTAGACGCCAACAAGACCAGCGTGTTCGATTTCTGGCAATATTGGCGCAACACCGAGGATCGGGATGTCGCCAGATTCCTGAAAATCTTCACCGAAATCCCGCTGGCCGAAATTGCCCGCTGGGAGGCGGTGCAGGGCGCGGAATTGAACGAGGGCAAAAAACTGTTGGCGACCGCGGTGACCGCCTTGGTGCATGGCCAGGATCTGGCCGAACAGGCGGCAGCAGCGGCGGCGGCCAGCTATGCCAATACGGGGGGTGGCGGCGGCGCGGTAGAAAATCTGCCCAGCCTAGCCCTAACCACGGATGATCTTGCCCATGGGGTGACCGCGATTGATCTGGTGCTGCGGGCAGGGGTGGTGACCAGCCGGTCTGAGGCGCGTCGGCTGATTGAGCAGGGCGGCGTGCGGCTGGATGAGCAAAATCTTAGCGATGGCACGGTATTGCTCACCGCCGAGCAACTCGCCAACAATCCGGTGCTGGGTGTGGGCAAAAAACGCCGCTTCCGCCTGGTGGCTTAGGTTTTGTAATTCTGAAACGCTAATAGGCTAAGCCCGCTGTGCTGCACCACCGCGTTGATGACGCCCAACAACACGGGCTTGGGGCGATAGCCAACCGCCAACCCTCCCCCTTCCAGCACCCATTCCAACGCCGCCGCATCGTTGCTGCCGTCGCCAATAAACAGCACCTGCCCGCCGGTGAGACCCTGATCGGCGGCCAGCTGTTGCAGGATGTCTGCCTTGGCCTGCATGCCCAAAACGGGCGGCACGCAATCACCGGTAAAGCGCTGCTGATCATCAAACCGCAATTGGTTGCCAAAGGCTTGGTCAAAGCCGCAGCGCGCCGCGATCAGGCTTTTCATCGGGTCAAAGCCGCCGGTAATCAACGCGGTTTGGGTGCCAGCGCGCTGCATCGCCGTCAACACCTCCGCCATGCCCGGGTTCAGGGTAAAGCGGCTCGCCGCCCGCAGAAACAGGTCATGGGGCGTGCCGGTAAACAGCGCCAGCCGTTGCCGAAAGCCCTGCTCAAACCCCCCGCCTGATGCCATCGTCAATTCGGTCATGTGGGTGATTTGCTGCACCAAATCGCGGTGCTCGGGCGCATCAGACACCTCCTCAACCGCTAACGCCAGCAGCACCATGCTCTCCTCCGCCACCACCGTGCCGTCCATGTCAAAACCCGCTAGGGCTTTGGGTTGGGGGGGGCTATCCTGCCAGGCCCAATCGGCGCTAAAGGGTTCCAGCAGCTGTACCAACAGCTGGTTGCGCTCCAGCCGATTTAACGAGGTCGAGGTTTCGATGCCAGCCAGCTGCAAAATACTGCCATCCGCAACGACCGCATCCCGATCAAAGGCGAAATGCTCGGCCAATACGGGCAACAATTCGCTAGCTGGCTGAGCTAATGGCTGGGCGAAAACGATGGTGAGATAAGACATTTTTGGACACCTATGGACGGGGTGGTTACAAGTTAACCGATAGGCGGGTCGCTGATCAACCGCAATCCATAACCCGCCGCGCTTAGCGGTTGTTGTTTGGCCACAGCCTCAGCCAGCAAATCATGCTTCAGCAGCCCCAGCACGCGTGAGACACCGCCAGCCTCAGGCGCAGCCGCCACCCCACGCACCTCCCCCACCGCCGTCTCGCCCGCCAAAACCTCTGTGCCTGCTGACAGCTGCGCATCCTCCGCCATCTCCAGCACATACAAGCCCTTGCGAAGCTGGCCGAGGTGGTGGGTGCGCGCCATCAACTCCTGCCCCACGTAGCAGCCCTTGTGCCAATCGATCGCTGCCAGGCGGTCATAGCCATATTCCAAAATCACGCTGCGGTTCTGCTCCAAATCCACCGCGCCCTCAGGCACCAGCAATCCCAATTGATGATAGCGATGGGCGGCCGCCGTGCTGGCGGTAAATCCCTGCACGGGGGCGGGCATGTCTAGCTGACCGTCAAGGGTGATCTGCAGAACTCCTAATCCTGCATAACGCGGATCGACCAGATAGCATGTCTGGCTCTGCTCTAGCACCCACCGGCATGCCCCCGCCTTAGCCTCTAACCCAAAAACCGCCGCCAGCTCCTCAGCCTTATCTGGATTGTCCGTCCAATAAACCACACAAGATGCGGGGGGCAGCAGTTCCAGCGTGACCTGGCTGCGCAATTTGTACAGCGCCAATCTTTTGCACAGCCCCTCAGCCTCCCCCGCTGCCAGCCGCAGATACACCCTCTCCCCATCACTCAGCACCAACATATCGGCCAAAAATTTGCCGCCAGCGGTTAACAGCGCCGCGAATTGCGCATGGGTGGGCGAAAGCTGCAGCAGATCCTGCGTCAACAGCCCCTGCAAAAACGCCACCCGATCCACCCCCCCAACCGCCAGCAGCCGATAGCCCTCGCTGAGGTCGGCGGCGAAGCAGAGTGGCGGTATTGTTTTAGAGCGAATCAAATGAGCGGCTATCATCATCGGTGCTGGAGTAAAAAACATCATGGCGCAATAATGCAAGGGAAGCGGCCTCAATGCAAGCAATGGCCGTTTCTTCTTTGCGAATCCATCGCCATTTTAGGTTGCGCCCTTGGTAGTTTAGTGGCGGGGATATGGCTCCCTTTGCACAACGACGTTGCCATGTTAAAATCATCCCATGACCGCTGATCTTACCGAGCCCTATCCCACCCAAATCATTGCGCTGCGCTGCGCCCTGCAAGCTGGGGAGGCCAGCGGATTGGTAGACTATTCCTTGCAGAATCTGTTGCAGGAATTGGATCGGGACACATCCGTTTGAAAGCGATCAATCATTTCACCCAAACCGTACCCCCAGACCAGGCGGGGCAGCGGTTGGACAAATGGTTAAGCCTGCAGCTTACCGATCGATCGCGGGCGTTCTGGCAACGGCTGATTGAAACCGGCATGGTGCGCCAGCAGCCCAACGATCTGCCGCTGACCAACCCGTCTTACAAACTTAAGGGGGGGGAGGTGGTGGTGGTGACCATGCCGCCCCCCGCTGCCGATGCGATTGCCCTGCCGCCCACGCCGCGGCTGCTGGATATTGTGTTTGAGGATGAGGCGTTGGTGGTGGTCAACAAGCCCGCTGGCCTCGTCACCCACCCGGGCGCGGGGCAGCATGAGGCAACCCTGGTGCAGGCATTGTTGGCGCACACCAACGGCCAGCTGGCCAGCACCGGCGCGCCGCTGCGCCCTGGCATCGTCCACCGTTTGGACAAGGGCACCAGCGGAGTGATGGTGGTGGCCAAAACCGATACCGCGCATCACCATCTGGCCAAGCAATTCGCGGCGCACAGCATTGAGCGGGAGTATCAAGCGATCGTTTGGGGCACCCCCACCCCGCCAGCCGGCACCATCCGCGGCGCGATTGGCCGCAGCGCTCACAACCGCCAGAAAATGGCCTTGGTGCTGGGGCGGGGCAAGCCGGCGGTGACCCACTATCAGGTGCTGCAAGATTTGCCGGGCCCCACCGCCCTGGTGCGTTGCCGGTTGGAGACGGGGCGCACCCACCAAATCCGCGTCCACCTGACCAGCCTGGGCCACCCGCTGGTGGGCGATTCCACCTATGGCGGCGGTGGCAGAAAATCTGCATCAGGGCTGCCCGTCCCGCTGCAAGGCGCCCTGAACGGGCTTGGCCGACCCGCCCTGCACGCGGCGGTGTTGGGCTTTGTCCACCCCACCACCAACCAGCTGCTGCGTTTTGACGCGCCGATGCCAGAGGATTTGGCCAAGCTGTTGCGGTTGCTGGAAAATCGCTAACCCCCTTACCTTTTGCCCCAAATCAGGCTAAAGCTGGCATTCATCCCCTATATTGCGGAGACAGCCTATGCCAACCACCCATACCACCACCATTTTCGGCGGCAACGGTTTTGTCGGCCGCCATATTGTGAAACGTTTGGCGGCGCGGGGGGATGTGATCAAGGTGGCGATCCGTCAACCAGAACAGGCGTTGATGCTCAAACCCATGGGCGATGTCGGGCAGATTGTGCCGATCCAGGCCAATTTGCTGGATGCCGAATCGATTCGCGCCGCAATTGCCGGCAGCGACACCGTGATCAATTGCGTTGGCCTGTTAACCGAATCCGGCCGGCAAAATTTTACCAATATTCATGTTGAGGGCGCGGGAAGTCTGGCGGCCAACGCCAAGGCCGCCGGCGTGCAACGGCTGGTGCACCTGTCGGCAATTGGCGCAGACCCCGCCGCCGCCGCCCATTATTCCAGCAGCAAGGGGTTGGGGGAGGCCGCGGTGCTGGGGGGTTTTCCAACCGCCACCATTGTGCGCCCCAGCCTGGTGGTGGGGCCTGAGGACAAGTTTTTTAATCTGTTTGCGGGACTCGCCCGTTGGTTGCCCTGCCTGCCCCTGATGGGTGGTGGTCAAACCAAGTTCCAGCCGATTTACGTGGGCGATGTGGCCGACGCCGTGTTGGCGGTGCTGAACAGCCCTGCAACCGCTGGCAAAATCTATGAACTGGGCGGCGCCGATATCTACAGCTTTAAGCAATTGATGCAGCTGATGTTGCGCGAAACCGGCTATCGCCGTTGGCTGCTGCCCATTCCGATGCCGCTGGCCTATCTGAAAGCCTTGGTGTTGGAACAGCTGCCGCGACCTTTTTTAACCCGTGATCAGCTGCGCCTGCTCAAACTTGACAATGTGGTGGGCAGCGATGCCCCTGGGTTGGCGGAATTGGGCCTTACCCCCACCGCGATCGAAACCATTCTGCCCAGCTATCTGGCCGCCTATCGCAACCCCCTGCCCTAAAATTTTTGTGAAAGCTGTGACGTGATGAATGTTTTTTTGAACAACGTGGGCCTAACCAGCCAGCCCACCGCTGCCCCCTCGATCCCGATCCATTTGGTGACGGAGGCCGACTGGCCAGCATGGCAGGAAAAACTGCTGCCCACCCAACGCAGCTGGACCGATGGCCATCGCTTTAAGGGTGAGGGGGGGGAGGCGTGTTTGCTGCCCGGGCCTGATGGCCAACTGGCCATGGTGCTGCAAGGGGTCGGCAAGGGGGTTCGGCTTTGGTCGCTGGCCAGCCTGCCGGCGCAACTGCCCGCCGCCACCTATCATTTGTCGGATGAATCCCTAAGCGTCGATCTGCTCAGCCAATTGGCGTTGGGCTGGTTGTTGGGCGGCTACCGTTACCGCGGCCTGCCCAGCAAGACGCCCGCGCCTGAGGTGCTGTTGGCGCTGCCGGCTGGCATCGATCAGCAGGCCTGTTTGCAGCAGGCCAGTGCCTGCGCGCTGGTGCGCGATCTGATCACCACGCCGGCCAATCTGATGGGGCCAGAACAGTTGTTGGCTGAGGCAGAGGGGCTGGCTGAACGTTTTGGCGGCACCGTCAGCGCGGTCACGGGCGAGGCCTTGGAACAGCAGTTCCCCTTGGTGCACACGGTTGGCAAGGCCAGCAGCCGGCCGCCGCAGCTGATCACCCTGAATTGGCAAAGCCCTGATGCCCCTGCCGATGCGCTGCTGGTGGCGTTGGTGGGCAAGGGTGTGTGCTTTGACACCGGCGGGCTGGACATCAAATCGCGCAAAAGCATGTACCATATGAAGAATGATATGGGCGGCGCCGCCAGCGTGCTGGGCTTGGCGCAGATGGTGATGGCGGCCAAGCTGCCGATCCGCCTGTTGGTGGTGATTCCGGCGGTTGAAAACGCGATTGCTGGCAACGCCATGCGGCCGCTGGACGTCATCAAAAGCCGCAGCGGTCAAACGGTTGAGATTCAGGATACGGACGCTGAGGGGCGGTTGATTCTGGCCGACGCCCTGCATTTCGCCGGCGAACAGCAGCCGCAGCTGCTGATCGATTTTGCCACCCTGACCTACAGTGCCTTTGACGCGCTGGGCGGTGAGATCGGCGTGTTTCTCAGCAACGATGATCCCCTGTCGGATGTACTGCTGCAGGCCGCGACCGCCACCGAGGATCCGTTGTGGCGGCTGCCGCTTTGGCAGGATTATGCGGAACAGCTGGAAAGCCAAACCGCCGACCTGCTCAGCTGCGGCGAATCGGGGGTGGGGGATGCGATTGTCGCCGGCCTGTTCCTAGAAAAATTTGTGCCAAACGGCCTGTCATGGCTGCATTTTGATGTGCCGGGTTGGATCACCAGCGATCGCCCCGGCCGCCCCAAAGGCGGCTATGAAAGCGGCCTGCGCGCGGTTTTCCATCTGCTGCGCCAGCGTTTTGGTTAGACTTTCTGCGAAAGAACCACCCCGCCCTTCGGGCACCCCTCCAAAGAGGGGAATAAATAGGTCGAAAATTCCCCTTTTCGGAGGGGTGGCAGGCGAAGCCTGACGGGGTGGTTCTGGCTGGGACCTAAGCGGTGGTGGCGCTGGGTGGGCGTGCTCCGGGGCGCAGGGATGGTGCTGGTGTGCCAGACCTTGCCGCAGGGGGTGGTGCAGCGGCAGCCGCAGGCGTCGCGCTTGCCTCCAAGCTCTTGGTATCAGCCAAGGCCAGTTTCAAGGTTTCCATCCGCTGCTGGCGCTGCGCCTCCTCAATCAGGCGTTTTTTCAGCATCCATTTGGGCATCGGTGGCGCCGGCGGGTATTTGCCGCCATTGGCTGGGTTGACCAAATCTTTTAACACCGGATCTTTAAAATAAAACGGCGTGGTCAGCTGCAACGGGTATTTCATGTATTGCTGGAACAACACATAGTGGGTGCCCTTGGCCATGCTCATAAAATCGGTGGCGCCCAGCAATTGCTCTGATTTGAACGAGCGGCTGACGTTTTTGGCAAAGGGGTTGATGTCTTTCGCCATCCCCTCATTCCGGCTGGAACTCACATCCTGCTTGGTGTAGGAACCGATCATCTTACCGAAACGTTCGGCGGTTTGTTCGTTGTTCAGCGGCAGAATGATTTTGGCGGCGGTGGTGGAAATCACCGTTTCCACCTCCTTGTCGCTATAGGTGGTGGCGATTTGCTGCAAATCCTGCCCGATCAACAAATAGCTAACCTTTTGCCCACGCCCCACCGCTGGCCCATCGATCAAGGCCTTGAGTTTCGGCATTTGCGGGAACTCATCCAACACAAACAACACGGGGAAGGGGCCAACCTGATGGTTATCGCGGGTGTAGCTGCCCGGCTTATGGGCGATCAGCCACATCGACAAGGCCTCAACAAACAAACCGGTCATCACGCCCAGCGCGCCGGAATCCTGCTGGTTTACGCAAATATAGATGGTCACCGGCTTCATCTCACCGGTTTCGGGGTCACGCATGCCGCGAATATCGCTAAAGGAGAAATCGCTTTTCACCGTTCGCGCCCGCACGGCCGAGTTTTTAAAGATGATCATGCCGCTGTCCATGGTCGACAGAATCGATCCGCGCTCCTTATCCGGCGTGTTGGCCAGCTGGGTCAGCTCCATCACCGCCCGCGGCGAATAATTGTATTTGCGCGCCTCGTTCACCGCGTTCATCAAAAAACTGCGGACAGGATCGGCAAACAGGGCGGCGCTGGGGTTGACCGCCTTCATCTTCTCAATTTCTTCCCCCGCCGACAACTGCGCCTCGGTAATCCAATCCAGCAGCAGTGGGATGCTGGCCTCCTCCCCCTGCCATTGCAGCGGCAACCCATCAAAATTGCCCGATTCGCATTTCGAGGCCATGAAATGGATAAAACCAGCTAGGGAGGCTCGCCCCTTTTTCGACCAGTGGGGGTCAGCGCTGCCCGCTGGATCGGGCACCAAAATGGTCACCAGGGTGTCGATGTACAAATCGCGCTGCGGCCCCGGGGGTGGCATCGCCAAGGGGGACAGGGGGTTCCAGCGCGGGTAGAGCACGCCGGTTTCAAAATTGTCCTCCGCCGCCCATTCCAGCCGAATACAAATGCTGTGTTTCTGCCGATAACCGCTGGTAATATCCGCCAGTTCTGGCTTCACGTCGTTGACGATCATTGACACCTTGTTGCAGGTCAGGATGGTTGGCACCACCACCCCCACCGTTTTCCCCGTACCGGGCGGCGCCACGCACAGCACCGACAGGGTTTCTGGCAACATGATCATCCGTTTTTTAAACCGACCCAACACCACGATCCAGCCGTCCCACAGGCCCATGGTTTTGATGTCTTTTTCATCGGCAATCCGCGCGCTCCCCTCCTTGGTATTGGTAAAACGATGCGGACAAAGCCCAACCCCCACCAAAAAGGTCAGGGCAAAGGCACCAAAGGGGATAGCGTAGGTGGGGGGCAGCAGCATGGCGTTGGCACGGCGGTAATCGCGAATCCAGGTGTTGTTGCGTTGCCGCCAAACCGCACGGCTTTGGCTGTTTTGCACATAGGTGCCCAAATAATCCCGCCAGGCCCACTGCAGGGTTGGTTTGCTAAAGCCCGCCTGCTGCATTTGATAGGCCATATAGGGGATGGGCAGCAGCAGAATCGCCAGAAACAGCCCGATCATCCCGCCGCTGATCACCCAGCGCATCGCCTTTTGCTCTTCACGCATCCTGCAACTCCTTTTTGCTGCCGTCCTCTGGTGTTTTTACAAGTTGTTATGCTCAACGGTTGGGTTGTTGGTGGTGCTGTTCTCAAACGGCAGCCGATCCATCGGGACGATAGGCACCTCCTGCTCTTCCTCCTCAACCGCGTTCCGTACCGTGGTTTTGGCTACCCGATCCATCAGCTGCGGGATATCCACATTGGTCACCATCCGTTCCCCCGTTGAGCGATCAATCTGCACAATCCGGCCAAAGGTGCGGGAAATAATCTCAATCGCCGCCCGTGCATCCAGATGCGGATCGGTTTGGGTCAGGTTTTGCCAGAAAGCGCGCAGGGCCATCTCCGGGGTTTCGGCATGAATAGTGGCCATAAAGTTGGAATGGCCAGTGGTCATCAGGCGGTAAATGCTTTTGGCGTTGGTAATCGAAATCTCGCCGCAAATAATCACGTCGGGCGTCAACCGCACCACCGAATCCAGAATATGCGCATAGCCAACCTGGTTGGTTGAGGTGGTGCGCGACACCACAAAATGCACGTGGTTGGGATGCGCCACCAACACCTCGCGCGCATCCTCAACCGTGATTACCCGACGATCCAACGGGATGTAGTTGATCAGCGCGTTTAAAAAGGTGGTTTTACCGGTTGAGGTGGCGCCGGAAATCAACACCGCCTCGCCATGCTCAATGGTGGCGATCAAATCGTCATAGGCAAAATCGCTGTAGCGCTGATGGCCAACACCCGCCAGGGCAGCCCCAGCCAGGGCACGACCAGGCTCCAGCTTAAAGGAGGAAAGCGACATCTTCTTGCCTTGGTGGTAGCGCCGAATACAGATCGCCACCCCCTGCGTGTGCCCCATATCGTAGCGCACATTGGAACCCACCACCGCCTGAAAACGGTGCCCACCCGGCAGGGTGCCAGCCAAAATCGGCAATTGATCGCGGTCAAAATCTTGCTCGGTAATATTGGCAAAAATCCTGCAGGCGGTCAGCACCAGCTTAAAGGTGATTTCTGGGGCTTCCTTGCGGATCCAGGTGCCGCTGCCCCCCACCATCTTCACCCAAACCTCCCCCGGCTGGTTGATCGCAATCTCCTCAACCCCCTCACGGTCATAAAATTCGCTAAAGGGCTCAAGCGCGCGGTTCAGCAGTTCGTTGCTTAACCCGCCGTTGGTCATTTCCATCGACATGACTTAATTTCCTTTCATGCCAGCTGTGTGTTAAGGCCATCTGCATCCAATCCACCATCCTGCCATCCCTCTGCTGCTCATTTTGCCGTCGCCTTCAGCGATTTTAAGCGGCCTTACAGAAAAAATGGGCAGAAGAAAATTGTACGACAAGTTTGTGAACATCTTACGCACGGCCATCACCATCGCCAATGGTGCCATTTTTGGGACTGGGTAACGCCAAAGCGCTGCCTGCCCCAAAGCCTGCGCCCTTATGGAGTGGCCGGTGGGGTGGTGGCGGCATCAGCAGCGGGGTTAGCCGCAGGGGCTGCAGAACTGCCGCCAAAGGGCTGGGGCGTTGCAATACTGTCCAAATTGTCCTCAACCGCCGCTGGGCGCTTACGAATGGCGGTAATGGCTGCGGTGAAGGCCACCCCACCTGGACAGGATTCGCCCACGCAGAAAGACTTCATGCTCCACCGCGCATCGGGGAAAAGCCCCATGGCATCAAACATCGCGCTGGTCCACAAATAATAGTTCTCCAACTCCTTAGACGACACCACCAAGGAATCGCCAGAAGCATTGACCACAAGACTTGGATAGCGCGCCAGCAATTGCGAGGCCGCCTTTTGATACTCCTCAGTCGCCAACGGCGTTGAGGTGATGTTGACCGAGGCCAAGGTGGCCGACTGCACCAGCTGGTTTTTGACCGTTGCTGCCTCAAGGCGCGTGCCCTGATACACCGTGCCAGCCCCCAACCCAAGGGCAATGGCCCAAACAAAAATGACCAAGAAAACCGATCCGGTCTTACCGAGAAGTTCAAATAACCGCATTATTTTGTCGACTTTTTGCTAGGGTCAAACTCAACCGTGATAAATTGATCGCCAGGGTTGTTGGTAACAACAGGCTTATCGCCCAAACGCTCAATCACATCGGCCGTGGTGTAAACAGGCAATTCCACCAACCATTTCCTAGTCGATCCATCAACCTGAAAATATTTCATATAACCCTCAATCGCAATCACCTTGCCCACAAAGGTTTGAATCTCGCCAATGCTTTTGTGCAGGGGGTGGATTGAAAAGTCGCTGAAATCCTTAATCAAACCGCTAACCTGCTCCTTAGCTTTTTGGCGATTTTTGGCCACCTCATCATTCATGCTGGCGGTTTGCGCAGCTAACAACAGCCAGGCAGCCCCAGCCAACACCGCCAACACGCTGCCGAATAAGGTGGCCAAAGCCGAGGCCCTTGAAACCCGGCGCATTTCGCCCAAAACATAACCATCCCAAGACAAGGAAAGGGTGTTGTCAACCGTATAAATATCCACCCCGTAGCGCGCCACAAATGACTCCGAAGACTGACGATCCCCAACAAAACTGTACAAATTGTTGCCGCGACGAATCACCACCGCAAACCCATTCTCTGACGGCGCAATATAGGCACCATCCCCCTTATGACCCTGCGCCCCTGGCAGAGCGGCTGCAATCGGTGTGGCAGCTTCAAAATGCCCCGCAAACACGGCCGATGGTGCGGCAATATAGTAAACAAACTGATTTTCAACTCGATAAATCAGCTGAATCTGCTCAGTATCCAAGGCGACGCTTGCATGGTTATAGGCAACATCGCGCGGACGACCGCCCCCCAAGGGAACGGCACCACCGATCAAACTGTCTGGCGTGTAAATTTCTAAATTCATCATTTTAACCTAACAAAATTTGTATTCTATTGCCCACCGTTGCTAACCCCATCCATCGTGGAGTTCAGGCCACTGCCCTGCGCTGCCACGACGTAAATCACATTACCCACAGATGCCACCGTGTACAAGATGGTTGCGACCACCGCCCCTGACACCACCTTACGCAGGCCACGTCGCGCGGCCTCCGTGCGTTCTGCGGCAATATTCAGCACCACGCGTGCCAATTGGGCGCTGTCTTGGTGGGCGGAAATTTGCAACAATTCGGGGCGGGTTAAATAGTCTGAGCTCATGGCATGGTCGATCGTATCCCCCTGCAGCACCTTTTTGTGCACCTCCTTCCAATAGGTGCGAATCTCATCAATGCCGGCTGATTCAATCGCCACCTTTAACGCCTCAGAAAACTGCACATGCCCCTTAAGCATCCGGCCAACCACGTAAAAGGTTTCGCCAAAACCCGTGTGCACCATCAAACGATGCAAAAAGCCCACCTTGCCCAACAGGACATTGCCCAAATGCCGTTTTTTGGTGCCAAAGAACAGATAGGACAGCCCAATGATCGTGAAAAACCCGATCGCGGCGATCGCCACCACCAACAAAATGGTGTTGAAAATATAGGCCATGTTCAGCGCGTGGTTGAATTTTTCCACCGCCGCCGCATCCTTGGAGGAAATGCCATTTTCGCGAAGCCAGGGCAGAGCCGTCCACTGCACGCCTGCAACCGCCGATAGCCCCGTGCTGATATCAAACCACAGCCAACCAAAGGCGGCCAACAGGATTTTCCAAGTTTTGCCCTTTTCTTCCATATGCTCAATGGCGGAGTTGATGACGTCACGAATCGAACCCACCAATTCACCCGCCGACAGAATCGACAGGGTGCCGTGATCAAACATCTGCAAGGCCTCAACCGATTCCAGGAACGAACCGCCACGGTTCAGCACCTCTAGCGCGGGCTCCAAGCTGCGCCGCTTGGACGGATTGGTTTCCCCCGTAATCACCAACGCCAAACTGCGGCCAGGCGAGATCCCCGCGCCCAACTGGAACGAAACGGCGCGCAAAAACCCCACCTTGTAGTCACGGCTAAAGAACTCACGGTTAAACCAAGCCTGTTTACGTGCTTCAATACTGACAATGGTGCCGCCCAATTTGGCAATTTCACGCCTGACGGAGGCTTGATTGGGCAAAAAATAATCGGCTTGCACCTTACGAAATCCTCGCTTCGCCGGCATCATATAGGTCACGGTATAAAAAGCACCCATGCCGCCCCCCTATGCCAAGGCTTCGGTAACGGCCAAGGCCATTTCCGGATCAATAATCCCGCGCCGCAACAAGGACGCCGCGGTATCGGAACGTCGCTGGAACACCACCTTTTCATGGCGCGCAACATCCATCAACCTGCCCTCCAACAGCGAGGTGGTGATATCGATACGCGCGTCCGGATCAACCGGGAAGAACAAGGTTTCCGCCAGCAACACCCGCCCAAAATGGCCGGTGAAGCGACAATCTGGACAACCCTCAGAGCTGGCCACCATCAAGGTCTCATAGGGATCAACCTGGAAAATGGAGAAGTCGCGGCTAAAACGGCTTTCCACCTCCTGCATGGTCATCGGCAGCGCGCAAGATTTGCACACCCGCTTGACCAGCCGTTGGTTAACGATGGCCCACAGGTAGTTGGCGACCACATAAATACCGCTGTGCCGATATTCTGGCGCAAACATCCCCATCACCCGCTCAATCGATTGCAGGGCATCGGCGGCGTGCACCGTGCTTAGCACAAAGTGCCCCGATTCTGCTGAGCGCAACGCCGTTTCAGCCGTCACGCCATCCCGCAACTCCCCAATCACCAAAATATCCGGATCGTGCCGCAATTGGGAGCGCAAAATATTGGCAAAACTGGCGCCAGCCTCATTGTTCACCTGTGCCTGACGCACAAAGGGCACGCGGTATTCAACTGGATCTTCCGCCGTCATCACGTTCAAACGGTAACGATCCAATTGGCGAATAATGGCGTAGAGCGTCGTGCTTTTCCCCGAACCGGTCGGCCCACTAAGCAACACCACCCCACCAATTTTGTTGCGGATGCTTACCAAGCTTTTCATCCGCTTAAGCAGCATCGGGCTGTCTTGGAACAAATCCTCCAAGGTTTTCAAGGAATGCGGATCCAACAACCGCAAGGTCAGGGTTTCGCCGCCATCGATCGGCAAGGATGCAACCCGCAGGTCGATTTTGCGCGACTCGTAGTTAAAAAAGCTGCGGCCATCCTGTGGGCGGCGGGTGTCCGAAAAGTCCATACCCGCCATATCCTTCAAACGGGTCATCACCCGTCTGGCGGCCTCAACCGACAAAATATAGCGGTAGCGCAAATCGCCATCAATCCGGAAAGAAATCCAGCAGGATGCCGGATCCTCCAACGCATCCAAGTGAATATCGGATGATCGCGACTGCACCGCGTCCACAAAAAGATCCTGAATTACCTGCTTAAGATTTTGTCCGTCATCGGGATTGGCATTCAACCGCTCAATCTTACGGTTCATGCTGTCAAAATCCACCAAACTGTCGGAGTTCAACCGCTCAAGAACTTCGCGCTTATCAATGGGATCCACCGCCAAACTGTTGACGCGCAACTTTTCAGCCTTCGCGGTGCGAATAATCTCATAGGTTTCATGCTCAAGCAGGGGGCGCAAGGAAGCGATATACAGCACCCCATCCTCGACCCGGATCGGCACAAAACCCAAGCGACGACACAAGGCAGGCTTTAACACCCGCCGCAACACATCAATGTCATGCGCCGCGGCATGGGCATCGTCTGTCTTCTCAATACCGCGTTGCGCCGCCAAGGCCTGGTTCAGATCATTGCGGGTGATAAAACCGTTGGTAATCAACAAATCTTCAACCGTGGAGCGCATCGCCACCAAATTGAGTCGTTGCAGCTGCCGTTGCACAATATTGACCTGATCATGATTGATCAGGCCGCGCTTCAGCATGTGTTCAACAGGTTCACTAACCATGCTGCCACGGGGGGATTGCCGAACTCCAGACGCGACCTCAACCATCAAAACCCCTATCTGCTGCTGCTGCGACTGCTGCCGCCACTGCCGCCACTGCTACCGCCCGTGGTTAATTCGCGCTTGTTGGCCTCTGCCGTACCGATACGAAGCACCAACACGGTGTCATACTGCCCCTCAGGTTTTTCTGGGGTTGGCTTAACCAACTCGTTGGCAAAGGTCACGTTCACGCCCTGGATGCTGACATGGTATTTGAGTTCAGGCTTGAAATAAAAATCTTGGCCATCTTGCAAAAAATACACCCGATCCTTGGAGCGAATCACCACATGGTTGCCGTAAATTCCTGAGATTTCATATCCCTCAAACAAATCTTTGAGTTCTGAAACACTGGTCGCCGAACCCGAGGCTGGCCGATTTCCACCAATTGGGGGCGGCGGCAACACCGCCTGCGATCTGGCAAAAGGATTGCCACGTCCCTGCGCCTGCGCCTGCGCCTGCGATGGAACCAAGGTTGCCAGCAACGCAAGAGCCAATACCCCACCGCCAAAATAAGATTTTTTGTTCATGGCCTTCATCCTTTAATTGCCCACACGCTTTACAACACCAACCACCCCGTCAAGGGAGTTGCGAATCGGCGGCAGGGCATCCGCCTGCGCCCCCGCCTGCACTGGCCAACCCATCGACTTGGATGGCTCAACCCCGCCACCAGCCACCGCCTCTGGCAAGGTGCGCCCCACCAACCCCAAGGGCAGGGAGGCGGTTTTGGCGAAAGAATCCGAAGCTGCAGCATCCATACCCAGCTTGCTCCGCGGCACGAAGCGAATCACCCGGGGCCGCATCACCACCACCAACTCCGACCGCTTGACCGAATCGGATTTCAAGGTTTGCAAACTAAACCCACGAAAAGCCGGCGTGCCATTGGTGTTGGTTGTATCCTGAGAATTTTGGATGCCCGCAATCAAAATGCTGTCGCCAGGACGCACCCGCACCGCCGTGGTCAACGAACGGTCATTGGTTTGCGGCAATTTCAACGTGGTGGCATTGTCACCAGACCCAGAAGAAAACTCATCCAAACTGGTTAAATTGGTGATGTCCAACCGCACCGTGGTGTAAACCGAATCCTCCTCAAAATCCCCCGTCAAGGCCAGCGTCAACCCAAGATCCAAGGTGTCGGTGGTAACCGTAACCGTTGGATTGGCAGTGGTCGTTGTCGTGCCAGTCGTCGTGGCCGCTGTTGTCTGCGTTTGCGAAATGTAGCGCAATTTGTTGCCGACACGGAAGCTGGCGCTGGTGCCCGCAATAATCGAGATGGTCGGCTTAGACAGCGTTTCCACCGAGCCCTGCGTTTGCAAAAACTTGGTTAAAATATCAACATCCAAATCGCCAGCCGTATAGGTGCTGCCTAAAGAAAATGGGTTGCTTGTCCCCACCGCACCAACCGTGGAGCCGCCCGAGAATTTCAGGCCTAGGTTGGCGAATTTCTCATTGGCCTTGTTAAAATTAATCCCCAAGGCCTTGTCGTCGTTCAAGGTTACCTCAAAGAAATACGACTCATAAACCAACAAAGATTTGGTGTCGCGAATTTTTTGCAGATAGGTGCGAACCTCCTCATACACATCGCGTTTGGCGGTAAAGAAGACAACATGGTTGGAATTGTCCGTCGACGTTTCCTCAGCTCCCATTTTGTCCAACAGCCCCGAAATCTCCTGCCCCCCCGTGTTTTGTTGCACCGGCGGCAAACTGACCACAAAGCGACGGGTCGCCTTAACCCGCAACACCCCATCCTGATAGGTGTAGTACAGCCCCCCCATCTTGCTCATTTTGTCCAACACCTCCTCCAAGGTGCCGGAAAGGCCAATCGCACTCACCACGATATCGTTGGTGGCGGACTCAAACACCACGGGAATTTTTTTATCTTGCAACAACAGGCGCAACGCATCAGAAGCGCGCATCTCATAGGCGTTAAAATTCTCAATCCGCAAGGACGGCAAAGGGTCGGAACGTTCCATCGATTGCGGAACGAACACCGTGTCACTGATCGGCACGTCCAAGATAGCGGGATCATCCGCCCGCGACAGCAACTGATCCTTCTCAGGCACCTTTGCTTTCTCAGCCGAGCGCACCTCAGGGCTGGGAGCCGAACGGGGGAAAGCGCAAGCGGTTTGACTTGCAACCAATAAACCGATAAGAAATTTTTTCAGCATGTTAGACCTTAAATTAAACGCACTATTCATCCTAGCCTCAGAACCTTAACTTTTTATTAAAAGAAAGCGCAACAAAAAAACTACTGAAACTGCCGCTCCAACCAATTGGGCTTCGCAACTGCCTTAGTACCCGGGTTGCCGACCTCCAACTGACTAGACAAACCAGGGGTTCCAGGCGTTTGCACCTGCTTCGCGTCATAGTTATACCCACGCGTGATGCGCTCAGGGCGCGGCACATCACGGTAGACACACAAGGTACGATCACCATTTTTCATCGTAAAATCGCCAATCGCCTCAGCGATCAACACATTGCCTTTAACCCCTGCGGTGCGCGTATTGACCACGCTGTCCACCCCATCCACCACACGGTAGACCACCGGACGGCGCACCAGATCGGCCTTGTCGCCAAAGTCAAAATAGGTCCAAATCCCGTCGTTAAACACCCGCAGGGGCGCAATTTCCGCATCCTCAGGGGTTGGTGCAAAAATTTTCATGTTGAATTGCAGATTTTCTGGGCGAAAGGCAATTTCACGGATGTAATCGGGCGGAATAATCCCCGCCCCCAGCGCCATCTCAGAATTCAGCCCGTGCTTGTCTAGCCAGCTTTCCGACGAACCAGCGACCCCGCCAACGCCAGAACCAGCGCTTGGGCCGCCCCCAGGCACCACAGCTGCACCCGATCCTGCGCCAGCACCCCCAACCGAAGAGCTGCCAGAAGCAGACAGGGGCTTGCCCGACCTGTTATCCAGCTGATTTTTCGCCCCCGCCGGCTGGTTGGCGTAGACATAGACCGCGAAATCTGAGATTTGATCCGAATTGAACCCTTCAGACCGCACGTAAAAGCTATAAAGATTGCCAGAAAGCCCCAGCGCGGTCACGTTGGTGTCGGCGCCCGGATAGGTGGGGCGCAGCGCGATCACATTGGGCCTGACCCGCTGCACCTCAAAGGCCACCTGATCGCCGATCACCACATCGCCCACCCGCTCCCACTCAGGAAAATACACCGTGGTCGCCATGTATTCGCGGGTGCGCACCGCCATCACAAAATCTGGCCGCCAGACGTAGCGCATCACCCCAGGCGCGCTTTGCCCAGAGGCCGAATAGGGGGCATCCCAAGCCCGTTGCAGGGCACCCAGCGGCATGGTGGTGGAACGCTCCATGATCGGGAACTGCCCTTGCGCCTGCTGCTGCACCTCAGCCGCCGTACGGCTGTCCAATTGCGGAACCGGCGCGGCCAGCGCGGCCTGCGGAACTTGTTGCAATTGGCCGCTATTGGCCTGCGGCAACGACTGCCCAGGCTTTTGTGGTAATGGCGGCGGGGGGGGAAGCTGTTGCGCCGATACCGAGGCCGAAAATGCCAAAGGCACCACCAAAGCCGCGACCAACCCAACCACCGAATGTTTTTGCCAATTGGCCATGTTCTCTACCGTCTTTTCGATACACTGTATTGTTGAACCGTGAAGCCCAAAGGATTAACGAATCGGGCGTTGAAGTCAACTTTTTGTGGCAAGAAGGTGACGCGCATGGTGGCCACCAGCTCGCCGTTCAGGATTTCGGTGCCGCTGCGGTCAAAATCACGGGTGACAAACTCCACCTGATAAAGCCCCTCAGAAATTTTGGTGATGCCCTTCACCTCAACCGTGCGGCTTACCCCCTTGCTGCGCGCCTCAGCAAATTTGGCCAATTCATTGCCGACAAAAGACTGGTAAAGCCCGGGATCGGTGCGGCTTTGTAGGTAGTCTTTGTAGCGCGCCAGCGTTTCTTTTTCATCCGGAATAATTTCCTGAAACATTTTGACATATTCTTGCACGACAAATTCGGTCATGGCGGCATAGCCAGGCATGCCACGGGCAAAAGGCTCCAACCGCACCACCTGCTGATCTTTTTTGCTGAAACTGACCAAAAAGGGCTCAACCCGCTTCAGCGGCGTAATCGCCACCAGGGAGCCAACCAGCATCACGTTCAGGGCCAGGCTGATGTACATGCCGATCGCAAAGGCGCGCGCCGTCCATAAATAGCGGCGTCCCTCAAGCGCGGTGACCTGAAACTCCGCCGGATAACGACCAATCTGGTCATTTTGCCCCGCGCCGCCATCGGGCAACATCGGCTCAAAAGCCGCCGCAGAAGACGACTGGTTCCGTTCGCCCGACGAAGCCCTTGGTTTGAATCCTTTAAAGGCCATGTTTAGACAGCTTTTTGCCAAGATTGATACTGCTGCGGCACCTCAACACAGGCGCAGGGGCTGCGCTTGTAGGAGTTGGTGTCGGTGCCAATCCCAATCGGCACAGGGGTTTCGGTGCTGCCACAGGCAGCCAGCGCAAGGGGCAAACCCAGCACCAAAATTCGCATGAGAACTTTTAACAACCGCCATCTCCTTCACAAGATTTTATGGAACAATCGGATATTGCCCCGTGCCACAAGTCAATTGGCCGAATGTTTGCTTATTTCGCGGAATTGCGCCAGCGTTTTTTTGCGCCCAGGCGATGGTTTCTGGAATGGGGTAGCTGTAACGGGTGGCGACGGGCGGGCAACTGGCATCTTGCGAGGGCGGCGCCACCGTCACCACCACCGGCCCGCAACCGCCGCTGCGTACCCGATCAAAGTCGGCGGTGGTCAGCCCCAGGCTGGTTGCCGCGTTCACCACCACCGCCACCTCCCCCTGCTCAGCCATGGTGCGGCTTTTGCTGAGCGGCGTGCAGTTTTCCATTTCTGCCTGACAGGCGGGGTTAAAGGGCTGGCCATCCAGCGTGCAGCTGCTGGTTTGGGTGGCATTGTTCACGGTGCACACCGCCCGCGCCGCCTTAGAACACTGGGCGTTCAGCAGCCGCGCCGGATCATATTGGCGCGATTCCCCCGTCACCTGGCGGTACAGGCTGTCCAGCGAGCCGTGGTAATCGCTGGCGCAACCACCGCTGCGCAAGCTGGCCAAACGGTTGTACAATTGGGTGTAGCGTTGGGGGATAAAACTGGGCACATCCGCATTGCCCTGCATCGTCGCAAAATTGGCGATGCCGTTGGCGCCGGTCAGTGGGATACCGCTGTCAACCGCCATTTGCTGCTGCAGTTGTTTTTTGACCGTGTTCAGATCGTCCAGCGCCCGCATCGCCTTAATCCGATCAGCCCGCACATAGATCTCCTTCTTCCGCCGTTCGGCCCATTCAAACAACTGCCCCTGCAGGGTTCCTGCCCAAGCCCTGGTGTCAGGGTGGTCCCAACATTGCGCCGCCGTGACCACGCCGGTAATCGTGATCGCTGGCAGGGTTAGCACCACATCCTGGCCCTTGCCATCACAAAAACTGGCCTTAATCGGCCCCAGTTTCACGCTGTTCGGGCTGGGTGGGGGGCAATAGCTGCTGGCGTAGCTGGCGGGTTGCACGTTGTTGCGGCAGGATTGATAGGCCGCCACCGCCACATCGGCCGGCACCACGTTGTTGACGATCGCGCTGGAAACCGCATCCGACGCCTCCTCCCTCGCCGATTTGGGCACGGTCAGATTGGTAGGGGCAGGCGGGGTGGTGGTGTTCATCGCACTGCTGACCACATCCAGATAGATCGTTTTGTCTTCCCCCACCATAAAGGGCTTGATACCCTTATAAAATTGGCCAGAGGCAGCGTTAAAGCCTGAGCCCGCCGCGCCGGTTTTAAAAACCGTATCGCCATCGGTGTACAGACTGCCCAAACTGCTGATGATGGTGGCCTGTTGGTTGCGCAGATCCGCCACCGCGTTGTTGTGATCGGTGATTTTCCCCTGCCAAAACCCCCGTTGCCCCTCCTGCACCAACCAGCTGACATAATTTTGGTAGAGGGATTTTTGCGCATCCAAGGCGGCGCTAAGATTGGCCAACTGCTCCGCGGTGGTATCGCCCACGCAATTGGCCGGTTGCGCGGCTTGAGCCACCCCGCCCCCGCTACCCAGCAAGAGCAGCAGGGTCAGGCTACACAGCACGGTACGAATACTGAGCATTTTTATCCCCTATTGCAGCAGATTCCGGTTGGTGGTTTGCGCCAACGCCTGCAAGCTGCGTAAATTGTTTGTGTATTCTTTGACTTTAAGTTGTACGTCACGGATTTCTTTTTCATACAGCCGCAGCTGGTTCTTCTGCGCGCGCAAACAATAAACCGTGCCATTATTGGCGGCGCCCACCAACGCGGGACAGCCCTTTTTCATAAAGTCCTCTTGTTTTTTCATCAGCTGAATCAAATGAACCTGCAGGGCCTTCGCCCCCGCCGAAGCCCGCTTTGCACCTTCCGCAAAAGCCAATTGGCGGCAAACCGCCAATTGTTGCTCCTCCGCTGTGGTGCCGCGGTAATTGGGCGGCCGCACAAAGCTTAGGGTTAAATCTTCCCTGTCTTGTGCGACCGGATCGGTGGCGGTGGAGGTTTGTTTGAAACAGGGCAAATCCGACAATTGAAAGGGCGGCAGCTTGACATCCTCCAAAATTTCATAGGTAGGCGGGGTTGGCGTCACCTGAATCTCATTTTTGACCACCCCCCACAAATCGCTGACCTGTTGCAACAATTGGTTTAAAAAGGTCTCGGCGATTTTCAGGGCAATGTTTTTAAGGAAAATCTGAAGGTCGAACACTGGGCAGGGAATTGGCGGTCCGCCAAAAAGACAATTGCCAGGAATAACCCCTCCAGCCTTGGCCGGCGGTGCGCTAGCAAACAGTGGCGCAAACATCAACAACAACAGCCAAACCAGCCGCCGCCAGCACTTCCCCAGATGCCGCACCCTCCTATCCACCATCCCCTTACCCTCCTGATGCCCGTTTTTACTGAATCGCGTTGGCGGATGCGATTGGCGATTGGGCAATGCCCTGAGCGCCCCAATATTCCAATTGGGACAGCGCTATTTTCGCCTGTAAAGCCGCAAGTTGGTTATTGCAGGCCAGCAGCGCGTTGTTTTGCGCATCCAGTATGATAACGGTTGCATCCGTACCCGTTTGCAGGGCGATGTCGTTGCATTTTTGGGTAAGCACAACAAGTTCCGCCTGCAGGGTTCGCGCCTCGGCCACACTTTTGATGCTGGTATCGCGCACCAATTCGTAACGCTTGGCGGTTAGAAAAGCGATGGTCGCCTGATCCGACACCGCCTCCGGCGAAAAATAATCGCGATCAAGTCTGGCAACCTCACCAGAATAGGTGGCCGCCGGCGATGCGGCAGCACCGGTTGGCTGGGGCTGGCCGCCTGCTGTTGCTCCCTGACTGATCTGCCCAAAAAGTTTGGGCAACAACCCGGCAAAAACCCCCTGCGAACAATTGCCGATATTGCCCCCATTTTTGGCGCAATTAATCAAATTGACCATGGTGTCGGTGGCGGTACAATCCGATTGCCCCGCGCATAAAGTCTGTTTGTTGATGCTGAAATCAACCCCCCCCTGCCCCGTCAGGCTAAGAGTAGCGGCACCATAGGTTACGGTAGTGCCATCCTCAAAGGTAACCGTTATATCGCCGTTGGGATTTTTGGTGACCTCCTTAGCGGTTTTCAACTTATTAAACATGGCATCTACCCCCGAATTGGGAACCACATCCATCGGGCCAAAGGGGTTGTTGGGATCCAACTTAACGATGCCCCACGGTGTGCCATTCACCTTTAGTGTGGAGGTGAGCGGGTTGGTGCCAAGATTCAGATTGGTGGCGCTGCTCGGCGCTGTAAATTTTGTACCAGCCGCAATATTTAAACCACTGACCGAACTGGCCGGCACCACCACCGAGCTGCCGCTGCTTAGCGTGCCCTGCATATAGGTGCAGCCGCTAACACCTGACCAACAACTGGGCGGACCGGCAAGGGTTTGTTGCTGGGTAAAGGCGCCATAGGAATTGCCGTTGGCCACCATCTCAGCCGGCATGTTCAGGCTGGTTAAGGGGGTAAATTGCGTCCCCCCATCGATGGTCGCCACGGTGCTGGGGGTGAAACCTGCTGCGCAATAGGGGCAGTTGGCCGCGGTGAGCTGTTTAAAAAGATCGTTTGCCAAATTGTTGGCACCCACGGTTAAGGCACTTGTACCACTGGCGAAGACCTGGCTGACAGGCCCAGCAAATGGCCCAAGCCCCGCCAACGCCGGACCAATACTCTGCTGGATCTTGCCTACAATTCCTTGGATCAGCTGGTTAATAGCATTGGTCATCAATTGTTGAATCACCTGCTGAATATTCTGACCCAAATTTGAAAAATCGATCGTGGGAATGCCCTGCGCCCTCGCCGGCGTCGCCGCTGGAGGAACGATGGTCAGGGCTAGCGCCAACAACATCGCCGCGCCTGCGCGCCGCACCCCCGAACCAACACCAATCATGGAAATACGCATCGCCCTATCCTCCTGCTTCAATATATTGTGTGACCCAATCGGTGCCGTAGCGCCGCATGCATTCCTCAGCCATCGCCTTGGATGGTTCGTCGGAGAAAAAGACCCGAATCAATGGCCCCAGGGGTGACAGGTTGGTGTCCAGAATCACCGATTCGCCGGTGGCGCGTTTCAGCAAAATCGATCGTTTCAGGCTGCGGGCAATCGGCAGGCGCCCCTTGATAAAGGCCCATTCGCGCTCGGTCAGGCTCCAATCGGCGTATTCCGACTCCTGCGCCTGGCTGTTTTGGAAGAAAAAGGTGGTTTGCGCTTGGCCCCGAATCGCCTCCCCCAACCCCGCTGAGGCAATCGCCTCAGGCCGCTGAAAGGCTGAGATCACGGCGGCGTTGCGCTTGCGGTATTCTTGCAACATTTGCAGGAAATAGCTGCGGAACATCGGGTGGCGCACCACCGGTTCGGTCTCATCGATAAAAATCAGGGCGGGGCAGCGCAATTCGGTAATCGCCGATTGGATGCGGTGCATCAGGTACAAAATCACCGCCCGCGCCAAATCGTCATGCTCGTAAATGCGGGTGAAATCCAGCGTCACCAAACGGGTGCTGGTAAGATCCAGCGTGTCGCGCCCAGCGTTAAAGGTGCCGCCGTAAATCGCCGGATCCACCCATTTTTGCAGGGCCTTGCGCAGCGGGCGACCCTTGCTAAAGCAGGCCTCGTAAATCGCCGCCAGCGATCGCCTCTCCCGCGGCAGGCCGGGCGCATCAAAGGCCGATTCCACCGCAAAGCCAATCTCCTCAAGCGAATCGGCGTCATGCTGATCCGACAGCGCCTCCAAAAAGCCGCGCAGGAAGGATCGGTTCTCCACCGTGTCGGCGCATTGAAAGGGGTTCAGCGCGGTTTTGCGGCCGGGCAAGTCCGCCCCCTCAAACACCACATAGCTGCCGCCAATCGCGTTGCAGAAAATAAAGCCCCCGCCGTGGCGATCGACCATATAGGTGCGCAATTTGTGGTGGCGCAGCGCCATCGCGGTCAGGAAGTTGACCAGCGTGGTTTTCCCACCCCCCGTCGGGCCAATCGCCACCGCATGCGCCACCGCCGCGCGGTCTGAGGTCACATGAAACTGAAAGCTATAGGGGGTGCCGGCTGAGGTGCGGAACAGCGCAATCGGCCCCTCCCCCCAATCGGAAAAGGGCAGCCCCTCAAGCTGCCGATCCAGGGTGACATGGCTGGCGATGTTGCGGGAAAACAGCTTGTAGGAGCGCGGCCACAGGGTATAGCTGGGAAATTGCGAGAACCAGCTGGCCTGCGCCGTTGCCCCCTCCCGCACGGGGGTGACGCCAAAACTGGCGCTGACCCGCCGAATTTCCGCCACCGTGTCCTCCAACTCCTTCTCCGTCCGGCCATAGACGAAGACCGTCATGGCGTATTCGGCCATGGTCTGCGCCTCGCCCGACGTGCCCTCAACCCTGTGCAACGCCTCCTCAAACTGGTTGGCGTTCATCGAGCTGAAACGGGTGGCCAGCGACATTTTGTATTGGTTGGTGATGATCGCCGCCGATTTCAGCCGGCTCCACGGATCGATCATCTGGTGGATCACAATCTCCCCATTGACTGAGGAGACGGCCTGCACAAAGGCCTCATAGGTGAAATCGCCCATCCCCCGCAGGCCCAGCACCGCGCAGCGCAGCTTGAACGACCCGCTGCTAAAGGCAATTTCGCCATCATCGCCGCCAAACACCACCGTGTCGGCGGTAATCGCCTCACTGGCGCCCTGACCCACCCCGGCGGGCGATGGCTTGCTGATCGGGCTGGCGATGCGCGCCCAAAAGGCCAACGGGCGTTTGGCGGGATCGGGATTCATCTGATCCAGCACCTTGCACTGATACTCATGCAGCATGGTGGCTGAGGTATCGACCACGATGTTCAGCTTGGCCACCGCGGTTTTCGATTTGCTGCTGATCGCCACCGTAATAATTTGGCGGTTGCGATAGGTTTCGCGGAAGGATTCGTTCCACTGCCGGGCGATGGCGCGCAAAATCGGATGCTCATGCTCAACCTTTGGCGCCACATCGGTGCGTTCACGAATGGTAAATACCCGCACGGTTGCGCCGCTGTCGGCCATGCTGTCCAGCCAGTCTTTGCGCGACAGCAACAACCCCTCACGCTCATTGGCCGTCAAAAAGGTGTCGTCAATGCCGGTCACCTCCAAAACCTGGCAAATCGTGCCGTCACGGCACTGCACCGTTCGGCCATCTGACAACACGCGGTCAAAGGGCAAATAATCGGCCAGGCGGGTTTCCTTGGGGTTGGGCAACACCAATTTCGACAGAACCGGCACGGTTGAGCTGACAAACAACGCGCCGCCACCGCCCACCCCCAAGGCGGTTAACACCAAATTGACGGGCGACCAGGTGCTGGCAAAAGCGGCGATGACCTCAGGGGACAAATTTGTTACCTTTTGAACGAACAATGTTTTTGGTGCGCATCTTGCCATAGGCCCAGGCACGCATAACGTTGGTTAAGTGCGGCTCCTTCTCCCCCAATGCTATCAAACCAATGTGACAACCAACCGCAAGAAACACGCAGTACAGGGGATTGATGTTCATCAGCCCAACCAAGAAAATCATCAGCACGCAATTCAGGGTCAGGGTGATGGCGCCAATTTTGTAGGGCGCGAACAACAGCTTGGATGGGTAGCTTACGGCACGAAGAATCGGTTCAGGCATTCGTCCACCCCCTAGATGTTAACATGTTAAACTGTAACCGGTAAGCCAGTTGATAATCTTGTCGGCCAGCACAATCAGCGCGCTGGCCCCGACAATTGTAAACACCCAGCCCCAGTTGATTTTGCCGAACATAATGGTGGCCGCCAACCCCAAAACCGCGATGCTGATCATCGCCACCACCACCGGCCGCCCCTTGCAAAAGGCGTTTTTCGCTGCCGTTTCCGCCTCACCAAAGGCCGCCGGAGCCTGTGCCCATACGCTCGGAATGTCGCAAACCAGCATCCACAGCAGCACGACTGGAATCAGCCAGAGCAGCGATCGAACAGCAGGGGTGGTGCGCAGAATCATCGAGCCAACTGGTTACAGGGGGGTATAGGTGGGGCAGCCCGGATTGGTAAAATTGGTCAGCGGGGTTCCGGTCAGCCAGGTCACAATTTTTTCCGCCAACACCACCACGGCAGCCGCAGCTACCAAACAAAACAGCCAAAACCAGCGGAAGCGGCCAAACAGGGTGGCGGCGGCCAAAGCCAGCAACGCCGTGCCCAGCATGGCCAAAATAACCGGACGAATCCAACAAAAGGCAGCGTCGGTAGCATTTTTTGCCTGCGTAAACACTTGGTCGGAGGAGGCGGGTGGTGCAAAGGCTGGCAGGCTGCTGCCCAGCAAGGTTACCCCCACCAAGCCCAGCCACAACATGGCCAGCCGCATGGTGGAAAAGGAGGTTGAAATTTTTGCCATCGCCGTGTTTAACCCGAACCCATGATCATTAGTGAATATAGTTATAAACGCCCTGTCCAGCAGCGTAAAGCACCGCCTGATCGATCAGGCCGATAATCGCCAGCCCACCAATCGCCATGAACAGCACGCTAAAGCGCAATTTGCCGAACATGCTCATGATGCCCAAGCTGGTAATCCCCATGCCGCCCACCGCATAGGCCATGGTGCGAATCGCTGCGTAGTTGTCGCCCGCCGCATTGCCCACCGTGTTGAAGACTTGGGTGTTGGTAAAGGGAGGCGCCGTGTTAAAATCGCAACTCGCGTTGTTGGTGTAGTTGAAATACAGCAACAGCTGGTCAATCAGGGCGATCAGGCCCATGCCAGCGATCAGACTGAAAAACCCCTTCCAGCTAAGGCTGCCAAACATCGCCGCCACGCCCAGCGCCACCGCCGCGATGGCGCCAATTGCAAACACGATCACCCGAATATTGCTGGAACTGGTGTAAACGCCGGTGCAGCTTTTGGTGAAGATTTGCACATCGGTGAAGGGTGTCGTTACGGTGTTGTTCGTGTCCACCCCCAAAAATTTGGTCACATCGGCCAACAGCACCACGGTTAACAAGCCCGCGCACAGGCTGAAAAACCCCTTCCAACTGATGCTGCCAAACATCGCCAACGCCGCCAGAGCCAACAGGGCGATGCCAGCCACCGCCAGCAACAGTTTCTGCAGATAGTGCTTGGTTTCTGTCGCCCCCGTCAACAAGGGATCGACCACCGCATTGGCGCCACTGGCCATAAAGTCATAGGCCAAAGCTGGCTGGTTGGGCAGCCAAGCGGCGAACAGCAGCAGCAGGATCAGGGCAAGACGACCCCTGCTGCAGGCCCGCCCGAATACCCCCCCCAACCAATTTTGTCGCACAAGCATGTCCTGCTTTATCCCCTAAACCTGCAACCATGAGAAGGCAATTGCCAAAAACCGGCGGTAGAGGGGGTGAGGCCCAAAAGCTCCACCCCCAAAGCCGATTTAGGTAACGTTGATACCGCCGGTGTATTGGAACGCCTGATCGATCAGGGCGATAATCGCCATCCCGCCAACCGCCATAAACAACCAGCCAAATTGCATTTTGCCGAACATGCACATGATGCCCAGCGCCACCACCCCCATACCGCCAATCACATAACCAAAGCTGCGCAGGCTTTTGTAGCCAAGCTTAAGGTTGTCGTCAGCCGTCTGATAAATGTTTTGGTTGGTCGTGTTAAAAGCATCGATGGTGGCGGGTGTATAGGCCTGTGCCCAGCCATATTGCGGGCCGGTCACCACACCGCCCAGCAGCAGGGTGAACATCACCCCCAGCGCGATAAAAAATTGTTTCATGGAATTATCCTTAAGAAAATGTGAAAAATACAAGATCAATTTTAGCAATGCTGTATTAACGTTTTATTAAGGAAGATGCCAGCCCCAAAAAGCCCGTCTTTGTAAAAAAATGGGGGTCAAAAAAACGATGGTTAGAAGACAAGTGGAGCCTGACCCGTGTCAAGCCCCACCCCTCCGCATGATTCGTTTTAGGTAACGTTGATGCCACCGGTGTATTGGAACGCCTGATCGATCAGGGCGATAATCGCCATCCCGCCAACCGCCATAAACAACCAGCCAAATTGCATTTTGCCGAACATGCACATGATGCCCAGCGCCACCACCCCCATGCCGCCAATCACATAACCAAAGCTGCGCAAGCTTTTGTAGCCAAGCTTAAGGTTGTCGTCAGCCGTTTGATAAATGCCTTGATTGTCTGAGGCAAAGGCACTGATAGTAGCTGGCGTATAGGCCTCCGCCCAGCCATATTGGGTGCTGGTCAGCGTGCCACCCAGCAGCAGGGTGAACATCACCCCCAGCGCGATAAAAAATTGTTTCATGGAAGTCCCCTTAAGAAAATGTGAAAAATACAAGATGAATTTTAGCAATGCTGTGTTAACCTTTTATTAAGGAAGATTCCAAGGGGTAAGAATGATGCAAAAACAATATTTTATTGAGCGGAAAATTGAGATTGATGCGGGGCATCGGGTTACCCATCACGGCTCGAAATGCAAAAACCTGCATGGGCATCGCTACACCGTGATCGCGGTCTGCCAAGGATCGCTGGTTGAGGCGGGGGAGCAGCAGGGGATGGTGATGGATTTTGGCTTTTTGAAAGCCAGCATGATGCAGGCGATTCACGATGGCTGCGACCATGCGATGATTTTGTGGGATCAGGATCCGTTGGCGCATCAATTTGTCGGCGATCCGGCGCGCTTTGCGGCGGAAATTGTGCCCCAGCTTGCGGCAACAGGCTATTACCACACCCAAGAATCCATGGTGGGCGCCCTGTATTTGATCAACAGCGTGCCAACCGCTGAGAATCTGGCGGCGCACTGGTACGACCGGCTGGCACCATTGGTGGCATCCAACAGCCATAGCCAAGCGCAGTTGCATCAGATTAAGGTGTTTGAAACCCCAAACTGCATGGCGGTTTACCCCGCCTTCCCCCTTAAAGATTGCCTAAACCATGAGCCAAAACCCCACACCGCCTGATGATAAAACCGCAGAGGCCGCGGTGCGCCAACTGCTGATCTGGATTGGCGAGGATCCGGAGAGGGAGGGGTTGCGCGACACGCCGCAGCGTTTTGTGCGCGCCTGGAAGGAGTTTTTTCAGGGCTATCAATCCGACCCGCGCCAGCATTTGCGCACCAGCTTTCAGGAGGTGGGCGGCTATCAAGACCCCGTGCTGCTGCAAAACATCCGCCTGGAAACCTATTGCGAGCATCATTTGGTGCCCTTTGTCGGCGAGGCCTTTATCGCCTATATCCCCAATCAAAAAATTGTCGGCATCAGCAAATTGATTCGGGTGCTGGATGGCTACAGCAAACGGCTGCAAATTCAAGAACGCCTGACCGCTGAGGTGGCGCAGGCGGTGTATGAAGAGTTGGGGGCGGCGGGCGTGGCGGTGGCCATCCGTTCGGAGCATTTTTGCATCGCCACCCGCGGGGTGCATCGCCCTGGCGCGCAGATGCTAACCACCACCTGGCTCGGCGATTACCGCAGCAACCAAGCGCTGCAGGATGGCTTTATGGCGGTGGTGAATAGATCTTAACCATAGATGGATACGCCTTAAAACGATGGATGCACGCCGAAACAACCACCCCGCCCTTCGGGCACCCCTCCGTCGAGGGGAATAAGCAGGCCGTCAATTCCCCTTTTCGGAGGGGTGGCAGGCGAAGCCTGACGGGGTGGTCCTTACGGACACCCCTATTTTAGGAGTTTGTCAGGTCAAGCCTGACGGGGTGGTCCCTTAAGCTACGCGGCTGCCTTAAGTTTTGGTTGGCGCAAATTCCGCACCAAGGCACTCATGGTGAGATACAGCACCACCGCGTTCAACAGGTGCCACAGGAAATGCAGGCCGATCGGCAGCTGGGCGCACCAGGTAAAATCCAGCGTGCGGGCGGTCAAGGACAGCAAAAACACCCCAACCGCTAAGCCCAAGGCCAGCGGTTGCTGCTGACCGCTGCGGGCATGAAACACCGCCAGCACGCTTAGAAACAAAATCGCGGGGGCATAAGCCAAGCTGCCGTTCAACGGATCCATCACCGATGCGGGCAGCTCCCCAACCGCCCAGCCCATCACCAGAAACAGGCCAATCATGCCGGCAACCGCAACCGGCTTAAGCCTAACCACCCGCCGGCTGTAGATCGCCAAATAGCTGATTTGATAGATCGCAATCGGGATCACATCGGCCAGCATCGAAGGGTAAGTGGCCAAGGTGTGAAACAGCGTGCTGCCCACCCCAATGGTCGCAATCCAGCCAACCAGCCAGGCCACCTGCCAATCCCGCACCACTTTTCCCTTAACCGCCAAGCGATAGGCGGCATAGGCGGCGGCAAAAAAAGCCAGGTTGGTGATCGCGTTCAAAGGCTGCTGCAGCAACCCCAGCGGCGCCCCCAGCTGTTCACAATAATGGGTAATCGGCTGAATCATAACACTTGGATCCTGCGCCAGAATCCTTTAACTGTAAATGTATAAAAACTTTACGGAAATGTGCCCCATGAACACTCCAACCACTGGCCAACACGCCATCCAAATCGATCATTTGGTCTATGACTATCCACAGGGGCGGGCACTGAACGATGTCAGCTTTGCGATTCCACAGGGCAGCATCACCGCGTTGGTGGGGCCGAACGGCGCGGGCAAAACCACCCTGCTGCGCTGCCTGACCGCGCTGACCCAACCCTTTAGCGGGCAGGTGCTGTTGCAAGGAATCGACACCGCGGTTGACCCGCGCGCCTGCCACCGGCTGCTGGGCTATGTGGCCGACAGCTTTGGGGTGTACAAGGAGTTGACCATTGCCCAGTGCCTGCGCCACGCCGGCGCGATCCAGCAGGTGCCTGAGGAGGGGTTGGGGGAACGCATTCAACAGTTGGTGAGCAGCCTGCAATTGCCCAGCCTAACCACCATGGCCGGCGTGTTGTCGCGCGGGCAGCGGCAACGGCTGGCGTTGGCGCAGGCGATCATCCACCAGCCATCGATTCTGGTGTTGGATGAGCCGGCCTCAGGCCTTGATCCCGACGCGCGGCTGCTGCTGGCCGATGTGCTGAAAGATCTGCGGACAAAC
Organism: Alphaproteobacteria bacterium; assembly: GCA_044345375.1. Taxonomy (GTDB): domain Bacteria; phylum Pseudomonadota; class Alphaproteobacteria; order CAISOG01; family CAISOG01; genus CAISOG01. The sequence goes on from JBIJBF010000004.1 coordinate 37,990, forward strand.
GGCATGACCATCATCGTCTCCTCGCACATTTTGGCGGAGTTGGAGGAATACAGCACCCATATGCTGGTAATGAGCGCGGGTCAGGTGCAGGCGCATGTGCCGCTTGGCAACGCCGCCGCCCTCCATTCCACCACCGACAGCAGCGCCGATTTGCCGCCCAAACAACGGCTTTCCCTGCGCCTGGCAACGCCCGATGACCGTGTGCTGGGGGTGTTGGCGGCTGAGGCGGAGGTGTCGGCGGCCGTGCTGAACATCAGCGGGGTTGAGGTGCAATTTGACTGGGCGGGCGATCCCGCAGGCCGCAGCAGCCTGTTGTGGCGGTTGTTGGCGCAAGACCTGCCGGTGATTGGCCTTAGCGAACATGGCACCAGCCTGCAACAGCTGTACCGCGATTTGACTCGTCAGCCGGATGCACCGCGCCCTTAGAGCATTTTCCATTTAGCCCACCACGTCGTCAGACTACGGACTCACCGTGCTCACGTATATAGGATACGCTCCGCGCGCTTCGCCTTGCCTTCCTAGTGGTGAACTAAAGCGAAAACGCTCTAAATTACTAAGATGGCTTAAGCAACTCCTCATACACCGCCATGGTCTGCGCGGTCATGCCGGTTAGGGAGAAGTGGTCGGCGACAAAGCGGGCGGCCACCACAGCCCTCCCCAACCGTTCCTCGGTCGAAACCTCCAGCGCGCTTTGCAGGCAGCCTGCCAAATCGGTGGCATCTTTGGGCGCAAACAGCCAGCCGTGGCGTCCATGATCCAACACCTCAGGCGCGGCGCCATGGTTGGCGGCGATGACCAAGGGGCCCATCGCCAAGCCTTCCGCCATCGTGCGGCCGAAAGCCTCAGGCGCCAGGGACGGCACCACCACCACATCGGCAAGGCGATAGGCGGCGGGCATATCCTGACAGGCACCCACCAATTTGACTTGGCCGGTTAGCCCAAGCGCGGTGATCTTTTGCAGCAATTCCTGGCGATAGGCACCGCGCCCCTCATCCCCGCCCACCATCACGCAACAGATGTTTGGCGAACCCAGGCGCGCCAGGGCTTGCAGCAACAGCATATGCCCCTTCCAGCGGGTCAGGCGGCCGGGCAGCATCACCACCGGCACCCCATCGGGCAGCTGCCAAGCCTTGGCCAGCTGGATAATCCGGCTGGCGCTGACCCGTGCTGGATCAAATTGCGACAAATCCACCCCGCGGTGAATCACCCGAATGCGGGCAGCATCCACCCCATACACCGCCTGGATATGCTGGCTGATATGTTCGGAAACCGCGATCACCAATTTCCCCCGCACCATCACCGCGTTATAGGCGCGTTTTAAGCGGTTTTGATGGCCATAGGTGCCATGAAAGGTGGTCAGAAACGGGATGCCAAGCCGTTGGCTGGCCCAATAGGCACTCCACGCCGGCGCACGGCTGCGCGCATGCAACAGCTGGATTCCGTGCTGCTGGCTAAGGCGGACCAGTTTCTTGGCGTTCCACCGCATCCGCCACAGATTTTTGCTGTCCAGCGGCAACTCCAGATGCACCGTGCCAGCGCGGGTCAGGGCGGGCACGCGATCGCCCCCCGCTGACGCCATAAAGGATTGGTGGCCGGCCTTAACCAGCGCGTTGGCCATATCGATGGCGCCGCGTTGCACCCCACCACCGCTGCTGTCTAAACTGGGGAGAATTTGCAAAACACGGTAAGACATCAAAAAAGACACAGGGGGTCAGATGGGTTGTGACGGCAACAGGGTGGCCGCAATCGCCTGCAACCCCTGCCGATAGGTGGGATAGCATAACGGGCGTTCGAAGTCTTGCAAAATACGCCGGCCATCCACCCGCTTGCGATCTCGGCCAACAGGATTAGGGGCGGGGTTATGCGGGGTCGCCGAATCCTCAGCCAAATCTTCAGGTAGGGCAAGGTTCAACAACCCTGCGGCGTAGCGCAACAGCTCAACCGATGGGGCGGGATCCTGATCGCTCAAATTATAGATTCTGCCCGCTGTATGTTCTGGCGGGCTTGCCATGCTGGCGGCGATTAACTGGGCGATGTCGGCCACATGGATGCGGGAGACGGGCATGGTGTTGGCAAAGGCGGTCAGCGGCTGGCCATCGATCAAGCGGTTCAGCACGCTGCGCCCCGGGCCATAAATGCCGGCGAGGCGAAAGCGGTACGGCGCTGGCCAGCCCATGCTTTGCGCCAGCTGCGCCCACTGCTGCTCCGCCACCAGCCGCCGCGCCCCCAAGCTGCCGGCTACCGCCAAACAGGCGCTGTCCTCATCCACCCAATCCCCCTGATGATCGCCATAAACATTGGTGGCTGAGCAATAGCCAAGCCAGCGCAGCTGTGGCATCAACGGCGCACCCTCACCCAACTGCGCCACCAAATCCCGCGCGGCAGGGCAGCCATCCTGATCAGGCGGCAGGGTGATCAGCAGGTGGGTAGCATCCTGCAACGCGGCCAACAAGGCAGGCGGCAGCGCATATTGGCCAGCGTGATAGGCATGGATCATGACATCCGCGTCGCCACCACCAGAATGACGGCGGGTTCCCACCACCCCCATCTCAGGCCACCCCTGGCGCAGCCGCCCCACCAAAAACCCCGCCACATAGCCAAACCCCAAAATCACCAATTGGCTTTGCACGGTTGGATCATCCTTGATGTGAACGGTTGTGGCCAAAGCCCTTTGCAAGCGCGAAGGCTTGCGTTAAGGATAGCTTAATACTTTTTGTGGTCGTCTACCACGGCAAGAGGCAGAGCGCCGCTATTTCGGTTTTCATCATTGGCTTTAAGGAATTATTGATGACCAGCACCAAATCCACCAACGCCGCCAACAGCGCCGAACACGAAAACTTTGTTCCCACCCCCGATCCGGTGGAGCTGGCCAAGGCGCTGGCTGAGGCAGGATTGCGGGCGCAAAAAATTATGGCCGATGCGTTTGATCATCAGGATCCGGCCGACCTCAATATTTTGCTGGCGGATGTCAGCAGCATCGGCAAGGCCTTTGTTGAGGCGGGGGTCAAGCTATGGCAGGATCCGGTTGGCTTGGTGGAAAAACAGCTGGCCTGGGGGCAGGAGGCGTGGCAACTTTGGCAAAACAGCTGGCTTAAGGCCTTTGGCGAGTCAAGCGACGCGGTGATCGACCCACCCGCCGGCGATCGGCGCTTTCGTGACGCCGCGTGGCAGGAGAATGCGGTGTTTGATTTCGTCAAGCAAAGCTATCTGTTGGCCAGCAAATACATCAGCGCCACGGTGGGGGATGTGGATGGCTTGGATGAAAAGACCCAGCATAAGGTTGAGTTTTACACCAAACAGCTGATCGATGCCCTGTCGCCCAGCAATTTTGTTGCCACCAACCCTGAGGTGTTGCGCACCACGGTGGAATCGGGCGGCGAGAATTTGGTTAAGGGTCTGAACAACATGTTGGACGATTTGGAGCGCGGCCACGGCCAGCTGAAAATCCGCCTGACCGATCTGAACGCCTTTGCGGTTGGCGAAAATCTGGCCACCACCCCGGGCAAGGTGGTGTTTGAGAACGATATGTTCCAGCTGATTCAATACAGCCCCAGCACCGAAAAGGTGGCCAAACGCCCGCTGCTGATCGTGCCGCCCTGGATCAACAAATTCTATATTCTGGATCTGCAGGCCAAAAATTCCTTTATCAAATGGGTGGTGGATCAGGGGCAAACCACCTTTTTGGTGTCATGGGTGAACCCCGACATTCGCCACACCGACGCCAGCTTTACCACCTATATGACCGATGGCCTGCTGGCGGCGGTTGATGCGGTGCAACAGGCGACGGGGGAGGCGCAGGTCAACATCATCGGCTATTGCATCGGCGGCACCCTGCTGGCGGCCAGCTTGGCCTATCTGCAGCATGAGAAAAAGGCACCGATCGCCAGCGCCACCTATTTCACCACCCTGGTCGATTTCGCCAACTCCGGCGATTTGGAGGTGTTTGTAGATGAGGAGCAGTTGACGGCGTTGGAGGCCAAAATGGCCAAAACCGGCTGTCTTGAGGGCGACACCATGGCCACCACCTTTAACATGTTGCGCGCCAATGATTTGATTTGGTCGTCGGTGGTCAATTACTACCTGATGGGCAAAGATCCCTTTCCCTTTGACCTGTTGTACTGGAATTCCGATTCCACCCGCCTGCCGGGCAAAATGCACAGCTTTTACCTGCGCAACATGTATTTGGAAAACCGCCTGATCCAGCCAAACGGCATCCAACTGAACGGCGTGGGCATTGACGTTAGCACCATCACCGTGCCCAGCTTTTTGTTATCTGCGCGTGAGGATCATATTGCCCCCTGGCCGGCCACCTATACCGCCACCCAACTGTACAAGGGGCCGGTGAAGTTCGTGCTGGGCGGCAGCGGCCATATCGCTGGCGTGATCAACCATCCCGATGCCAACAAATACCAATATTGGACCAACGACAAAAACCCCAAGGACCCTGAGGCTTGGTTGGCGGGCGCCACCGCCACCGCCGGCTCATGGTGGCCGGAATGGCAGAAATGGGTGGGGCAATACAGCGATGGCCAGGTGCCCGCCCGCCAGCCAGGTTCCGGCAAGCTCAAAGCGATTGAGGATGCGCCCGGCCGCTATGTTAAGGTACGGCTCTAAAGGATTTGCGCCTTTCTTATTCCCCTCCTGCGGAGGGGTGCCCGAAGGGCGGGGTGGTTCTTTATGGCTTTGGCTCGCTATTGCACTTGCTGCAGGCCTTGCCTATATCTTGTGCAAACAACCCCTAAAGGAGCATCACCATGACCTTAGAAGCCATCGCCGAACAGCTGCCCGACTATGCCAAGGATTTGCGCCTGAACCTGACCTCAATCCCCACCACGGCGGGCTTAACCCCGCAACAATTGTGGGGAACGGTGCTAAGCGCCGCCTTTGCATGCCGCAACCCTGCCCTGCTGCGCGCCATGGCGATTGAGGCCGCCCAGCATTTGTCGCCTGAGGCGGTCACCGCCGCCAAGGCCGCCGCCGCGATCATGGGCATGAACAACATCTATTACCGTTTCGTCCATTTGGTCAGCAACCAGGATTACGGCCAACTGCCCGCCAAACTGCGGATGAGCATTTTGGCCAACCCCGGCGTTGACAAAATCGATTTCGAGCTGTGGGCACTAGGCGTTTCGGCCATCAACGGCTGCGGCATGTGCATCGATGCGCATGAGAAAAAGGTGTTGAGCGAGGGGGTGTCGACGGAAACGGTGCAAAATGTCGTGCGCATCGCCAGCATCCTGCACGCCGTCGCGGCAACCCTGGCGGCCGAACAAGCGCTGGCTGCCTAATCGATTGGCCTAACAGGGCGGGGTTTTTAGCCCACCCCCGCCCCTCTACCTCCTATCGCAAAATTTTTGTTGCATTACTATCTTTTTAAGATATATTGTAACGAGTTTTTCACGATAACAGGTTGTAGAAGAGGTTTTTTGATGCGCGTTAATCCTTTGGTGTCTTCGCTGGCACTTACCACTTTTGCTGCGACCACCTTTGGCATGCCCACTGCCCTGCAGGCACAAACGCCAGCCCAAACTGCTGACAGCAATCCTTTTGCGGCGGCGCAGTTACAGGAACGAAAGGCGCTGGAAGCAGGATTGTTGCGGGTGCCCATACGCAACGATAAAGGAGAACCCATCACCACCAACATACAAGTAAATTTTTGCTATCCAACAGGTCAAAAACCCGAGGACAGCACGCCTGTAGATGTTGCTATCACAATACCCTCAAATCAAGCAACAGTCTCCCTGTCAAACGCAGAAATAAAAGAAAAGGTGAATGATGAAATGTCCGGGATATACGCTAGTTTTGATAGCTATAACCCATATTTAGTCCCCCCGAAGAATCCGTCAAACAGACAAATAGCAAGAGAAATTGCTGGACCAATTGGAGATCATTTAGTCGAACCCCCTGTTAAATGTCCGCAAAAAACAAACCCTTTCCCGATTAATCTTACAAAAGAAAACAATCGGGTTTTGGTGATAGATTTTTTAAATCGACACATTCGTATAATCCCAGGGTCACGATAATGTTTTGTTTTTATAGAGGTTTTCAATGGAAAATTTGAATATTTTTGGGGCATTGCTAGTCATAGCGTCCAAACTAACAGTTGGGGGCCCACCCATGTTGGCGCAAACCCCGCCAACAGTTGCGCCTGAGAATCAAATTCCAATACAAACCAAACGCGGAACCATCACCGTTGAGGCAAGGTTGTGCGGCACCCCAACAGGAGTAACTTCAGCTGTTGTAACCCCCATTTTGCCCCTTGGCTTCGGTGATGTTCCTGAGGTGCAAAAACAGCAGACGATATTAAACCTGACATCCGGTGTGTATATCGTCCAATCAAATCAGTCAGACGCAGCGCGCCAAGTGCTCACAACACTTATCCCAGCATGGGCTAGCGTCCCCCGAAACGATATACCTGTAACCTGCCCAGAAAACACCTCGACCATTCCTTTTAATACTAAGGATGCTGAAAAATGGAAAAAGTGGCAAGAATTGATGTTAAACGTACCAGCAAAATAGCTGCAACAACAACTATAACCCGCCCTTGAATTCCCCTCCTCTTGCGGAGGGGTGGCAGGCGGAGCCTGACGGGGTGGTCCTTTGGGGGTTTGAGGCGCGGCGGACAACACTTTGTTTTTGAATAGTTTATTACAGGGACCACCCCGCCCTTCGGGCACCCCTCCGAAAGGGGAGGGGAATTAAGTGCACCCTTGAATTCCCCTCCTCTTGCGGAGGGGTGGCAGGCGGAGCCTGACGGGGTGGTCCTTGCGGACGGCCCCCTATTGTAGAAGTTTGTCAGGCAACCCTAGGCCGCTGCACCCGCCACCGATGAAACAGGGCGGAGTTTGGCCACCGCGGCGCTGATGCGGTCTGCTGCCTCGGTCAGGCGGGCTTGGGTGACGTTGCCAAAGGACATGCGCAGGTAGGGCGACAGGCCGCAGGCGGTGCCGTGCAGGGCGGTGACCCCGGCCTCGGCCAACAGATAGCTGGCCACCGCCTGATCGTCGGTCAACACCGCGCCGTCGGCGGTTACGCGGCCAATCAGGCCGGCACAATTGGGGTAGACGTAAAAGGCACCGGTGGGGGTGGCGCAGCTTAGGCCATCGACGCGGTTAAGCCCCGCCACCAAACAATCGCGGCGCGCCTGATATTCCTGAATCCAACCGGTTAAAAAGCCCTGATCGCCGTTCAAGGCCTCAACCGCCGCGGCCTGACTGATCGAACAGGGGTTTGAGGTGGATTGCGATTGAATCAGCGCCATCGCCTTAATCAGGGTTTTGGGGCCACCAGCATAGCCCAAGCGCCAGCCGGTCATCGCATGCGATTTCGACACCCCATTGGCGATCAGGGTGCGGGGCTGCAGATCGGGCGCGGCGTTCAGGATATTGCCAAACTGTTGGCCATCAAACACCAATTTCTCATAAATATCATCGCTTAGCACCAGCAATTGGGGATGTTGGCGAATCACCACCGCTAACATTCCCAGTTCAGCCTGGCTATAGGTGCTGCCGGTTGGGTTTGAGGGGGAGCACAGGATCAGCCATTTTGAGCGCGGGGTAATCGCCGCCGCCAAATCCTCAGCCCGCAATTTAAAGCCATCCTCCTCCCTGCACGGCACAAACACCGGCGTGCCGCCCGCCAGCAGCGCCATATCGGGATAGGACACCCAATAAGGGGCCGGAATGATCACCTCATCCCCAGCATCCAAGGTGGCCTGCATCGCGTTGAACAGCAGCTGTTTGTTGCCGGTGGCGGCGATAATTTCATCCAGCGCGTAATCCAGCCCGTTGTCGCGTTTGAATTTGGCCTGAACCGCGGCCTTTAGCGCCGGCGTGCCATCCACCGCGGTGTATTTGGTGTCGCCGCGCGCCATTGCCGCAATCGCCGCCTGTTTCACCGGTTCTGGCGTATCAAAATCCGGCTCACCCGCCGACAAATCGATGATGTCGCGCCCCGCCGCCTTAAGCTCCCGCGCCAATTGGGTTAACGCCAGGGTGGGGGATGGTTTAACGGCGGAAAGACGGCTGGCCAGCATGATCACAAATCCTTTTCAACAAAAACGAGAAAGCACTGGCCTTAATAAAGCACGATCGGGGTGGGCTGAAAAGGGGGGTGTTTTTTTGGGGGGGGTTAGCGGGTGTTGAACGTTGCGTTGGGAGGGAGGTAGTCATTGCGGGAATTGCTGCCGTCATCATCTAATGTGCCATCATCAAATTGGTCTGAGGTCTGTCCTCCATTACCGCCACCACCGCTACCACCACCATTGCCGCCCGCCGCTTGTGCAATGCCACCATTGGTGGAGACGATCACGTTGCTGGCGCCACCACCCGCAAAGCTTAGAACGGTGGCGAAAGCCGCAAATTTCAACGGCGCGACAACAGGGTTTACGAGTGTATCCCCAACAAACTCTTCTATTGCTTCGAAAACGGCTGTATCACCACTATCGCAATCCAATAAGTCGAAAGTCCCATTCATCACAGAACCAACGACACCCATTGGACCCCCCCGCTTCCACATCACCTCCCAGGTAGTTTCAAACCCGTTGACCGCAAAAAGAGCGATCCTTCCCCCAAGACCAGCCCTGTCAGGATCAGCCAAACCATAGGTGACGGGCTTGCCCAGTATGACTTCTGTACCAATTTGTAACGCGCCGTAAGGTCCTAGGTCCGTAAGAGTCGACATCACCACATCCTATTTCTTAACAAAAATTCATCATTTCCCTACAGTCTAGGCCGAGTTTATGAAGCTTTGATGAAAAAGCGGGCTAAACTGCAGGCGTTTCAACCAAAACGCCCAAATAATTGATGCCAAGATCGTCGCCAAGGCGCCAGGCGGGCTGGCCCAACAGGCGATGGCGGGGCGAAAACTGCAGACCCCTCAGGTTGGTCAGGGTCAGGCCGACGGCGCGGCCATGGGCGGCCAGCTCGCTGGGGCGCAGGAATTGCGACCAATGATGGGTGCCGGTTGGTACCCAGCGCAACAAACGCTCAGCCGCCACAATGCCCAGCAGAAAGGCTTGGGGGGTGCGGTTCAGGGTGCTGACCACCAGGATGCCGCCCTTGTTCAGCCGTTTGGCCAGTTCGGCGATAAACGCCGCCGGATCGGCCACATGCTCCAGAATTTCCAGGGCGACAATCGCATCAAAGCTGGGCTCATCCGGCAGCTCCTCAACCAAGCCGCATTGGTAATGGATCGGCAGCGCGCCCAGCGCCGCATGCTCGGTTGCCACCGCGATGCTGGTGGGGTCGGCGTCCAGCCCCAACACCTCCGCGCCCAGCCGGCTAAGCGGTTCGGCCACCAGCCCGCCGCCACAGCCAACGTCCAGAATCTTCAGACCGCTCAGGGGTTGCGGCTGATCCCCATCCAGCCGAAAATGCCCGCACAGCTGATCGCGGATATAACCAAGGCGCAGCGGCGTAATGGCGTGCAGGGCGTCATAGCCAGCTTTTGGTGTCCACCAATCCTTGGCATGTTCGGCAAAATGGCGGGCTTCCTTAGGATTTAGACTGCTCATCAGGGTGGCTATTCCGGGATCGCTGGCATTTTTTGCTGCTCAATCAGCAGGCCGGTAATGGTTTTGGCCTTGGCGGGGTTCATGTTGGCCATAATCACCGCCGCCTTGGCCTCCTTCATCTTGCCCAGCACCTGCAGCAGCACGGCGTTGTCCAGCTCGTCAAAAATCGCCGCCGCCTCCTTAGGCTTCATGGTTTCGTAGATTTTGACCAGGCTGTCCAGCTTGTCGCTTTCTTCCTTGCGGTGGGCGGCGACCAGCTGTTGAATTTCCGCCTTCAACGCCTCCAGCTGTTTTTGCACCACCGCCAACTCCTCAATCTTGCCGGTAATGCGTTTTTCGGTCGCCTCCATCAGCGCGGCCTTTTCGCCAATCGCCTTTTCACGCGCATCCAAATCCTCGCGCCGTTTGGACAAGGCCTGCAACAAATCCATTTCCGACACGCTCATTTTGTTGGGATCCACAGCGCCAGGGGCAGCCGCGCCCGCCGATGCGGGTTCGCCCTTAGTCTCGTCTTTCTTGGCCTCCTCTGGCTTATCGGCCTTTTTGTCTTCTTTCTTATCGGCTGGCGCAGGCTCTTTTTTGGGTTCAGCATCCTTAGCCTCTGCCGAGGCGAACACCAGATCAATGCCGTTGCTGATGATGTTCAACTGCAGGGGCAGCAGCAGCGCCAACACCAAAATGGTGGTGGGCAAAATCCGGATACGACGGCGAAGAATTTTCATCAGCGCAACCCACGCAAGGCTTTCATAATGGTTTTCTCACGGCTTTTCTCGGTCTCAGGCATGGCATCATCGGTGGCGGCGACAATTTGCGCGGCCAATTTTTCGGCATCGTTCAGCGCGCCGCTGGCATCGGCATCTCGTGCAGCATCCTTGGCGGCATCCTTGGCCGCCTTTTGGCTGCTTTGCCGGGTGACTTGAATGCGATCGGCCAGATTGCCGGCCAGCGTGTCGCCGCTTTCCAACATATAGGCCAGCTCATCGCGCAGAATTTGGGCGCGATCGATAAATTTTTGCAAGGATCCCCCCGCCTCCAACGCCGCGTTGCGCAGATTTTGTACCCCGTTGTCGGCCAACCCCAGCGCGCTGGTAAATTGCACGATCAACTGCTCAAATTGCGACTGATCGTTGCGAAGGCTGGTAAGTTTGCGGTTCAGGATAAAGGCGTAGACAATGGTGGCAACCAGCAATCCGGCCACCAACAACTGCACGATCAGGGCGATAATGGTAAGGGTCATTCCAGAATATTGCTTTCGTGAAAAAGTTTCTCGTCAACCTTGACCGCCATACAGTCACGTTTGCGACCAACCTTAGCATTAAACATCGGCACATCGCCACAACGCAATTCCACCGGCGCGTTGGGCTCAACATTCAACAAAATTCTGGTGCCCACCTGCCAATTGATCACGTCGTGCAGCTGCAACACCACCTCATCCAACACCGCCTGAATTTCAATATCGGTTAACCACAACTCGCTGGCCAATCGGGTTTTCCAGATCGTATCGCGACCAAATTTTTCCCCCATGAACATTTGGATCAGCAGTTCGCGCACCGGCTCCAGGGTGGCGTAGGGGATCACCAGCTCCATCCGCCCCCCACGGTCTTCCATATCCACCCGAAAGCGCACCAGAACCGCGGCGTTGGCCTGACGGGCAATGGCGGCAAAGCGCGGGTTGGTTTCCAAGCGGTCAAAATTGAAATTGACCGGGCTTAGGGGGTCAAAGGCCGCCGACAAATCCACCAGCACCACATTGACCATGCGTTCCACCAGGCCGCGCTCAATGGTGGTATAGGGGCGTCCCTCAATCCGCATGGCAGCTGTTCCCCGCCGACCACCCAACAGCACGTCCACCACCGAATAAATCAGCGAGGAATCAACGGTCAGCAGGCCATAGTTGTCCCACTCCTCAGCCTTAAACACCGCCAGCATCGCGGGCAGGGGGATGGAGTTCAGGTAGTCGCCAAAACGGGTGGCGGTAATCCCCTCCAACGACACCTCAACGCTGTCTGAGGTAAAGTTGCGCAGGCTGGTGGACAGCATCCGCACCAGGCGATCGCACACCACCTCCAACATCGGCAGACGTTCATAGGAGACCAAGGCGCTGTTAACAATCGCCTTAATCCCCGCCAGCGCGGTTTCATCGCCGGTGTCGCGGCCAAAGCCTAAAAGGCTGTCAATCTCATCTTGGTTAAGCACATGCGAGGAGGCACCAAAATCCTCATCCTCCGCCTCATAGCCGCCACCAGAATCTAAGGGATCATCAGCCATTGGGAACTTCCTGTTTGTTGATGGTTCTATTGGGCAAAAAATTCGGCAAACAACACATCCTCAACCTCAGCCGGCTCAGCAACCTTGTTCACCCTAGACAACAACTCCTCCCGCAGGCGGTACATACCAGCTGACCCCTGCAGATCCTCAATCCGCAATTGGCGCAGGTACAGCTGGAAACTGTCAACGATGCGGGGGATTACATCCTTCACCACTTTGGCGGTGTGCTCATCCGCCACCTCTAGGTTGATTTTTATCTTTAAAAAACTGGTATGTTTGGCCGATCCCGCCAAATTGACCGCGATATCGGGCAGGGTGACAAATACTGAGGGTACTTCTTTGCCATCTTTGCCGTGTTTGCCCTCTTTCTTACCGTCCTTGCTGGCGTGTTTTTTCTTGTCAGATTTTTTGCCGTGCTCCTTCCCCTCAGCATGTTCGGCACCCTCTGCCCCCTCAGCTCCCTCGGGCGGTTTTTTCAGCATCACCACCGCGCCCCCCCCGCCAGCCGCCAGCAGCACAACCAGCCCAACCAGCATCAAAAGCTTTTTCTTGCTTTTCTTCTTCTTGGCTGACTTTGCCCCCTCCTCCCCCTCAGGATGATCGCCGGGCTCAACATTTAATTCATGGGAAGATTCGGTCTCTGACATAAGAATTTCCTGATTTAGGCGACGATAAAGAACGGGCCTGTTAAGCGGTGCTTAATCATAACGAACAAAAAGTTAACAACTGGTAAGAATTTTGCGCAAAACCCCGCCGTGATCAAAAAAGGGTGGAACTGATCGGAATTTCCTGTTGTTGCTCATGATCAATGGGATGAATCGGGTATTCACCGGTCAGGCAGGCATCACAAAATTGCGGCTGGTTTTTGCTGCGCCCCGCCGACTGACCCAAGGCGCGGTACAGCCCATCCAGGCTGACAAAGGCCAGCGAATCCGCACCAATATAACGCGCCATTTCCTCAAGATCCATCCGCGCCGCCACCAGCTTATCGCGGTCTGGGGTGTTGACCCCGTAAAAACAGGAATGGGTGATGGGGGGGCTGGCCACCCGAATATGCACCTCCCGCGCGCCAGCGCTGCGCACCAGTTCGACAATTTTGGTTGAGGTGGTGCCACGAACGATGCTGTCATCCACCAACACCACCCGTTTGCCCTGCAGCGCATGGCGGTTGGCGTTGTGTTTCAGCTTAACCCCCAAATTGCGGATATGATCGGTTGGCTCAATAAAGGTGCGGCCAACATAGTGGTTGCGGATGATCCCCAGCTCAAAGGGCAGCCCCGCCTCTGCCGCATAGCCAAGGGCTGAGGCAACGCCAGAATCGGGAACCGGCACCACCACATCGGCATCAACCGCACTTTCCCGCGCCAACTCGGTGCCAATGGCCTTGCGCGCCTTGTAGACACTGGTTCCCTCAACCTGGCTGTCAGGGCGGGCGAAATAGATGAATTCAAAGATGCAAAAGCGTTGGGGTTGGGTGCGAAAGGGAAACAGCGATTTGATGCCGTTGTTGGAAATCACCACCACCTCACCCGGCTCAACATCGCGCACGAACTCCGCGCCCAGAATATCCAGGGCGCAGGTTTCTGAGGCCAAAATCGGGCTGCCATCGATATGCCCCAGCACCAATGGCCGGATGCCCAGGGGGTCACGCACCCCGATCAGCTGATCGCGTGCCAACGCAATCAGGGAATAGGCGCCCTCAACCTGCTGCAAGGCGGTGATCAGATCATCGGCCAATTGGCGTTTTTTGCTGGTCGCCATCAGATGGATGATCACCTCGGTATCCGAAGTGCTCTGAAAAATCGCCCCATTCTGCACCAAATCCTGACGCAGGCTAAGCGCGTTGGTAAGATTGCCGTTGTGGCACAGGGCAAAACCGCCCTTGGCAAGATCCACAAAAATCGGCTGCACGTTGCGCAGGGTGGTATCGCCGCTGGTGGCGTAACGCACATGGCCAATCGCGCTATTGCCGCGCAGCCGCTGGATGGTCGCCGCATCGCCAAAATTGTCGGCCACCTGACCAAGGCCCCGATGGATGTAGAATTGCTGCCCGTCATAGGAAACGATACCGGCCGCCTCCTGCCCCCGGTGTTGCAGGGCGTGCAGACCAAGCGCGGTATGCGCCGCCGCCTCACTATGGGCGTAGATGCCAAAAACGCCGCATTCTTCACGAAGTTGGTCAAACATCAATACAGCTGCCTAACTTTGGGTCACAACAAAAATTTTGAAACTTAAGAACCCAAACGCGGCCACCAAAAGCAGGCCATGGTTTGCGCCAATCCGTTAAGTTCACCCCTTGGTATACACAGATGTTCCCGAAATCCCTAAGGTTTTTTTTCAAAAAGTTCGTCCAGCCTTTTGCGGTCATCGGTTTCATAGGCAGGACCGGTTGATTTGCTGGTTTTGGCCGGGATTTTTACTGGCGTTTTTTCCGGGGTTTTGGTTGACGGGGCACCATTGGGAAGCCCCTCTGGCAGAAGCGCTGGCAACAACTCTTTCGCAACTGGCGTCAACACCTCAGGCAATAGCACCTCAGGTTCCTTAGCAGCGTTGGGCTCAGCTGGCATTTCTTTGCGTGGGTTTTCTTTGCTTTGGCTTTCTGGGGTAAGGGTGGGCACCGACACATCCAACCGGCGTTGCGCCTCCAACAAGCCCTGCTGGCTGTAATCCAAAAGCAATGGGGCAAGGTGGGATGTGTTGTACCACCCTGGCCGTTTATCCTCATCCACCATGGTTTGAATGCCCAGCAGCAACAGTGCCACCACCGCAATCCCCCGCAACAGGCCAAAAGCCAAGCCCAACGCCCGATCCGGCGCATCCAAAATCGTGCCCCGCACCCGATTGGCGACCAGATGGGTTAGCAGCGAAAACAGCACCAAACTGACCAGGAACAAGCCGATAATGCCGGTCAAATCCGCGAACAGGCGGTTGTCGATGAACTCGCGGCTAAAAGCGGTGGTGCTGCCATAGCCAAAAAAGGTAATCACGGCGGAGCCAACCCAGCTGCCAACCCCAAACAGTTCGCGCACAAAGCCGCGCACAAAGGCAAACAGCCCAGAAAATGCGATCACGGCGATCATCGCAAAATCAGCAAGGGTCAGGGCGGGCATGGGCAGGGCATCTTTGTGGTTGCAATGGATCAGGCGTCACGCGCCCCCGCTACTATGGCTTTTCTTAGCGGCACCAGCAAGCGAAACGACTAAACTGCAGCCCGCGCCCAGGCCATGATATAGAATCCATCGGTGCCATGGCGCGCTGGGGTCAGCACAAACCCCTGATCCCCCTGTTCGGCCAGCAATTGGGGGGCGATGGGCGCGAGTTCTGGAACCTCCGCCAACCACTCAGCAGGTTGCAGGGGGCGAAAATCGCCAGCCAAAGCCTGCGCCGCAAACCAATCCGCCTGTTGCTGATTCTCGGCCGGCAAAATCGAGCAGGTGGCGTAGATCAACCAGCCCCCAGCTTTCACCAACGGAGCCGCACGGGTTAACAGATCGCGCTGCAGGGCGATCAATTCCTCGATATCCTCAGCGGTCAAACGCCAACGCGCGTCGGGGTTGCGGCGCCAGGTGCCGGTGCCGCTGCAGGGGGAGTCCACCAGCACGCGATCGAACTTGGCCGTTTGGCGACGCAGCCAGGCATCACTCAACCCCTCGCCATCCCCATCGCCTGAGGCACTCAACAAGCGGATTTGGGCGTTTTGCACGTCCGCCCGGCTTAAGCGTTGCTTGGCGCGTTGCAGCTTGCCGGGATCAATATCGGTCAGCAGCAGTTGCCCCTTGCCCTCCATCCGATCGGCCAGAGCCAAAGCCTTGCCGCCAGCGCCCGCGCACAGATCCAACACCCGCATGCCGGCCTTGGCGCCCACCAAACTGGCAGCGATTTGGGCGGCCTCATCCTGCACCTCCAGCCACCCATCTTGAATGGCGGGCAGGTCGTTAAAATTGAACCGCTCAGGCAGGCGAATGCCAAAGGGGCTAAGCGGGGTGGGGGTAGCCGCCCAATCATGGCTTTGCAAATCCCGTAGCCAAGTCGCGCGATCACGGCGGCGGGTGTTAACGCGCAGGTCGACCCCAGCTGGCTGATTCAGCGCCGCCATCTCAACCGCAAAGCCATCGCCAAACACCTGCTGCAAATCCGCCGCCAACCATTCGGGGCAATTGGTGGCCACCCATGCGGGATAGACCGACGGATCAACATGGTGCGCAATTTCAAGCAGCGACTCGATTTCCCTATCCGGCCCATCTGGCAGCAACCAATCGAGATCCAGCAAGACGCTGTCGTTTAGCAACGGCTGTGCCAACAAGTGCCATAGAGCCAGACGGTTAAGGGCGTTAAGCGGCAGGGCGGCCTGCTGCAGGTGCCAATCCAACATCGCCCATTGGCGCATCAGGCTGTAAATCACCACGCCAATCGCCCGGCGATCGCCCGAACCCAACCAGCGGCGTTCTTTGTAATAACGATGCAGCAGGCGGTCTAGGGGCGGGGCATATTCCTCAAACTCAGTCAAAATTTCCCGCGCGGCATGCAGAATTTTTCTTGGGGTGTTTTTGGGGGAGGAGGGGGGCGCAGATGGTAACGGCATGAAGGCCTTCCCCTAAAATGAGGGTAGCGGTTGAAAAAAACCAAGATAACCTCGAACAAGGGTTAAACACAAACAGTCTGTTTGACCTTTTGATGGAGGATCGATAAAACTGTTGCCATGACCGATTCCTTTACCACGCCCGCCCCTGCTCACCCCGAAGCCATGCCCTATCAGGCGGCGCTATCGCCTGGCCTGACCGGCACGGTGGCGGTGCCGGGGGACAAATCGATTTCCCACCGCTGCCTGATGTTGGGCGCCTTGGCCACCGGCACCAGCCAATTTACCGGATTGCTGGAGGGGGAGGATGTGTTGGCAACCGCCGCCGCCCTGCGCGCCTGCGGGGTGACCATTGATCGGCTTGGGGATGGCCATTGGCAAGTGCAGGGTGTTGGGCTTGATGGCCTGCAAGAACCCGCCACGGTGCTGGATCTGGGCAATTCAGGCACCTCAACCCGGCTGCTGCTGGGGCTGTTGGCCGGATGCCCCTTTGGCATGACCTTTACCGGCGATGCCAGCCTGCGCAGCCGGCCGATGGAACGGGTGCTAACCCCGTTAAGGCGGATGGGCGCAAGCTTTATGGGCCGATCAAAAGACCGGTTGCCGCTGACCATGCATGGCCACCAACCGCTGCGGGCGATTCACTACAAACTCCCCGTTGCATCCGCCCAGGTGAAATCGGCGATTCTGCTGGCCGGTTTGCGGGCTGAGGGCACCACGGTGGTGGTTGAGCCTGAACCAACCCGCGACCACACCGAACGCATGCTGACCGCGATGGGGGCTGAGCTGCGTCAAGAGCGCACGCATGAGGGGGTTTGTTGGTCGATTGATGCGCCGCAAAATCCGCTTAAACCCTTGAATCTGGCGGTTCCTGGCGACCCCAGCTCAGCCGCCTTCTTACTGGGTGCTGCCGCGGTGGTCAAGGGTTCACAGCTGACCGTTACCGGTGTTGGCATGAACCCCCTGCGCACCGGCTTTATCACCACCCTGCAGGAAATGGGCGCCGATTTAACCCTGCTGAACCAGCGCGATCAGGGGGGGGAGCTGGTGGCGGATATTCTGGTTCGCTACAGCCCCAACCTGACCGCGGTGGATGTGCCGGCCAACCGTGCGCCCAGCATGATTGATGAATATCTGATCGCGGCGGTGGTGGCGGCCTTCGCCAATGGCACCAGCGTGTTTCGTGGCCTGGCGGAGTTGCGGGCTAAGGAGACGGATCGGTTGCGGGCGGCGGCCGATGGGCTTAGCCTTTGCGGGGTTGATGTTCGGATTGACGGCGACGATCTGTACGTCACTGGCGGCAACGGCAGCGTGACGGGCGGCGCCACCCTGAACGCCCAATTGGATCACCGCGTGGCGATGAGCTTTCTGGTGCTGGGTTTGGCCAGCCAACAACCGGTGGTGATTGATGACGTCAGCGCCATCCTAACCAGTTTCCCCAACTTCATTCCTTTGCTACAGTCGGTTGGCGCCAAGCTAAGGGCGGTTTCGTAACCCTATTTTAGGAATGTTGTGATGACGAGATTTTCGACCAACAGCCGTTTAGTCGGTTGTTTTTTAACAGTATTGCTGGTTTCTTTAGCCTCCGCCAACTTAAGCGCTCAAGCTGCACAGCCCCAAGCCGCCCAACCCCTGGCCGCCAAGGCCACCCCAGCCCTTGACTGCAGCCGCCCTGCACCTGGCTCAAAGGAGGATAACGCGGCGCGTGACCGCTGGAAACAAATGACGCCTGCGCAGCAGGAGGCCAGACGGGCGGAAATGCGCAAATGCTATCAGCAAATGACGCCGGAACAACAGGCAGAGGTGCGCAAAACCATGGATGAACGCCGCCAAAAACGTGAGTCCGCGCAACAAAGCCGCTAAAAAGTTACCCCCTAAAAAGTCAACAGCGTCGTAACCGGAAAATTCAGCCGGTTGCGGCCCTGCAAATGGCGCAACTCGATCAAACACCCCAACCCGACCACCTGGCCCTGCATCTTTTTGACCAGCTCAGCGGTGGCCGCCACCGTTCCGCCGGTCGCCAACAAATCATCGACAATCACCACCCGTTGGTTGGGTTTGATGCTGTTCATCTGAATCTCAAGAAAATCGGTGCCGTACTCCAGATTGTAGCGCAATTTCATGGTTTGCCCGGGCAATTTCCCCGATTTGCGCACCATGGTAAAGCCCACATTCAGGGCCAAGGCCAAGGGCGAAACCAGCAAAAAGCCGCGTGATTCCACACAGACCAGCACGTCTGGCTGAAAGGGACGAATCAATGCCGTCAACTGCTCAATCGTGGCACGCCAAGCCTGCACATCCGCCAACAGGGGCGAAATGTCGTAAAACAACACGCCAGGGGTCGGAAAATCGGGGATTTTGGCGATAAGGGCTGCGGGGTCCATAAAGATCCGTAACGGGGATGGAGGGAACATGTGCAATCCAGTAAGAATACCACAAAATCCTAGGCCTTGCCCATAAAAACAAATCAGGCTTAACAGCTGATTTAACCGTCGCCGATCAGGATTTGCCGTTTGCCAGAATGCCCGGGGGCGCTGACCACCCCTTCGCGCTCCAACTCATCCATCAATTTGGCGGCGCGGTTATAGCCGATTTGCAGGTGGCGTTGCAGCAGGCTGGTGGAAATTTTTTTCTCGGAAAGAATGACGTTGATGGCTTGGTTGTAAAGATCGCCACCATTGGCATCATCACCGCCGCCCCTGCCGCCTTTTTCACCTAGGCCCACCTCGCCATCTTCATCATCGGTGACCCCCATCAGGTAGTTGGGCTCACCCAAGGCGCGCAGGAAATTGGCGATCGACTCCACCTCCCCATCGCTGACAAAGGGCCCATGCACGCGAATCAATTTGCCGCCGGTCGACATGTACAGCATGTCCCCCTGCCCCAACAGCTGTTCGGCGCCCATTTGCCCCAAAATGGTGCGGCTGTCGATTTTTGAGGTCACCTGAAAGCTGATACGGGTGGGGAAATTGGCCTTGATGGTGCCGGTAATCACATCCACGCTGGGGCGCTGGGTGGCCATGATGATATGGATGCCGGCCGCCCGCGCCATTTGCGCCAACCGCTGAATCGCCGCCTCAATCTCCTTGCCCGCCACCAGCATCAAATCGGCCATTTCGTCCACCACCACCACAATCAATGGCAACTCGTTCAGATCCAGCGCCTGATCCTCAAAACTGGGTTTGCCGGTTTCGGGATCGTAACCGGTCTGCACCCGTTTTTTCAGAATCTCCCCACGCTCACGCGCTTCGCGCAACCGCTGGTTATAGCCCTCGATATTGCGCACGCCCAGATTGGCCATTTGCCGATAGCGGTTCTCCATCTCCTTAACCGTCCATTTCAGGGCGACGATGGCCTTTTTGGGATCGGTCACCACCGGCGTTAACAAATGCGGGATGCCGTCATAAACCGACAGTTCCAGCATTTTGGGATCGATCATAATAAAGCGCACCTGTTCGGGCGACAGCTTGTACAGCAGCGACAGGATCATGCTGTTCAGCCCCACCGATTTGCCCGATCCGGTCGTGCCCGCCACCAACAAATGCGGCATGCGCGCCAAATCGGCCACCACCCCAGCGCCGCCAATATCCTTGCCCAGCACCAACGGCAATTTGCCGGCATATTCCTGAAACACTTGGTGGCTAAGAACTTCGCGCAGGTAAATGGTTTCACGGTTGGCGTTGGGCACCTCAACCCCCATCAGATTGGTGCCGGCCAACACAAACACCCGCACCGAAACCGCCCGCATCGCCCGCGCCAAATCATCGGCCAGGCTGATGACGCGGGACGCCTTAACGCCGGCCGCCGGCTCAACCTCAAACAGGGTGACGACTGGCCCCGGATGAATATTGTGAATCTGCGCCTTAACCCCATAATCGGCCAAGGCGACCAGCAGATCGGCCGCCTTTTGCTCAAGATCCTTGCGGTCAAAGGTGGCCACCATCTTGGCCGGCGGCTGTTTCAGCAGGTTCAGGGGCGGGATGGTGCTGCGCGCGCCGCTGACCTCATCACCGGCTGCGGCTGAGGTGGCCGCCTTTTTGGGAAAGTCAGTGGCCGCCTTTTTGGGAAAGTCACTCGCTGCGGCTTTTGCCGCTTTTGCCGCCTGGGGCGCCATCAAGGGCAGAATCACCGCCGTTCTTTGAGCGGTTTTTGGCGGCGCAACATCATCCTCATCCTCCACCGCTGCAAACGCCCCCCCACCGAACGCCCTATCCGCCGCCGCCGCGCTAAAGCTGGGCGGGGGGGGGATCGCATCCTCACCGCCGGAATCCTCCGCCAACTCTTGGCGCGCCACATGGGGACGCATCGGCATCAAGGCTGGCGCAAAACGCGCCGCGGGCGCCATGTGGGTTCGGGCACGGTGAACCTGCCAACAGCTGAACCAATAGCGCGGCGACAATCGGCTGATCACATTTTGTACCCCACCCCACCAAGCCGCCCAATGCACGCGGTAGGAGGTAAACAACAACCAGCAGCCCAGCAGGCCAAACATCAGGGGCAGGGGCAGCATCGCCCAACCGGTCTGTTGGTAACGATGGTGCAGATACTGGCCAAACATCCCGCCCCAAACCGCCCTTTCCCCAAAAAACGCTGCGCCCAGCTGTTGCAGCTGATCCGCCACCAGACACAGGCTGGACAGGGTAAGCAGCAACAGCACGCCCCGCGCCCAAACATACAGGCCATAGGAGCCAAACAGTTGCCGACGATGGTCTGGACGGGCGACCATGCCCCGCACGCCTGCCCACCCCAGCCATGCCAGGCGGCACGGGCCATAGCTTTGGCGCAAGCCGTAAAGCGGCAACAACAAACCAACCGCCCCCAACCCCTGCCAAGCCAAATCGGCAAACAGGGCGCCCCCCATGCCCAACCAGTTATGGGTTCCATGCGATGCCGTATCCGTCATGGTCCAACTGTTCAGCGATGGATCGCTTAAATCGTAACTGATCAACGCCAGCAGAACCGCCAGCGAAAGCCCAAACCCCGCCCAACAAACCAGCCCACGCGCCAAGCGAATCCACCATGCCGGCCGATGGTTTGAATTGGCCACAGGGGGTGGACGGGTAAAGGCAGCCCGCGGTTGCGGGGTGTGGTGGGGGGCACGGCTCATAAAAAAACCTTAACGGATTCTGGCCGCAATAATCAACAAGGTGGAATCAACCAGCGGTGTGGGGCACAGGAAAATTCTGCACCAGCACCCCTGGCACGATTCTTGCTTGGTAACAGACAACCATCACCTCTGATAAGGATCGTTTCATGAGCATCACCTATCAACTCAACCAAAATATTGCCCAGTTTGGTGGACATGAGTTGGTGTTGGCTGGCCGCATTGTGTATTGGCCAAGCCAAGGGGCAATGATTCTGTCCAATTTGCTGGCCGAACCACCCGCCCCGCAATTTGATTTGGAGGGCGCCGCCAACAGCCGCCATCGCCTAAGCAGGGGGGGGCGCGCCTCTGCCATCGAACATGACGAGCACTGGGCGATTACCCTGGGGTTGCTGCAAGATCGCCTTAGCCGGTTTGAGCCGACCACCGTGTATTGTTTGGAGGACAACAATCAGTGGAAAGGCGGGGGAGATAGTGCGCTGGCCAACAAGCTTAAGGATGCCCGCTATTGGCTGCGGCAATATGTGCGCCGGCACAACTGGATTTGGTTAACCGATGACACCCATGAGGATATCGGCAGCTTGCTGGGCGGGCAACAGGCGGTTGAGGCACAAACCGGCGGGCTGGTGCTGCGTGCCAAAGCCTCATTGACCGAAACCCGCCCAGAAATCAGCGGCTATTTCCAGCCCACCGCCAAGCTGCAGAACGGCCACCTGACCCTGCGCCACCGGTGCTACGTGGAAAGCGACAACCGGCTGATTCTGCCCGCCTTTGGCTCAGCCAGCCATGGCGCCGATGTGTTTGCCGATCAGTTGGCGGCGCTGGTTGGCCCCAATTTTACCGCCCATCTTTTGTCGGAGCCCGATATTTTCACCACCCCCAGCAGCGTGCTGGCGGCACAGGGGCAGGCGCAAAAAATGCCGGCCAATTCTGACCGTCCACAAAAACCGTCTTTAGCTGTTTAAGATCGGCCATTCATTCGTCTGCTGATCAGGGCAATAGTGTCGGCAGCAATGCCATGTTCTTTTGCCAGACCCTGCCATTTTGCCAGGGCGGCTTGGGTTCGTTCTATCATCTCCCGTATAGGCTTTGGCGATAGGTTGGCCGCGGCGCCCAGTTTTAGCAGCTGTTCTGTGGCGAGCCCCACTCCTTCACCCATCACCCCTGCGCCCATCACCATGGTGCTTTGTTCACCATTTGGGCCAGCAGAAAAGGTGAGGTCATAGGCGGGCGAGAGTTTCCAGGCGCCGGTTGGATCCATCAGAAAACTGAAATTCTTGGCGTGATCGTCTTGGTTATGGGACAAGACATTAAAAACAGCGCGTTGCACCATTTTTTCAACCTCCCGCATATCGCGGGTCAGCCTGCCGGTTAACGCGACCAGATCCTCATAATCCAGCGAAGGGGTACGGAAATCCGAATGCAGCAAGCCGCCGGCGGTGTGCATGTGCAGACGCTGTTTGCCGTCGCGGTCAAAACGCCGAACCGCAAAATACCCCGATCCCTGCTTTGCCGGGAACAAATGGATGTCGGGCATATCAATGCCAGCATCTTTTGCCATCAGCGCGTAAATATATTCGATCGCGCCCGCATCACTGCCGTCATGGGTATGGGCAAATTTGACCATCCACGGCGCGTAGCCAGGGGGAAGATCATGCGCGCCATGGATGATCTGCTGCTGGGTGGCATCAACGCCTATCAAGGCTTTAGGGCGGGCGCCGGCGGAGGAACCGTTCAGGGCCAAAAGTTCTTGCAGAACATCGCCCGCCCCACCGTCCAAGACATCCTGCGCCTGCGTTGCCAGCTGATCCAAACTGATGCTGCCGCTGGTTTTATCGGCGCTGTGATCTGGCTCATACACCAGCGCGCCCATGCCATGAGCCCCCACATGCGCCAACCTGTCCAGCGGTGTAAGCTCTGACGGCAAGCTTGCGCGCGATCGGGCAAAACGGTCCACAAGCAAACGGCCCCATCCATCCGGCAGGCTGTCATAAAACACCCCAGGCAAGCCCTCAAACAGGCGTTTATCCAAACGGGTTACGCCAGATGCAAGCGGCAGATGCAGCGGCGAAATTTCCAGCCCTTTGGCCAAGAACGCTTGATCATATTCGAAATAGACGGCGCGATCCCGCATGGCGAGGCGACCAACGGCAAGTGTTTCTGTGCCAAAATTCAGGCCAACCTTGATTTCCCTTACAGGCGCATGATTGTTCATTTCCTGACCCCCCTCTTACGTGTGGTCCTGACCGCCAGAACCTCGTCAATCGAGGCAAATGGTTTGGGCGCGGGGGCTGTCGCCCTGATGATGTCGTCCAATCCGCCCAACACCATATGCAGCTTGAGAAATGCCGCCAGCGAGAGCACGCCCTGCTGTTCAAATTTGCGCAAGGTGGGCAACGGCACGCCCGCGCGCTCAGCAAGCCCTGCCTGCGTTAGTTCCATAGCCAAGCGCCGCTGGCGGACATGTTCGGCCAGTTTCTGCTGGGCTTTGGATGGCGTTATAAGTGATATCACTGTATGATAAAGCCCTTGTTATGCGATATAACCAATATTATAGTATGACTTACAACAGAAGTCTACAGGGGTGTCGTTTAACCATCAGCACCTGAGGGATCCTGGCCCCTAGGCTGGCATCAATCGTTAATCATTTTAAGAACAGAATTGGCAAGATTGGTATAAACTTTGTTCGCCTCTGCGATGTTAATTTTTATGCCGTGCTCCTTCTCATTCTTATCTTTTCGAAGCCATCTTGCCCCACTCCAGTTCCCATCTGTTTCGGTCAGTTCATAAATGGGTTTGGACAATTTCTGAGAAACGGGTATTAAGCCGCTGAAATTTTGAATACCTGCCAAGTTATAGGGTGAATCGTAAGAAACAGCCTCTCTAAAAACAGACTCATCTACGATCATTTTTGCCTTACGCAGAGCAGGTACCAATGTCGCACCGGTAACAGCTTTGATTTTATCAAGCCATTCTGAATAGGCTTTTGCCATTTGTTTCTGTTCCAAGTCCTCTGCTTCATCATTATTAACGGTATAAATTCTGTAATTTTGCGTTATGAAACCAAGCATTTTCGGAGGGGTTTCTGGCAGAGAATAATCTCCCTTACCTTTAAATGTATGAACATCAACGGCCCATTTCGGCAAAACATTGCTCAAAGAATCTATGGCTTGATAGCAGTAAAAATCAGGAGAAAGCGGAATGATGAAATAATCTGAGCTCATTAAAATACACTGATTTGTCGCCGAAACACTAGGGCTCATATCAATAAGAACAATATCAATATCGTGTTCTTTGGAGATGCGTTTTATCAAATTATGAAAAGCCCCCACGAATGTTCGAAGGATCGGTATAGTTCCGCTACTTGTTAAAGCCGTAGCAATTTGTGTGTCTATTTCAGAAAAACGAATATTACCTGCAAGAACAAAAAGGTTTTCATTCCTGGTTTCCGTAATCGATGTACTAAGTGATGCAACGGCACCAACACTATCTATCGCGAATATCGGCGCAAGACTGTTAAAAATATCGGTATTTTGCTTACTATCATAAAATTTAAACAACGAATCATAATCTTCTAGCCCAAGCGTTAGCCCCGTTAAATTGCATTGCGGATCGGCATCAACAATCAGAACTTTTTGCCCAAGACGCGCCATTTTCCAACCAAGATGGAAAACGGTCGTCGTTTTTGAAACGCCACCTTTATGATTAAATAGCGAAATAATTTTGGTCGTTTGTTTTGGCATTATCCTGCCCCCCTCTCATGGTATCATGGTCTGCTTTGATCGCATCTTTTGCTAAGATCACCTGATCAAAACTGGCATCCATTGGTTCCATCATCTGCGATGTTTTTTGGCCGTTAACCGATGCCTTGCAGGTTAAGCGGTGGTGAACCCTGTCGTCAATGGCGGCGGTAATCATTTGGCAAGCACCCCCGCGGGCTAGCGCAAAAACTGCTGGTAAAAGCGGTTGTCCGCCGCCAGCGCTGCGGGGGTGCCAAGGCCTACCTGATGGCCATCGGCCAGCACCAGCACCTGATCGGCGGTGGCCGCGTGTTTCATGCTGTGGCTGATGGTGATCAGGGTGCGCCCGGGCAGCAGGGTTTTAAGCGCCAGTTGCACCGCGGCGTCGTGCACGCTGTCCAGCGCCGATCCGGGCTCATCCAACAACAGAATCGGCGATTGCCGCAACACCGCCCGCGCGATCGCCAGGCGTTGCCGCTGCCCAACCGACAGTTGGATGCCTTTAGGCCCCAAAGGGCTATCAAAACCATCGGGCAGTTGGGCGATGAAGTCTAGGCCTGCCGCATTGGCCGCCTCCTCAAGCTCAGCCTGACTGGCATTGGGCGCCACCAGCAGCAGGTTGTCGCGCACGCTGCCGCTTAAGATCGGTGGCTCCTGCGGCAACCAGGTGATCAGCCGCCGCAGCCATGGCAACAAGCGGTCGGCGTTGGATTCGTTAAAGCACAGGGCAGCGCTATCCCCCCCCGCATCAAAGCAGATTTGGCCGGTGGTTGGCGGGTAAAAACCCAGCAGCACCATCGCCAGCGTCGATTTGCCGGCGCCCGATTGACCGATAATGGTCAGGCTGCTGCCAGCCGGTACCGTGAAATTGAGATCGCTAAGCGCGGGATGGTCAGGGCGGTTGGGGTAGCAAAACCCCACCCCCGCAAAACGAATGCTGGGCGGGCGCGTGGCCACAATCGGCGGCAGGACGACCGCAGAAGCAACCGATGGATGGGCGACCAGCCCCATGGTCAGCCCCATGGTCAGCGCAGGCTGCGCAAGCATATCGCCGATGCGCTCAATACTGCCGCTCATCCGCCCAAAATCGCTGTAGCATTCGCCAAGCCCCGCGGTGGCACCCGCCAGCATCAGGGCGTAAAACACAAAGGCGGTCAGATCGCCCTGACTTAACTGTTGGGCAAAAATCTGGGTGGTGCCAAACCACAGCACCCCCACGATCAGGGCGGCAATCAACATCATCACGGTCAGCACCAAAAACGCCCGATAGCCCACCACGCGGGTCACCAGCTGGCGGCGCTGCTGCTGCATACCAGCAAAACGCTGCAAAATCACCGCGGTGCAGTCATAGGCTTGCAGCATCGGCAGCGCAAACAGGCTTTCCTCAGCCAGCCCGTGCATCTGCCCCAAATGATCCTGCGCCTGCCGCCCCAGGCGTTTCAGCGGCCGGCCAATCAGGCTGAGCGGCAGCAGCAGCAGGGGCAGCAGCACCAGCACCAGCAGGGTTAACTGCGAACTGGTGCGCACCAACATCGTACCGCTGACCAACAGCACCAACACATGGCGCAGGGCAAAGGGCAGATTCTGGCTGCACCCCTGCTGCACCTCAGCCACATCGCTGCTTAGGCGGCTTAACCAATCGCCCATATTGCTGCTGTTGCGGTGCTGGGCATGGCTGGCAAAAAACGCCTGCAACAGCTGTTGGCGAAGCCCCACCGCCAAGCGTTCCCCCGCCCTGCCCATCAAATAAATACGGCTGAAACTGGCAAAGGCCATCACCATGCTGGCCAGCAACAACAGCAGCAGGCTTTCATGAATAACCCCAATATCGTTGCTGTTGACCATGGTTTTCAGGCTGTGGCCAATGCCGATCGTTGCCCCCGCCACCGCCAGCATGGCCGCCGCTGCCCCGATCCACGCCAAGCGCAGCGGCCAAAGCCATTGCCACAACAGCTGTGAAGCCTGAGACCGAAGCCGTGATTGTTTAAAGAGGGGGTCGTGGGTCATGCGACGCCGGTGGTCGGCCATGCCGGCTGTTCATTAGGGGGCGGCAGCATCAAATCGGGCAACTCGGTTTTCAGCAGCGCCCACAGCTCCTGTGGGCTGCGGGTGGATTGCCAACAGGCCGTGGCCGCATCCCGGGCAAAATGCCACCCCCCGCTGATCGGCGATGACAGCCAAATTTGCTGGCTGGCGCGGTGCTTGTTGATCACATATTGTTGGCCATTCGGCAGGGTCAGGGTTAACACGTCATGACCCCAATCGACCTCATAATCGCCAGCCAAACCCCGTTTTTGATAATCATCCGCCAGCTGTTCAAGCGCGCCCAAAATCGTCAGCAGGGTTTGTTCGGCCAGCTGTTCAAAGTCGGCAGATGACATCAAAAAACTCCCAAAAAACGATTCCGCATGACCCCATCAGGGATAACACAAAATTTTTCTTTACCCAAGCCATTGTATTGGGTATAAGCAATCCTCAAGAATTTATTTTTAGGATAACGACCATGGCCGTCCCCAAGAAAAAAACCTCTAAATCCCGTCGTGACCAACGGCGTTCCCACCACTATGTGGTAACGGGGCAGGCGGATAGCTGCGCCAACTGCGGCGAAACCAAGCAGCGTCACCATGTGTGCTTTTCCTGCGGGTACTACCGCGGTCGCCTGGTGATCAGCCACCGTCCAGCCGCTTAGACTTGCTGTGCGCAGCCGGTTTTTCGGCGCATGGTTTTTGCTTAGGATGGGTTGATGCCTAAATCCGTACCCGTTTTTGCGGATTATGTGCCGCCTAGCAATCGTCCCCTGACCATTGCGTTGGACGCGATGGGCGGTGATAAGGCACCCGACATGGTGGTTAAGGGCGCGGCGATGGCGCATGAGCGTTTCCCCGAGGTGCATTTTCTGCTGTTCGGTCAGTCCAGCCAGCTGGAGCTGCTGCTGCAAAAACGCAAGAAATTGCAAGATTGCGTGACGATCATCCATACGGATGAGGTGATTACCGGCGACCAAAAACCCTCAAGCGCCCTGCGCGGCTCGATGAACAGCAGCATGCGTCTGGCCATTCGGGCGGTGCGGGAGGGGCGGGCAGACGCCGCCGTTTCCGCTGGCAACACCGGCGCGCTGATGGCGGTGGGGCGGGCGGTGTTGGGGATGTTGCCCGGCATCCGTCGCCCTGCCATCGCCAGCGTTATGCCCACCCTGCGCGGCGAATGCGTGATGCTGGATCTGGGCGCCAATGTTGAGGCCGACGCCAACACCCTGGTGCAGCATGCGTATATGGGGGAGGCGTTTGCCAGAACCCTGTTCGGTTTTGCCGCCCCCAGCGTGGGATTGTTGAACGTTGGCAGTGAAATGCAAAAAGGACGCGATGAGCTGCGCCAAGCCGCCGATCTGCTGCAAAACGCCCCCGACCCTCTGCGGTTTATGGGCTTTGTTGAGGGGGATGATATCACCGCGGGGGCAGCCGATGTGGTGGTCACCGATGGCTTTACCGGCAATATCGCCCTAAAAATGGCTGAGGGGACGGCGCGGTTGTACAGCGGCTTTCTCAAACAAACCCTGAAAAGTTCGCTGTTGGCGCAAATGGGCTATGTGTTGTCGCGCCCTGCCTTTCGGCGATTGCGGCTGCGGGTTGACCCACGCCGCTACAACGGGGCGGTGTTGCTGGGGCTTAGGGGGGTGTTGGTCAAAAGCCATGGCGGCACCGATGCGCTAGGCTTTGCCAACGCCATCGGCGTGGGGGTGGATATGGTGCGACACGGCTTTATCGCCCGCGTGCGCCAGCATTTTGAGCAGGAGTTGGCCGAGCCGCAAAGCTTGCCACCTCTGATAAGCCCGCAAGATTCTGCCGTGCTGGAATCGGTTGGCGGATGATGATGCCGGCCTACCGTTCAAAACTGGTTGGCTGGGGCGGGTATCTGCCGCCACGGGTGGTGGACAACGATGCCTTGGCCGCGCTGCACGGCTTGGACACCAACAACGACTGGATCGTGCAGCGCACCGGCATTCGCCAGCGCCACATCGCCGATGCGGATCAGGTGACCTCAGATCTGGCCGTGGCGGCGGCGCGCCAGGCCATGGCGGTCGCGGGGCTAGACGCACCGCAGCTGCAAATGATGGTGGTGGCCACCACCACGCCGGATCAAACCTTTCCGGCCACCGCCGTGCATGTCCAGCGCAAATTGGGCAATCATCAGGCGATCGCCTTTGATATTCAGGCGGTCTGCAGCGGCTTTGTTTATGCGCTAAGCGTGGCCGATCAATTTATTCGCAGCGGACAGGTGCAAAACGCCCTGGTCATCGGCGCGGAAACCCTGACCCGCCTGCTGGATTGGCAGGATCGGGGCACCGCCGTGCTGTTTGGCGATGGCGCGGGCGCGGTGGTGCTGCAGGCTGAGCCCTGGCTGGACAACGCGCAGGCTGGCATCCTCTCCACCCACCTGTACGCCGACGGGCATTTCGCCGATTTGCTGCACACCGATGGCGGGGCATCCAGCACCCAAACCGTTGGCAAGCTTAGAATGCAAGGGTCTGAGGTTTTTCGGTTGGCGGTTGAGAAATTGCAAGAAATGTTGGAACAGGTGTTGCATCACCATCAGCTGCCGGCCTCAGCGATTGATTGGCTGGTGCCGCATCAGGCCAATCTGCGGATTATCAAGGCGATGCAACGCAAATTGTCGCTGCCGGATGATCGGGTGATCGTAACCGTGGCGGAACATGCCAACACCTCGGCCGCCTCCATCCCGCTGGCTCTCAACGCCGGGCTTGCCGATGGGCGGATCAAGCCGGGCGATTTGGTGCTGCTTGAGGCGATGGGGGGGGGCTTTACCTGGGGCGCGGCTTTGGTTAGGATCTAGCCTATTATCAGATGAAGACGGAGCCTTGATGCCAACCTCTACCACCAAATCCCCCCTATTAAAATCTGCTGGCGCCGCCACCCTGACCAAGGCGGATCTGTACGCCACCATTGGGCATGAGGTGGGGTTGCCCAAAACCGTGGCCGCGCAATTGGTGGATGGGCTGATTGAGGAGTTGATTCTCAACCTCAGCCGTGGGCGCGAAATTAAGATCACCGGTTTTGGCAGTTTTCACCTGCGCCAAAAAAGCGAACGCCGGGGGCGCAACCCCAAAACCGGGGTTGAGGCGGTGATTTCCGCCCGTCAGGTCGCCACCTTCCACGGCTCACAACTGCTTAAAAAACAGCTACATAGCGATTCTTAGGGCGTTTGAGAAAATCCGTACCAGATTTTCTTCTTGCCATTGATTGTTCTGGGGCGTAGCACATGAACAGGCCTTACAATGTTGTGGAGATAGATAATGGGCTTTGATCCGATCCTACTTGCGCGCATTCAGTTTGCGTTTACGGTCAGTTTTCATATTGTTTTTCCCGCTTTTACCATTGGTTTGGCCAGTTTCTTGGCGATGGTGGAATGGCGCTGGCTGAAAACCGGTAATGAGGTTTACCGCGATATCTATCGCTTTTGGGTCAAAATCTTTGCGGTGGCCTTTGGCATGGGGGTGGTGTCGGGCGTGGTGATGTCCTACCAATTTGGCACCAACTGGTCGGTATTCTCCGACCGCATCGCCAATGTGCTGGGGCCGTTGTTGGGCTTTGAGGTATTGACCGCCTTTTTCCTGGAATCGTCGTTTCTGGGGATCATGCTGTTTGGTTGGGGACGGGTTAGCAAGAAAATGCATTTTGCCTCAACCTGCATTGTGGCGGGCGGCACCCTGCTTTCCGCCTTTTGGATTCTGTCCGCCAACAGCTGGATGCAAACCCCCCAAGGGTTTGAGGTGGCGGCAGATGGTCGGTTAATGCCCACCAATTGGCTGGAGATTGTTTTTAACCCATCCTTCCCCTATCGCTTTGCGCATATGATTACCGCGGCCTATCTCACCACCGCTTTTGTCGTGGGCGGGGTTGGCGCCTTTTATCTGTGGAACAAACGCCATGTGCCGCAAGCGCGGATCATGTTGGGGATGGCGGTGATCATGGCGGCCTTGGTGGCGCCTGCTCAACTGTTTATCGGCCATATGCACGGCGCCAACACCATGCAGCACCAGCCGGCCAAGGTCGCGGCGATGGAGGGGAATTGGGATCATACCACCAACGCACCGCTGTATTTGTTTGGCCTGCCCAACCAGGAAACCGAAACCACCGACTATGGGGTGACCATTCCTGGTGGCGCCAGCTGGGTTTTAACCGGATCGGTCGATGGAGCGATTCCCAATTTGAAACAATTTGCGCCGCAGGATCGCCCCCCCGTGGCCATCGTGTTCTGGTCATTTCGGGTGATGGTCGGTATTGGCCTAATCATGATTCTGATCGGCGCGGTCAGCGCGGTTCGGTATTTTCAGGGCAAATTGTTTGACAGCCGCTGGCTGCACGGCTGGTGGATGTTGATGATGCCATCTGGCTTCATCGCGCTGCTGGCGGGCTGGTTTGTGACCGAGGTGGGTCGCCAGCCTTGGACGGCCTATGGCGTGATCCGCACCATCCACTCGGTATCGCCGGCGATTCTGGGGCCGCAGGTGGCCTGGTCGCTGCTGGCCTTTGTCGTGATGTACATCTTTGTTTTTG
The DNA here is from genome assembly GCA_044345375.1 of Alphaproteobacteria bacterium. Classification (GTDB taxonomy): domain Bacteria; phylum Pseudomonadota; class Alphaproteobacteria; order CAISOG01; family CAISOG01; genus CAISOG01. The sequence continues at coordinate 69,770 of JBIJBF010000004.1, forward strand.
GCGCGGGCAGCTATTACATCCTGAAATTGATCGCTAAGGGGATTCCGGCCGTGAACGATCACGAAACCTATTACGGTCATGGCATCGAATCCGCCCTGGTTGGGGGGGTCGCGCCCATAGCCGCCCCAGCAGCCCAAAAATCCGGCAAAAAATCGGGAAAACCATCGGAGAATAAACATGTTTGATTTTTCCAACAGCATCGATCTGCCGCTGATCTGGGGCATTTTGGTTGCCACCGCCGTCTTTCTGTATGTGCTGCTGGATGGGTTTGATTTGGGGTTGGGCATTCTGTTTCCCTTTGCCCCATCCGACAAATGCCGCGATCGGATGATGAACTCCATCGCGCCCTTTTGGGATGGCAACGAAACCTGGTTGGTGCTGGGCGCTGGTGGCCTGTTTGTGGCCTTCCCACTGGCCTACGCGATTCTGATGCCGGCTTTCTACATGCCGATCACCCTGATGCTGATGGGGCTGATTTTGCGCGGCGTTTCCTTTGAGTTCCGCTTTAAGGCCAGCGATCGATCCCGCCATATCTGGGACAAGGCCTTTCACTTTGGATCCTTGGCGGCGGCTTTTTGTCAGGGCGTGATCCTGGGGGCGTTTGTGCAGGGGGTTAAGGTCGATGGCCGCAACTTTGCCGGCGGGCCCTTTGATTGGGCAACCGGTTTTAGCATGATGACCGGCATCGCGGTGGTGTTTGGCTACGCGCTGCTGGGATCCACCTGGTTGATCATGAAGACCGAGGATGTGACGCAGGAATGGGCGCGGCGGGTTGCCCCCTATGTGCTGGGCTTTGTGGGCATCTTCATGGGCTTGGTCAGCATCTGCATGCCGTTTTTGAACGACCGGATTCAAAATTTCTGGTTCAGCTTCCCGAACATTTACTTTCTGCTGCCAATCCCGCTGATTACGGCCTGTTTGTTTGCGCTGCTGTGGCACGACATTCACCACAAAAAAACCGAGTACCGCGCCTTTTTGGCGACTGTTGGGATTTTTCTGATGGGCTATCTGGGTCTTGGCATCAGCATTTTTCCTTGGATTATCCCCTTTAACTACACGATCTGGGATGCCGCCGCCTCAGGGCCTGGCCTGTCGTTGGTGTTGGTTGGGGTGATCCCCTTCCTGCCGCTGGTTTTGATCTACACCGCCTATTGCTATTACGTTTTCTGGGGCAAAACCAGCCATGAACACCAGTATTAACGCGGTTAAAACCTGGCTGAACCACCGCCCCAAGGCCAGACAATGGGCCTGGTTTGCGGTGCTGTGGTTGGCGGGGTTGCTAACAGTCCTGGCGGTTGCCTATCCGATCAAATGGATCATCAAAAACATGTAGCTTGCGGGTCGACAAACAGAAGACTGCCGCTTCAATCACCACCAAGCCCCAAGAACCACCCCGTCAGGCTGCGCCTGCCACCCCTCCGAAAAGGGGAATTGGGGTTTTACACCGTCTCAGCGGCCAGGAAGGGCTGCAGGAATTTCATCACCTTGGCATGGGCGGCGGTTTCGATCTGGCGCACCCGTTCCCGCGATATGTTGTAGGTCTGGCTGAGTTCCTCCAACGTGCGGGCAGGCTCGCGCAGACGGCGTTGCTGGTAGATGGCCCGTTCACGCTCGTTTAAGCCGTCCATCGCCTGACGCAACAGCTTTTGGCGATAGGACAACTCATCATCGGTTTCAAAGGCCTGATGGGCGGGTTCCGCCAGTTGCAAGGTTTCCTGCCATTCGGTGCGCCCCGTATCCCCATCCTCAACCCCGCCAACCGGCATATTTAGGGAAAGATCATGGCCGGCCATCCGCTGCTCCATCTCCCGCACCTCCCGCGGGGTGACCTGCAGATGGTCGGCGATCATTTTCACCGATTCCGCGCTCATTTCCTGGTCGCCTAGCAGGGATAGACGCGCCTTGAGTTGCCGCAGGTTGAAAAACAGCTTTTTCTGCCCCGCGGTGGTGCCCACCTTAACCAGTGACCAGCTGCGCAAAATATATTCCTGAATCGACGCCTTAATCCACCAGGTGGCGTAGGTGGACAGCCGGAACCCCCTGGTCGGATCAAAACGTTTCACCGCCTGCATCAGCCCCACATTGCCCTCAGAAATCAAATCGCCGGTGGGCAGGCCATAGCCGCGGTAATGCAGGGCAATTTTGACCACCAGCCGCAGGTGGCTGGCCACCAATTGATGCGCGGCCTTAAGATCCGCAAACTTCACCCAACGCTCCGCCAGCGCCTGTTCCTGCTCAAAGGTCAACATGGGGAACAGGCGAATCTGCTGCAAATAGCCAGACAACCCACCATCAACGGAGGGAATGGCCACGGCAACCGCCTGTTTTCGTTTCGAAACAGCGGGGCTCAACATAGGAACAGGCAAAGCGCGGGGCAAAGTTTCCATAACCATAAAAGCGATCCTACAGTATTTTGCAACAAATAGGAAGCATGTTGCAAAATTGCAAGAGGCACCCCGCCAATCTCTGCCCAGAAAATGCTCTAGGCGACCGCCTTGTTCCCTGGCTCAGCAGCGGGGATGCCTGACAGGCCAGCGTTTTGCCCCCCCTGAGAGGCCACCGCCACCCGCACCAAATCCAGAAACAAGGGGTGCGGGGCAAAGGGTTTGGATTGCAGTTCTGGGTGAAATTGTACCCCGATAAACCAGGGATGGTCGGCCAGCTCAACCACCTCGGTCAGCTGCTGATCGGGGGAAAGCCCCACAAAATTCAGGCCCGCGGATTCTAGGGCCGCACGGTAACGCAAATTGACCTCGTAACGATGACGGTGACGCTCTTGAATGCTGCGCGCCTCATCACTGCCTGTGGCGCGGCCATAAATACTGGCGGCGCGGCTGCCGGCCTTTAACTGACAGGGATAACTGCCCAGCCGCATGGTGCCGCCCAAATCCTCACCCTCCTGACGCATCACGGTGGTGCCGGCCTGCTGCCATTCGGTCATCATGCCAATCACCGGATCCGGCGTATCGCCAAATTCGGTGCTGTTGGCCGCGGTTAAGCCCAGCTTGTTGCGCGCCAACTCAATCACCGCCAGCTGCATCCCAAGACAAATCCCCAGATAGGGAATGTTGTGTTCGCGGGCGTAGCGAATGGCCTCAAGCTTGCCATCAACCCCACGCTGACCAAACCCCCCCGCCACGATCAGGGCGTTGCAATCGGCCAATTGGTTGACCGACCCGCCCCCCAAGGACTCCAAGGATTCGGAATCGATCCAACGAATGGTCAATTTGCAGCGGTTGGCGATCGCGGCATGGTGCAAGGCCTCCTGCAACGACTTATAAGAATCGACGATGCCCACGTATTTGCCGATCACCCCAATGGTGGCGCGGCTGGTGGGGTTTTGCCAAGCCTGCAACAAATCCTGCCAGGGTTTCACCACCGCTGGCGGCGCGGTTTGATCCAAATCAAAATGCTTCAGCACCTCACGGTCCAACCCCTCAGCATGATAGGCCAGCGGCACCTCATAGATATTCGAAACATTTTTGGCCTGAATCACCGCCTCGAACTGCACGTTGCAGAACAGGGCGATCTTTTTGCGCGCCTCCTCAGCCAACTCCACCTCGGTACGGCACAGCAAGATATCGGGTTGAATCCCCAAACTTAACAATTCTTTGACCGAATGCTGGGTGGGTTTGGTTTTGATTTCGCCCACATGCGACAAATAGGGCAGCAGGGTAACGTGGATATAGACGACACGGCGGTGGGTTAACTCATTCCCCAACTGGCGAATCGCCTCCAAAAACGGCAGGCTTTCGATGTCGCCCACCGTGCCGCCAATTTCACAAATGATAAAATCATGGTCATCGGTGTTGCCCAGCACAAATTCCTTAATCGCATCGGTGATATGCGGAATCACCTGAACCGTGGCGCCCAGATAGTCGCCCCGCCGTTCACGCGCCAACACATCGGCGTAGATGCGGCCGGTGGTGATGTTGTCGGTTTTGCGGGCGTTAACGCCGGTAAAGCGCTCGTAATGACCCAGATCCAGATCGGTTTCCCCACCATCCTCGGTCACAAACACCTCCCCATGCTGATAGGGGCTCATGGTGCCGGGATCGATGTTGAGATAGGGATCCAGTTTGCGCAGGCGCACGCGATAGCCACGTGATTGCAGCAAGGAGCCCAAAGACGCGGCGGCCAAGCCCTTGCCCAAGGATGACACCACCCCACCGGTGACAAAAATAAAACGAGGAGACAAAACGGTCATCGGTTGCGCCAGCGAAAAACTATTGGGTGGGTTTCTGGGGGGTGGGTTTCTGGTCAACAGGGTTGGTGTTGGCTGGTGGTTGCTGCGCCGCAGGCTGTTGCCCCAGCGCCGCAGGCTTTGGTAAATCCGCCGCAGGCTGTTGCAAAAGATTCAAGACCGGCGATTCCGCCTTTTTGTGGGCATGCAGAAACGCCATCACCAAACAAATCACCATAAAAATGGCGGCCAAAACACCGGTCAGCTTGGTCAGCAGATTGGCGCTGCCCCGCGCGGTCATCAGGCCGCCAGCGGTTCCCGTGCCGACCCCCAGGCCGCCCCCCTCACTTTTTTGCAGCAGGATCACGATGATCATGAAAATCACCACAAAAACCATCAACACCAACAAAAACTTATCCATCAAAACAATCCCCAAAAAACGATCTTACCGTGGTTTTTAATCAATATCTTTTAGCAAAGCAAGATGGGTAGCAAAGCAAAACGGGGCTAACCACCATCCCTGTTAAGCGACAACGCTCCCCCAAGCCGATCAACCCGCCGCCTTAGCAATTTGCCAAAATTCCTCAGCGTTCAGGCTGGCGCCGCCAACCAAAAGCCCACCCACCTCTTTTACGGACAAAATCTCCGGCGCGTTGCCAGCCTTAACCGAGCCGCCATACAGCACCGGCAGGGGTTGCGGAGATTGTTGTTTAAGAAACTGATGCACCTCAGCAATTTGCTCCAAACTGGCGGTCAGGCCGGTGCCGATAGCCCAAACCGGCTCATAGGCGATTAGAAGCGGGGGCACCCCGTTATTTTCAGGAAGATGCTTTGGCAAGCTGCCTTCCAACTGCGCCGCCAACACCGCCAAGGTTTGGCCAGCCTGACGCTCCGCCAGCGTTTCGCCGATGCAGATAATCGGCATCAACCGCTGCTTAAGCGCCGCGGCTGCCTTGGCCGCCACCTGTTGGCTGGTTTCGCCCAACAGATGACGCCGCTCAGAATGGCCCAGAATCACCATGCGGCAGCCCGCATCACGCAGCATTCCCGCGCTGACCTGGCCGGTAAAGGCGCCCTTTTCCTGGTCATGGCAATCTTGGCCGCCCAGCCAGATGTCCGATCCGTCCAGCCATTGCTGCGCCTGATGCAACAGGGTAAAGGGCGGACAAATCGCCAATCTGGCCTGCTCAGGAGGCAGATCGCTGGCGGTTAGCAGGGCGCGCAACGCCTGCACCAGTGCCGCCCCCTCAAGCGCGGATCCATTCATTTTCCAATTGCCGACGATCCAGCGGGTCATTGCACGACGCATTCTTTATTTATAGGTTTTGTTAAACAGCTGCAGTGGTACCATTTTCACCGACTTCTGTACAGCGGCCTTGTTCCCATTTTCAGTCTGACTTAATGTAAGGCTGAACCAAAACCATTCAGGGATTTTTTTGATGACGATGCTGCCCTTTGATGATCGCGATGGGGTGATTTGGCTGGATGGTCAGCTGCTGCCCTGGCGGGAGGCCAAATTGCACCTGTTAAGCCACGGCCTGCATTACGGCAGCGCGGTGTTTGAGGGCGAACGGGTGTATGAGGGGCGCATTTTCCGTGAGCAGGATCATGTGGCACGGCTTTACAACTCCGCCCGCATCTTGGATTTTGAGATTCCCTTTGGGCCAGAACACTTGGCCGCCGGCATCCAAGATCTGCTGCGCGAAAACGGTATCCAAAACGGTTATGTGCGGCGCATCGCCTGGCGCGGCAGCGAGATGATCGGCATTTCGGCGCGCAACACCACCATTCATTTGGCGATGGCGGTGTGGCAATGGCCCAGCTATTTCCCCCCCGAAATGCTGGAAAAGGGGATCAGTCTTACCAGGTCAGACTGGGTATGCCCACCGCCCAACGCCCTGCCCTTTGAAAGCAAGGCCTCTGGCAACTACATCATCCGCACGCTTTCCAAGCATAAGGCTGAGCGGGCGGGCTTTACCGATGCCCTGCTGTTGGATTGGCGCGGCAATTTGGCGGAATCGACCGGCTCGAATCTTTTCTTGATCATCGATGGCGCCATCCATACCCCAACCCCCGACTGCTTTTTGAACGGGTTAACCCGTCAAACCGTGATCGATTTGGCACGCCACCGCGGCCTTACCGTGATAGAGCGGGCAATTCGGCCGGAGGAGTTGGCGAAAACAGCTGAGGTGTTTGTCACCGGAACCGCTGCCGAAATCACCCCAGTTGGCCAAATCGACGACCATCATTTCAAGGTTGGCGGCATCACCAAACAGCTAATGGCTGACTACAAAGACCTGGTCTTATCGCCTAAAGCGTAACACACGCACGATTCCGGCCAAATCTTGGTACTGACCGGCCGCCAGCCAACCAGAGGCGGTGGCAAGGTCGGTGACAGCCTGCACTTGGCCGGCACCAATTTCCAGCCACAGATCTGTTCCTAGCTGACCAATGTTGGTTGAACTGGCCAACAATTGCCGATAGTCCGCCAGCCCATCCGCCCCGCCCCACAAGGCCAGCGGGGGATCATGATCCACCACCGCGCGGTCAACCCCTGCGGATTCCTGGAAAGCCAGATAGGGGGGGTTGCTGACGATCAGATCAAAACCCTGACCCCCCTCATCCATGCCAATCGCGCTTACCCAACTGGCGTTCAGCCAGCAGGCACGCGATTCCAGACCCAAAACTTCGGCGTTACCGCGCGCGGTGTGCAGGGCCGCCTCGGCCAGATCAACCCCCAGCCCCCAGGCGTTGGGATATTCATGCAACAGGCTTAGCAGCAGGCAGCCGCTGCCCGTGCCCAAATCCAACAGGCTGAGGGGTTGCGTGCGGTCGGGATATGCCTGCAGCACCGCGTCCACCAGTGTTTCGCTATCCGCACGCGGATCCAAGGTTGCGGGTGATAGCCGAAAGGGCAGCCCCCAAAACTCCCGCCACCCCAGCACCCGACCAAGCGGCACCCCCGCCAACAGCTGATCCACCGCGGCCAACACCCGATCTTGCTCAACCTGCGTCAACAACCGGCTGGGCAGCTGTTGCCAAAAGACGGTGGCGCTATCAATCGTCAACAAATCGCACAGCAGCCAACGCGCCAGCTGCATGGCCTGGGGTTGCTGGACCGCCGCCAAATGGCGACCCATATCTTGGTACATTTCGATTAACCGCATGCCATATCACGCCCCCCCAACGCCCAAACTTAAGAGATCCTGCCCGAATTAAGAGATCCTAAAGATTTCTACCGTAGAATCCAAGCTGGTGCCAGTAATCAGGCTGGAGCCCACTCTGTTGTACAGGGTGATTTTGCAAAATCGGTGGGCACCACCGATTAAAGGGGTAGGAATAGCGTTATGACAACAACCAGCAAGGTTAACAGCGGCTCGATCTATATAGATCCTAAAACCAATAAGGTCAGCGTCAACAATCTGGCTGGCTTTGACAGCCAATCCGCGGTGGATGGCTTGGTAAAAGTCAAAAAAATTCCGATTGACCGCATTCAAACCACGATCGATACCAACACCAAAAAAATTACCGCCTACAACAGTTTGCGTACCAAAATGCAAGTCCTGCAGGACAGCTTGGCCTTGTTGTATGGCAAACTCTCATTCGACAAATCCAGCGATATTTTTCAAAGCAAATCGGCGACTGGCTCAACCACCGCCGCCAGCAATCCAACCGCTTTTGATAACCTGCTGGGAATTACCGCCAAAAACAACGCAGCCGCGGGCACCCACAGCATGAAGGTCACGCAACTGGCCACCAACAACCAGATTGCGGCCACCGATAAAACCAGCACCACCACAGCCTTGGGTCTATCGGGCAGTTTCACCATCAATGGCGTGTCGCTTACCGCCATCGCCACCGATACCCTGCAAAGCCTTCAGGACAAAATTAACAGCGTTAATACGGGCAGCAACGCCACCGGTGTGACCGCCAGCATTACCAGTGTAACCGCTGGTGTTTATACCCTGACGCTTAGTGCCGACAAAACCGGCACCGCCAACACCATCAAAATGACCGACAGCGGCGGGGTGCTGCAGGGCTTGGGCTTGGCCACCAACGTTGGCGGCACCATCGTTGCGGCACGCACCCTGGCGCAAGCGCAAGATGCCCTGTTTTCGTTGGACAATTTCAGCACCTCGGTTGACACCTCACGAACCCTGCAAACCGGATCGGGCAACACCAAAACCATCGCCAGCACACCAGCCGCAACCGGTGCGTCTACCATTGGTTCGGTGCTGGGCGGCGTGTTTACAGGTGGTGTGACCAGCATTACCCTGACCGTTAACGGGCCAATCGGCACCCACAACATCACCATCAACAAAACCGATACCGTCAACACGGTGGTTAGCGCGATCAACGCGCAAACAACCAATACTGGTGTCAAGGCCTCGCTAAATTCGCTAAGCGGCGGCACCCAAACCGGCTTTGACCTGTTCAGCTCACTGTTCGGCAGCAACCTGAGCACGGCTGGGGATCCGATTACCGCGACCTACACCACCAATTTGGGCGGGGGCAGCCAAAACTTTATCACCAATGGCGGTTTTACCCCCGACACCACCGGCAACAGCGCCCTAGACGCCACCAACCCCCAATACACAAGAACCGTAACCGGGTACAGCCAAACCTTGGGCAGCGCCCTATCCGGCTTCACTTTTCCAAACGGCAGCGAAAACTTCACGATCACCAAATACGCCAGCGATGGGGTCACCCAGCAGGCCACCAGCACCATTGCGGTCAACAGCAGCATGACGGTGGGGCAGTTTATTGATGCGGTCAACAGCACCAGCGCGACCACCAACATGCAGGCCAGCTTGGAAAACGGCCGCATCAAATTTTCGGTCAAAGACCCATCGCTTAACAGCCAAATTGTGTTGGGTGGCTCAAATTCCCTGCTGTCCACCGGCCTAAATTTGGGACAGACCGCGGTTACCAGCACCACGGTTAGCCGATCATCGAACACGGTCAGCGATCTGTTAAGCGGCGTCACCCTGAATCTTAAAGCGGCGGATGCCAACACCACCGCTACCTTTACCATCGGCAACGACAAGACCGCTGTCAAAAACGCCCTGATCACCTATGCCAATGCCTATAACGATCTGGTCGCCTTTATGAACATCCAAAGCCAGGCTGATCCCAACACGGGGGCGGCCATCCCCGCCACCAAAGACGCAAACGGCAATGACATCGATGGAACGGGTTCTGGCCCCCTGTTTTCAGAGTCAGGGTTTAAATCGATGCAGACCAGCATCACCCAGTTGCTTACCGCCCCCATCTCTGGCGTTTCAAACGCTTTTAGTACCTTAGCGCAAATTGGTTTTAACCGCGTGCAACAAAAGGCTGGGGTTGATCCGCTGACCGTTGGCAGCCTAACCCTGGATGAGGCAAAGCTGAATTCGGTATTGGCCACCAATTTTGACGATGTGCGCAAGATGTTTAGCTTTAACATCTCCAGCACCAACCAATCCTTTCAGCCGCTAAACTTCGATTCCAAAACCATGAAGGGCAGCGGCAGTGCCACCATCAACTTCAACGTCACGGCTGGCGGCGTCTTAACCGCCAATATCGGTGGGGATAGCAGCGCGGTTCAAATAACCGGCAATAGCGTTAAAATCCTAAAAGGTGCCAGCAAAGGGTTAGAGTTTTTGTACAGCGGTGTCTCAAACACCAGCGGCAGTTTTACGGTTAGTTACAGCAGCGGCCTGGCCACCAACCTGAACACCCAATTAAGCAAATATCTGGCCACCACCAGCGGCAGTTTGGATACGTCTATTGCCACCTTAAACAACAACAACAAACTGAATCAAACACGGGTTGACGATCTAAACCGCAATTTGGAAAATTACCGTGCCGCCCAGATGGCGCGCTTCCAAAGCCTAGAGGCGGCGTTATCCAGCGCGCAAAGCACGAAAGATAATATTACCAACGCCTTCTCCAACAACAATTAGAACCACAGCCGTTCTGTGGAGCGGGCGAAGGGAATCGAACCCTCACCATCAGCATGGGAAGCTGAGATTCTACCATTGAACCACGCCCGCTTAGCAGAAAAGCTGTGCCGTCTAACCGTTGTGATATTAGCCAAGTTTGCGGCCAACACAACACATCTTTTGAGGTGTTGTGGATAACTTGCGGGATAACCCACAAAAAACTTGTGGGCCTTTAGCCCTTTTTCAGGGGCATTTTTTGGGCTGTGGATAACCGCTTTTACCCCTCATGTTTTTCCCAAGATTTGTCCACAGGCCTTTTTTGATGAAGCTTTTGCGGGCTGTTAAAAAATTTTCACCTATCGTACTGTTCTTCATCAATTCTTAATCTATGGCGATAGGATGGGAATCGGGGTTTCCAACTTATCCCCATGATTCACCCCCCCTACTACCCACTACCACCTATTTTTTAAACATATTCTTAAGTAAGTAAGGGGCGCCATGCCAGATCTTAACCCATCTTCAAACAAAAAGCCGCTGTTGGCAGTGTTGCATGGCGAAACGCTGTGTCCCCCTCCGATCTGGTTGATGCGTCAGGCTGGAAGGTTCCTGCCGGAGTATCGATTGATGCGCCAGCAAGCGCCCCATTTGTTGGAGCTGTTTCTGGATCCGGTCAGGGCAGCCGAGATTACCCTGCAACCGCTGAACCGCTTTGCGTTGGACGCCGCGATCATTTTTGCCGATATTTTGCTGGTGCCCTATGGCCTGAGCCTGCCGATTCAATTTGGTGATGTCGGGGGTAACGGATTGAACAAAACCGGCGTTCAGGCCAGCGCGGAACAGTTGGAGAGCATCCGCTATGACCCTGAGGGTGCAGCGCAGCGCTGGCAGCCTGTTATGCAGGCCTTGTCCACTGTAAGCCAAGCTATCCCCCCCAACGCCACCCTGTTGGGCTTTGCTGGGGCGCCATGGACCATCGCCTATTACCTGCAACAACGTCAAAGCGATAACGCCAAGCCAGTTAGCGATGGGTTGCTGGAGCTGTTGGTGACCGCCACCGTCGATTACCTGTGTTTGCAGATCGATGCAGGGGCACAGGCGGTGCAACTGTTTGACAGCTGGGCGGGGTTGGCGCGTGATGACTATCAGCGGCTGGTGATTCAGCCGCATCAACAAATCGTGGCGGGGGTGCGGGCGCGCCATCCCAATTATCCGATTATCGGTTTCCCTAAGGGCAGCGGCGATGATTTTGTGACCTACGCCCATCAGGTGCCGGTCAATGCGATAAGCCTGGATCATGAGGTGGATTTGGCCAGCATCCTGCCGCAACTGCCGGCAAAAATGGTGGTTCAGGGCAATCTGGATCCGGAATTGTTGCGTCAGGGCGGGCAGGCGATGGCCAAGGCGGTGGGGGATATTCGCCAAGCCTTGGCAAACCGTCCGCATATCTTCAACCTTGGGCACGGCGTGTTGCCCGAAACCCCGGTTGAACATGTGGCGCAGCTGATTCAACTGGTCAAAGCCAGCTAAAACGGTTTAAACTGCCGGCCATCATGACAGAACCACAACCTTCCCCGAATATTGAGGCGATCAAGCTGGTGATCGTCACCGGCCTTTCGGGCGCTGGCCGCACCGCTGCGCTGCGCTGTTTGGAGGATCAGGGTTATGAGGCGATGGACAACTTCCCCCTAACCCTGCTGCCGGTGTTGCTGGCTGAGACGGATGGGCAGTCGCCCCGCCCGCTGGCGATCGGTTTGGATGCAAGAAGCCGTGAATTTTCCAGCCAGGCGGTGCAACGGGTTCTGCACGTGCTGCAAGACCGTGCCAGCACGCGGTTGGTGTTTATGGAGGCGAGTGAGGCGGTGTTGCTGCGCCGCTTTAAGGAAAGCCGCCGCGCCCACCCGCTGGCCGCCAACCAGCCGTTGATTCAGGCGATGGCGGCGGAACGGTTGTTGCTGGACCCGTTAAGGCGCGAATCGGATTTGTTGGTGGATACCAGCGAACTCAAAACCGATGAGCTGAAACGGCTGCTGCAAAGCCGTCTGCCCGCCCCCAACAGCCAACCCCTTCAACTGACCCTGCTGTCGTTCGCCTATAAACGCGGCCTGCCGCCTGAGGCCGATTGGGTGTTTGACATGCGGTTTCTGCGCAACCCCTTTTACGACCCGATGCTTAGAAACATCGACGGCCGCGATCCACAAATTGCCGCCTATCTGGACGCCGATGCCCAGTTGCAGCCGTTTTTGGCGCGGGTTTTTGACCTGTTGCAAACCACCCTGCCCCTCTACCAACGCGACAACCGCCCCTATCTAACCGTCGCCTTTGGCTGCACCGGCGGCTTCCACCGATCGGTACGCAGCGCCGTGCGGATGCACGAAATGCTAAGCCAAGCCGGGGTCAACGCCGGTTTGGTGCACCGCGATGTGGAAAAGGGTGTTTAGGGGGGGGATTGTTGTTTTTAAATTGACTTATTGTTATGGTTGGCTATATTTCCTGTGAAAATTGTATATCATATTTAGGGAGGTAGCGGATGGGAAAACTACAAACTGACGGATTATCAAGATCGGTATCAAACCTAGCTGAAGCGTTAGCGGAGATAGACGGCTATATTAGAGCGCGTGGTAATAAAGGCTATTACCCAGCTGAAACCATTGCAGAATTACCCGTTTATGGCCTAACATGTAATGACCTTGAAGCAATCAACAAGATTTTGTTAGACGCTCATGAAGTTAATCATTTAAAAAGTGAACATGTTTGTAGTGCTTGTATTTCTAAGATTAGAGATCTAGCAGAGGAATATCCAGAGTTTTTTGCAAAAGAAATATTAAAAGCTTGGACTGAAAATGCCTATATAAATCTTAATAAGCTAGATTCTGACCCACATCTGATTTCTGCGTCGATAGCCTTGCTCAAGGATCATTTGAACGTTCTGCCAAAAAATCACAGGAAAAATACTTTTAATAAAATTTCTGGGCTGCTTGGCACGTCACTTCAGGCAAACAGTTCTAGTATATCCTTTTTTAACAAGTATTCGGAAGATCTTCCAAAAAAACTAGAACCGGAAATTTTTAATCAAGCCTCTAGGGTGCTTGGTAAGTCTCCTCAGGAAAGCGGTGCTGCCATAAACTTGTTTAAGAAATGTTGGAAAACGGTGCAAGCAGAACTAAAGCCGGAGATTTTTGATAAAGCCTTTGAGATTCTTGTTGATCCAACGTCTAGTTATGATGAGATTTGTGCGTGCCTAGGCTTTTTCGATAAGTGTTTGGAAGATGTGTCAGCAACACGACAGTTAGATATTTTTAACGAAGCCTATGCAGTGGTTATGTCACCTATGGACATCGCTTCATCTATACATCTGTTTAAGAACAACTGGAAATATGTACCAGAAAATCAAAAGCTATCCATCTGGGAGCAATGCTTAGCGATTCATGATGATGGAAAAGGTAGTTATCCAACATATAAGTTTACTGCAGCCTGCTCCTTGCTCAAAAAAGTGCCTGACCCGACGCCAGCTGGAAGCACCACAAAGGTACGACCGCCAAAGTCAAGTGCTTCTGTTACACCAACGTCATATGGTGCAACCGCTTGCGTATCTTTGGGTTTGCCAAAGCAAGGGTCAAGATGGCCCGTACTTCTAAAGCAATCGCCAAGGGATACGTCTACCACCGAGCAATTGGTAGATCAGGTCCAGGCGCAGCGTTAAGTTCTCACCATACCATAAGCCCCCACCCATCCCCCCGCTTGCCGACACCGGTTCTTTGCCGCAGAGTGTGGCGATGGTTACTGCGAATTCCCGGCCCCTGCCCCCTCCCCCCAGCCCCGCTCCCCATAGCGCGGTGGTTAGCGTGCTGCTGCCCACCATGTTGGATTACCCGCTAAGTTATTGCGCCCCCAGCGATTTGGAGCCCTACAGCTGGGTTGAGGTGGGGTTGCGCAAGAAAACGGTGGTGGGGCTGGTTTGGCCAAAGCCTGCGGATCAGGTGATTCCGGAAATCGCCAAGCTAAAACCGATCCTGCGGCAGCTGAATTTGCCCAGCTTTCCCGCCATTCATGCGCGTTTTTTGCGGGAGGGGGCTTTGCGCACCCTGGCGCCGGCTGGCATGATGCTGCGTCTGGCGCTGTTGCCGCCCAAGGATTTGCTGCGCGCCGAAAGCCTGACCGCGGTGGCGCAGGCGGATATGGAGGAGGTTGAGCCGCATGCGGACCTGCCCGCCAGCCCCTTCCCCCTAACCCCCATGCAGCAGCAGGCGTTGCAGGACATTCGCGGCAGTTGGGGCGGCGCGTCATCGCTGGCGTTGTTGGAGGGGGTAACCGGCAGCGGTAAGACCGCGGTGTATTTTGAACTGGTGGCGGCGGCGTTGGCGCGCGGCCAACAGGTGCTGGTGCTGCTGCCCGAAATTGCCCTGACCGCGCCGTGGTTGGACCGGTTTGAGGCGCGCTTTGGTTTTGCGCCGCAGGTGTGGCATTCGGGGCAAACCCCCGCCCGTCGCCGCGATATCTGGCTGCGCGCCCTGCGTGGGGTGCCGATGGTGGTGGTGGGCGCCAGAAGCGCGCTGTTTCTGCCCTTCAGCCAGTTGGGGCTGGTGGTGATGGATGAGGAGCATGACGGATCGTACAAGCAGGAGGAGGGGGTGATCTACCACACCCGCCCACTGGCGGCGTTGCGGGCGAAGTTGGAGGCCTGCCCGCTGCTGCTGGTGACCGCCACCCCCAGCGTGGAAACCCATGCCTATGTGCAGCGCGGTCAGATCGCCCATGCAACGCTTACTGAGCGTTTGGGCGAGGCCAGCCTGCCCACCGTGTCGCTGGTTGATCTGCGCGAACATCCGATTGTGGCCAAGGATGGCTTGCTGTCGCCGCCGCTGATCACCGCGCTGCAGGAAAATTTGGCGGCGGGGGAGCAAAGCCTGCTGTTCCTTAACCGGCGCGGCTATGCCCCGCTGCTGCGCTGCTGCGGCTGCCAGCATCGTTGGAGCTGCCCGCAATGCAGCACCTATCTGGTTGAGCATCGCGCGGCCGGCCGCTGGGTGTGCCATCTTTGCGGCTATCATGAGCCAGAACCGCAGGATTGCCCCGAATGTCAGGGGGTGGACATCGCCCGCCATGGCCTGGGCGTGGAAAAGGTGGCTGAGCAGGTGGCGGAATTGCTGCCGGGTGCGCGGGTCAGAATCGCCACCAGCGACACGGTCACCACAATGGCTGAGGCCGATGGGCTGGTTAAGGCGATGCTGCGCGGGGAGATTGATGTGCTGGTGGGCACCCAGCTGGTCGCCAAGGGTTATCACTTTCCGCAACTCACCCTGATCGGGGTACTGGACGCCGACATGAGCCTGCACGGCAGCGATTTTCGCGCATCGGAACGCAGCTTTCAACTGCTGAGCCAGGTGGCGGGGCGGGCGGGCAGGGAGCAGCAGGTGGGGAGGGTGCTGATCCAAACCATGGAACCCGCCCACCCCCTGCTGCAAAGCTTGGCCAGATGGGATCAGCCGGGTTTTTACGCTGAGGAGTTGGCGATGCGTCAACGCGCCAGCCTGCCCCCCTTTGGTCGGTTGGCGGCATTCATCATCAGCGATCCGATGGCGGTGCGTGCCGAACAAACCGCCAAACAGCTGCTGCGGGGGTTTGATCAGTTGGCGAAGGAGCCGGTGGCGATTGGGGTGCGGGTGCTGGGGCCGGTTCCGGCACCGATCTACCGCCTGCGTGGCCGCTACCGTTACCGCCTGTTGGTCAAGGGCGGGGGGGATAGGCCGCTGCAGCCTTTGCTGCGGCAGCTGCGGGCGGCGGTGGATTGGCCCAGCAGCACCATGGTCAAGATCGATCTGGACCCTTACAGCTTTTATTAGGCAGTTTTTATTAAGCAAATTTTTATAGGGTTTGGGGCTTGACAGTCCATGGGCCGCGCGGCAATAATCACCCTCATTTTTGTCTAATAAGCTTTTGCTGGGTGGTGGTGTTATGAAAATCGTGAACTCCTTAAAGTCGATGAAACTTCGTCACAAGGCCTGCCGTTTGGTGCGCCGCCATGGTCGGGTGTATGTGATCAACAAGGTTAACCCGCGCTTTAAAGCCCGCCAGGGTTAACTGTCTGGTTTAGCGCGTGCGCTGGTGCTGGCTTTTTTTCAGCGCCTCCTGATAGGTCGCTAGCTTTGGGCCCAGCGCCTTGGTCCAGTCAAAGCCAATGCGGGTGTCTAGCCCGAGTAGTGCTGGTAATACCATCTCTTGCGCCTCCAAATACGAGCCCAGGGTTTCCAGCATAATCTGCTTGTCGTGGTACCAGCCCTCACAATGTTTGATGGGGTTGCCTGGCGATTTCTCGGTTTGTAAAAAAAGGGCGCCCTCGGCTTCGGCCAAATACAGCAACAGCGGGGTATAGGTCAGGCCGCTGAACAGGCTGCCGGTATCGGTGTTCAGCCCAACAATCCAACGATGCTCTGGCCCGCGGTCGCCTGCCTCGGTTAAGTCATCCCCTGGTACTACCGATTCCAGCAAGCCGGTTTGAATGCCGGTCAGGGGATCGGTCGGGGTGCTGGTGACCAGTTGACAGGCCAACTCGGGGAACAGGGTTTTGCCATGCCAAAGCTGGTGGTTGCAAAAAGCGGTAAAGGGCGGCCAATCCTGCAGGCGGTTGATGCGCAGGCTTAAATCCGCCAACAATTCCGCGACCCCATCGATAAATTCGGGCAGGTTGGGCAGTTGGCTGGGCGGCACCGGGCGGTTGAAATCAAAGCTCATGCAGTTGTGGATAGGGCTTCATGATGGGCGATGCAAGAGGCTTTGGCGTTTTCTTGAATTCTGGGGAGCTTGTGTTAGAACTTGTAGAGTCTATCCAAAGGGGTGTCCCATGCAACCGTCCGCCTACCGTTACCATGTGTTTTGTTGCACCAACCAGCGCCCGGCGGGCAGCGCGCGTGGCTGCTGCGCCGATCAACAGGCGGTTGAGCTGCATCGCTATTTTAAGGAGCAGGTGCGCGTTGCTGGTATTCCCGATGTGCGCATCAATCAGTCGGGCTGTTTGGATCGGTGTGAGGAGGGGCCGGTGGTGGTGATTTACCCGGCCGGAATTTGGCGGCGTATCGAAAGCACCGCGGATGTCGATCAATTGATTCGTGAATATTTGCTAATCGATCAGGGCGCGGCCAGCGATCAAGATTCATGAGCGGCGCCACCATCTATGCCTTGGCCAGTGCGCCTCAACCGGCGGCGATCGCGGTGGTAAGACTTTCTGGTCATACCGTGCCGGAGTTGTTAAAGGCTATGGTGGTGGGGGGCAGGTTGCCGGCGCCGCGTCAGGCCACCCTATGCCGCCTGCAGCATCCCATTAGCAAACAGCTGCTGGATCAGGCGCTGGTGCTGTATTTCCCCGCGCCGCACAGCTACACGGGGGAGGCGGTGGCGGAGCTGCATCTGCATGGCGGGCGGGCGGTGATGCAGGCGGTGTTGGCCTGTCTGGAGCAGCAGGCAGACTGCCGCTTGGCCGAGCCTGGGGAATTTACCAAGCGCGCCTTTCTCAACGACAAGATGGATTTGCTGGCGGCTGAGGCGATTGCCGATTTAACCGCGGCGGAGACCGAACAGCAAAGGCGTCAGGCCTTGGCGCAATCGATTGGGGGGGGTGCTGATGCGGGGGACATGTTGTCGCAACGCATTCGCGATTGGTCGCAGCGCCTGCTGCACAGCTTGGCCTATGTGGAGGCGGCGTTGGACTTTCCGGATGAGGATTTGCCGCAGGATTTGGTGGACAGCGCTCGCCCCGCGGTGGCGGCCTTGCAGCTGGAAATGATGAATTTGTTGCAGCAGTCGGCGCTGAGCCAGGAAATGCGGGAAGGCTTTCGCATCGCCCTGGTCGGGGCGCCCAATGTCGGCAAGTCAAGCCTGTTAAACCAGCTGGCAGGACGGCCAGCGGCGATCGTTTCGGCGCAGGCAGGTACGACTAGAGATGTGATTGAGGTGCGGTTGAATCTGGGCGGCTATCTGGTCATTTTGGCCGATACCGCCGGGGTGCGGCGGGGCGGCAAACAGGTTGAGGCTGAGGGGATCAGACGCACCACCGCTTGGGCGCAGGAGGCCGCATTGCGCTTGTTGGTGACCGCCCCAGATCAGGAGCTTCCCAAAAGCCTGATAGCGTTGCGTCAATCCCAAGATTTGTTGCTGGTGAACAAAAGCGACTTGCTGGCAGATGCTGCGCCTGTCGATAAGGCGGGCTTGCGGGTTTCGGCCAAGACGGGGGAGGGGTTAAGTGATCTGCTGGAGGCCTTGCAGAAAATCCTGCAGCAGCGGTATGACCAGGCACCCAGTTTGTTGTTAAGCCGCCAGCGGCAACGGCTGTTGGTAACATCTGCGGCGGATCATTTGCAGGCGGCGCTGAAAGCCTTAACCGCTGAATTGCTGGCTGAGGAAATGCGGCTGGCGCTGCGCTGCCTGGGGCAGTTGGTCGGCAAGTTTGATGTGGAGCAGCTGTTGGACGTCATTTTTCGGGATTTCTGTCTTGGGAAATAAGCAGGGGGCAAAAATCAGGGTAAATAAAAACTTTAAACAAAGGAATTGAGCAGAATTTACCTTGTATTTTAGGGGAATTTGCTTAAACTGTAGGCGTTTTTTAAGCATTTCTAAAGGATTTGGGCTCTTGGCTTTTTAAGAAGCTGGGCGTTGAAAGTTTTTCTAAGGTGTTTCACGTGAAACATGTTCTGCAAAGAAAGTGTCACAATGTTAGGTTCCGGGTTAGGCTCAGGGTCAAGGTCTGTTTTTGATGTGGTGGTGGTTGGCGGTGGCCATGCTGGGACCGAGGCGGCCGCGGCCGCTGCGCGGTTGGGTGCATCCACCGTTTTGATCACCATGCAAGCCGACAAGATCGGCGAGATGTCCTGCAACCCGGCGATTGGTGGGTTGGGCAA
Organism: Alphaproteobacteria bacterium; assembly: GCA_044345375.1. GTDB lineage: Bacteria > Pseudomonadota > Alphaproteobacteria > CAISOG01 > CAISOG01 > CAISOG01. The sequence goes on from JBIJBF010000004.1 coordinate 88,765, forward strand.
GGGGCATTTGGTTCGAGAAATTGATGCGTTGGATGGCGTTATGGGGCGGGCAATCGACTTGGGCGGCATCCAATTTCGCACCCTGAACCTCAGCAAGGGGGCAGCGGTGCAGGGGCCGCGCGCGCAGGCCGACCGCAAGCTGTACCGGCAGGCGGTGCAACAATTGCTAAGCCATCAAGAAAATCTGACCGTCTTGGAGGGGGAGGTTTGTGAGCTGCTTTGGGATTCTGCCAAGACGCGCATCACCGGGGTTCGGCTGGCCAGTGGTGTGGAGATTGGGTGCGGCGCCCTGGTCTTGACCACCGGAACTTTTTTGCGCGGCGTCATCCATCAGGGTGAGCAGCTGACCCCGGCGGGTCGGTATGGGGAGTCGGCAGCCGTGCAATTGGCGGAATCGCTGCAACGCCTGGCGTTGCCGATGGGGCGGTTAAAAACCGGCACTCCGGCACGGTTGGATGGGCGCAGCATCGATTGGGCGTCCCTGCCAAGCCAGGCTGGCGATACGCCGCCGCGTCCCTTTTCCTATTTGACCAGCCAGATCACCAACCCGCAGATTCTGTGCGGTGTTACCCACACCACCGCCGCGACGCATCAATTGATTATGGACAATTTGCACCGCGCGCCGATGTATTCTGGGCAGATTCAGGGAACGGGGCCGCGCTATTGCCCCTCCATCGAGGACAAGGTGGTGCGCTTTGCGGGTCGCGATCAGCACCAAATTTTTCTGGAACCTGAGGGGTTAGACGATGACACGGTCTATCCCAACGGCATTTCAACCTCGCTGCCCATCGATATTCAGGACAGTTTTTTGCGCACCATTCCGGGGTTGGCAGAGGTTAAGGTGGTTCGTTACGGCTATGCGATTGAATATGATTGTGTCGATTCGCGCGCTTTAAAGGCAACGCTGGAGACCAAAGCCTTGCCAGGGTTGTTTTTGGCCGGGCAAATTAACGGTACCACCGGCTATGAGGAGGCGGCGGCGCAGGGTTTAATCGCCGGCCTGAACGCTGCCTTGCGCGCGGGCGGCGGTACGCAAGACTTTACCCTTGACCGTACCCAGGCCTATATCGGGGTGATGATTGAGGATTTGACCAAGATGGGCACGGCCGAACCCTATCGCATGTTTACCTCAAGAGCCGAATACCGCCTGAGTTTGCGGGCCGACAACGCCGATCAGCGGTTAACCGATTTGGGCATCGCCCTGGGCTGTGTGGGCAAAGATCGACAGGATTTTCATGCCGCCAAACAGCTGCGTTTGGAGGCTTTGCGCGCGCAATTGCAGGCTGACCCCATCACGCCGCATCAGTTAGGCCGTTTTGGCATCGCCGCCAATGCTGATGGTCAGGCGCGCACCGCCTATGATTTGCTGAACCATCCTGAGGTTGCGCGTCAGCAGTTGGAGGTCGCTTGGCCAGCCTTGGCGGTGATTGCCGAGGATGATTGGGAGCAGTTAAGCATTGAGGCTCTATACGCCCCCTATCAAAAACGGCAGCTTCAGGAAATTGCCAGCCTAAAACGAGATGAACAGTTGGCGCTGCCTGAGGATTTTGACCCCCATGCGGTGGGCGGTTTGTCCCAAGAGATTCGCCAGAAGCTTTGCGCCCACAAGCCTGCGAACTTGGCTGAGGCCGCCCAGATTCAGGGGATGACACCGGCCGCTTTGGCGGCGCTGTTGCGCTATGTTAAGAAACCTGTCGCAAAAGTGTCTTCCGTTGCTTAGCGCCCCGCCATCCCCCCACGACATAACCCCTGAGGCATTTGTCGATCTGGTCAATGTTTCACGTGAAACATTGCAAAAATTGCAGCGCTATCTGGAGCTGCTGCGTGAGGCGCAGGGGCAAATGAATCTTGTTGCGCCCAGCACAATGGATCAATTGTGGCGTCGCCATGTATTGGATTCCGCCCAGCTGTGGCGGCTGCTGCCCGCCGGCACCCACAGCCTGCTGGACTTTGGCAGCGGCGCGGGCTTTCCCGGATTGGTGCTCAGCATTATGGGCGTTCCCAGTGTTCGCTTGGCTGAGGGCAACCCGCATAAGGCGGCCTTTCTGCGGGAGGTGGCCCAGCAATTGGCGCTAAATGTTGAGGTTTTCTCAGGACGCTTCAGCCAGCTGCGCTGCCCCCCCGCCGATGTGATTACCGCCCGGGCACTGGCACCGGTGCATGAGCTGCTTGCATTGGCCGCATCCTTTCGCTATGCTCACACCCAATGTTTATGGTTAAAAGGGCGTGAATTTCAGAAAGAAATTCTGCGTGCCAATCAGGAGTGGGGCTTTCCGGTAAGGGTTCATTCCAGTCTTGCTCATCAGGGGGGGGTTGTTCTTGCCATTGGTTCATTTAAAAAAATTAAGAAAAAACGGGGCGGCCATCCCAGCATCAGCTAGCCAGCTTGTCGCGGCGGCAGAGGCCGATGTTGTGGATGCATCCTCACCGCTTGCCCGCCAGCCGGCTCAACCGCTGAAAATTCTGGCGGTGGCGAACCAAAAGGGCGGGGTCGGCAAAACCACCACCGCGATCAATTTGGCGACCGCCTTGGCGGCTTGTGGCCAGCGGGTGCTGCTGCTGGATTTGGATCCGCAGGGCAATGCCAGCACCGGTATGGGCATTCCCAACAAGCAGCGGGCGAAAAGCATTTATCATGTGTTGTTGGGCGACGCTGTGTTGGCTGAGGTGGTGCAACCCACCGCGGTGCCGGGATTGAGCATTGTGCCGGCCAATCAGGATTTGGCCGCAGCCGAAATCGAATTGATTGATCAGCCGCAGCGGGAGCAACGCTTGGCGCGGTTGCGTGCCGAGATGCAGGCCTATCAGGTGGTGGTGATCGATTGCCCGCCGTCCTTGGGCTTGTTGACCCTAAACGCCCTGATCGCCAGCGATTCGGTGCTGATCCCCCTGCAGGCGGAGTTTTTTGCGCTGGAGGGCTTGCAGCATTTGCTGCGAACGATTGAGCGCGTGCAACGCTCGTACCATCCGACCCTAAAGCTTGAGGGGATCGTGCTGACCATGCTGGATCGCCGCAACCGGATCAATCTGCAAATTGAGCAGGAGGTGCGCGGGCACTTTGGCGACCAGGTTTTTCGCACCTGCGTGCCGCGCAACATCCGCCTGTCTGAGGCCCCCTCGCATGGTCGCCCCGCCCTGTTGTACGACTTGAATTGTTTGGGGTCACAGGCCTATATTCAGTTGGCCAAAGAATATTTGCGGCGGCAGGGTCCTGATTCTCATGTTCCTGTCAACCAACCAGCCGGTCCTGCTGGCAAAACATCTCAGGCGGCGTGAGGCAAAAAACGGTTCTTTAATTTTTTATCGGTACAATAAAATCCTGCCATGAACAAAAGACCCCCCCTTGGCCGTGGCTTAACGGCGCTGTTTGAAGATCAGCCACAAGAGTTGCAGGCCTTGGATGCGGTGCGCGGTTTGCGCAACCTGCCCATCCGATTGATTGAACCCAACCCCAACCAGCCCCGCCGCGATTTTTCTGAGGCTGAGCTGGCGGAGTTGACCGAATCGATCGCCCGCCGCGGTATCCTGCAACCGTTGTTGGTGCGGTTGCACCCACAGGATCCATCCCGCTATCAATTGGTGGCGGGGGAGCGGCGTTGGCGCGCCGCCCAACGGGCGGGCTTGACCGAGGTGCCGGTAACGGTGCAGCAACTGGCCGATGACGATATGTTGGAGGTTGGGTTGCTGGAAAATATCCAGCGCCAAGATCTAAACGCGATTGAGGAGGCCTTGGCCTATCAGCAGTTGTTGGCGCAATACGGCTATGCGCAGGAGGATTTGGCCAAGGTGGTGGCCAAAAGCCGCAGCCATATCGCCAATCTGCTGCGCCTGTTGAACCTGCCGGTTGAGGTGCAGTTGATGGTGCGTCATGGCCAGTTGAGCATGGGGCATGCCAGAGCACTGATTCCAGCCGCCGATGCCTTGGTGCTTGCGAAATTGGTTTTGGAGCAGGGGCTTAGCGTGCGGGAGACCGAAAAATTGGTGCAGAATCAAGCGATTGAGGTTGCGGAACCCACAGGCGCGGAGGTGCATGCCGCAACATCGGCCAAAAACCTTGGCAGTCCAGACCGCCCGAAACTGAACGACGCGGATGTTGAGGCGTTGCAAGAAACCCTGAAAGGCCTGTTAAATGCGGCTGAGGTCGGCCTGAAGATCAAGGGCAAGGCGGCCACCCTGACCATTCGTTACAGCGATTTGGCCGAATTGGATCAGCTGTTGCAGCGGTTGAGTTAACAAAAAACCACTCCTCCAAAAAACCAAAGCCGGCCGTCAATTTAACATCGACGACCGGCCCTAGCCTTAGGAAAAAACCTACAGCGCAATATAGGTTACGCAGGTTTGCGCGCTGCTGGTGGTGGCATAGACGTTATTAGCAGCCGCGCAACTGCTGCCTGTGCCGGTGCTGATCACCTTGCCGGTGGCGGGCGAACCATCATCCAGCGTCTTGTCCAACTGCCAAGCCTCGGTTGGGGTCAGCACCGGGTTAGCGGCATAATCGCCGGTATCGTCGACGGGGGTGCCGTCGCCAATGCGCAACCAAGTGCCAGCAGGAACCCCTGAACCGGTTGAGGAAACCGCAACAATGCCGCCACCAAGACGGGTGGTGGGCAGCTCCTTGCCAAAGGTCACGCTGGCGGTGCTGCTGGCGGTTGGTGTAGAGGCGACGCCGGTAATCAGGTTGGCCGCTAGCAATTGTTGCCAAAACTGGATATTTTCGGTGTTGGTAGCGGTTGTATCACCAGCGCCAAGTTGGCCACTACCTGATCCATTGACCAGCGAGCTGTTCAACCGCGTGCTGGCCTCAGCAAAATCACCTGGCATGGCGCCGTATTTGTCTTGGAAGGCGGTGGTTGCGGCGCGGTAGGATTGCACCTGTTCCACCACCGATTTCACCCTTGCATTTTCAATCAGCTCCTGGCCTTGCAGCGCGCCACCAATCAAGATGCCGGTAACCGCCAGCACG
>JBIJBF010000016.1:0-35833 GCA_044345375.1 Alphaproteobacteria bacterium
GACTGGTGGCTTTACCTGCTGGTCACTGGTGCGGGCGGTCAGGTTTTTTACGATCCCCATCCCACCCTGCGCTATCGCCAACATACCGGCAATCTGGTGGGGTTGAACACCAGCGTTGCGGCGCGGCTAAAGCGGCTTAGCATGCTGTGGCGCGGCGAGTTTCGGGGGTGGAACACTGGCCATGTCACCGCCCTGCGCCCGCTCGCGCACCTCCTGACCCCCGCCAACCGACAAACGCTGGAACATTTTGCCAAGGCCCGTAACCTAAGCCTAATCCCGCGGCTGATCGGGTTGAGGCGCAGCGGCATTTATCGCCAGACGCGGTTGGGCAATATGGGGTTGATGCTGGCCGCTTTTTTGAAAAAACTTTAGGGGGGATGGTGATGAAAAAAATCCTATTGATCGGCAAGGATGGTCAGGTTGGCTTGGAGCTGCAAAAATCCCTGTCCACCATTGGCGATTTGGTGGCGGTTGGGCGGGGGCAGCTGGATCTTGGCGATTTGGAAGGCATTCGGGCGTGCATTCGCCTGCACCAGCCCGATGTGATCGTTAACGCCGCGGCCTATACCGCGGTGGATAGGGCGGAGGCGGAGCCAGAAAAGGCGCGGTTGATCAACAGCTTGGCGGTTGCGGTGATGGCTGAGGAGGCGGCGCAGATCAACGCGTGGCTGGTGCATTATTCCACCGATTATATTTTTGACGGCAGCAAAGACGCGCCCTATGTCGAAAATGATCCGGCCGTGCCGTTGAATGTCTATGGCCAAACCAAGTGGGTGGGGGAGCAGGCAATTCGCAACAGCGGCGGCCCTTATTTAATCTTCCGTACCAGCTGGGTGTTTGGGGTTTATGGCCACAATTTTCTCCTGACCATCCTGAAAAACGCCATGGCGCGTGATCGGCTTGAGGTGGTCAGCGATCAGGTGGGCGCGCCAACCAGTGCCAGCCTGATTGCCGATATTTCGGCCAAAATCCTGTACCGCATCATCTGGGATCCGCTTAGCGCCGCATCGGCCAGCGGCACCTATCATCTGGTGGCTTCTGGCAAAACCTCATGGTACGACTACGCCAAGTTTTTGCTGGAAACGGCAAGGGGCAGGGGCATAGCGGTGCGGGTGGCCGCCGACAACATCGTGCCGGTCGGATCAGATTTTTACAAAACCGTGGCCAAACGCCCCAAAAACAGCCAGATGGCCAACCAAAAACTCTGCCAGCAATTTGGCTTGGTGTTGCCGGATTGGCAGGTGGGGGTGGACATGCTGGTGAACGAGTTGGCGCAATCTGGCCGCTTCGCCCTGTTTGAAACCCCGTTAGAGCGTTTTCGCTTTAGTTCTACACTAGGAAGGCAAGGCGAAGCGCGCGGAGCGTATACTACATACGTGAGCACGGTGAGTCCGCAGCCTGACGACGTGTAGGGCTAAATGGAAAATGCTCTAAGCCAAACCGCTTAAATCAATCTTCCCCTCAAACACCAGGGTGGCGCCGCCAGTCATCAGCACGTGGTTGTCGGGCAGCCAGGTGATGTCCAGCACGCCCCCCAGCATCTGCACCCTGGCGCGGCGTTGGATCAGGCGCTTGGCGGTGGCCGCCACCGTGGTGGCACAGGCGGCGGATCCGCAGGCCAGGGTGATGCCGGTGCCGCGTTCCCAGGTTCTAAGCTTGATGGTTGCGACGTCATCCTTGACGTCTAGAACTTGTGCAAAGCTGACATTGGCGCGATCTGGCAACAACGCATGATGCTCAATCAGGGGGCCCAGATGGGGCAGATCCACCGCATCCACATCCTCCACCAAAAACACCACATGCGGGTTGCCCATGTTGACCGCCACCGCGGGGGGCAGGCCGTCCAAACCGAAATCGATCTCAAGGGTGTTGACCGCCTTAGCTAGGGGGATATCCCGCCAATCCTGCCGGGCGGGGCCCATATCGACCGTAAACAAGCCCCCGTCCGCCTTGCTGCATTCCAACAAACCCGCCACGGTTTGCACGACGACCGTTGTTTTTTCAGGGTTCTCCGCCAACAGCAATTTGGCGACGCAGCGGGTGACGTTGCCACAGGCGCCGGCCATGGTGCCGTCGGGGTTGTAAATATGCATCAAAACATCGGCCTCGCTGGCGGCGGGGGGCATCTCAATCACCACCAATTGATCAAAGCCAATGCCGGTGTGACGGTTGCCAAGCGCCCGCAGCTGAGCAGGCGACAGCTGAATTTTTTCACTGCGGCCATCGATCACCACAAAATCATTGCCCAGCCCGTGCATTTTGCGAAAATGTTGCATCATTTTGGCTCCTAACCGTTTTGTGTCGCGTGCAACCAATCCACGATCGGTTGCCAGGTTTGCCTGACCACCGATTTGCCAGCCATCAAGCCCAAATGCCCCGTGTTGGCCATCTGAATGGTGACGTTAGCATTCCCCTGCGCCAGTGCAAGCGTGCTGCTGGGGGGCACCAATTGATCGCGCGCCGCGGCCACCAGCAGTTGCGGGTGGGGCAGGCGGCCTGGCAGCACCGTGGTGCCGCCCTCGTTCCCGTTATTCAAATGCCAATTGCCCTTGTGGGGGGTGTTGTCGATAAACCAGCCCTTAAAGGTTTCGCGCGTTACCCCAGAGCTTAGCGGCACGCCATCGTTCAGCCAATCCTCAACCGCAACAAAATTGTTCCAGGCCGCCCCCTCCAACGCCATCGCCCGCCCAAATTTGTCTTGCACGGCCGCTGGATCGCGCGCCAGGAACAGGCTTTGCAGGGTTGGCACCGAAAGCTGACCCGCCTTTTCCAACTCATGCTCCAACCACGGCCAAATCGCCTTGAGCTGTTCGGCCTGCACCGCGCCGTTGCCGGCATGGAAATCCCATGGGGTGGCCAGCAGGATCAGGCGGTTGACCCAGCTGGGCTGCAGGCTGGCGGCCGCAAGCGCCAAATTGCCACCCATGCAATAGCCCAACAGATCGGGGGATCGGCCGCTTAGCGCACGCAAATGCGCCAGTGCCGGCAGCAGCCCACCTTGCAGGTAATCGATCAATCCCCAAGCCTGCTGTGCTGGCTGCAGCATCCCCCAGTCCAGCAACACCGGCGTGACACCAGCCTGCTGCAGGAAGCCGACAAAGCTTTGGCCTGATTCTTCCTGTTCGCCATCCCCCTGCTGCAAATCAAAAATCGCCGCGCTGTTGATCAGGGATGGGGTCAGCAGCAGCAGCGGTCGGCTGGTATCTTGCCAATCCACATCGGCCGATACCCGCAGCCGCATCGCATGGCTGGACCACAACACCTGCCCCAGATTCTTATCAAATGGTTGCGCGTTGTTGGCGGAGCTTTTCTTGTTTAGGCTGGCCAGTTGGTAGCGTTGATAGCCTTTGCAGGCGGCCAGAAACTTCTCCACCAAGTTTGGATCGATCTGTTGGTGTGCCCATAACGCTGATAGGTCCTGCAGCGCTTGCGGGTTAGCTAACCAGAGCTTGGACTGTTGCTGGAAATATTCCTGCCAGTTGTGTGACGAAAAGGGCGGTTCGGTCGAAGCGCCCACGGCTAGAAACGACGTTTGGGAATGGCGGACTCAATCGCCGCGACTTTTTTGCTGATAATTTCCGCTACGCCACCCGTCACCGTGTGTTTGGGCGGGGCGGTGGTTTGACCGGGCACCACAAAGGCTGGCTTGCCGACCAAAAACCCCTGCAACAGGGTGATGCCCATCCCCTCCAAAAATTCGATCTGCGAGGGTTGCTCAACCCCCTCAGCAATCAAGCGGACGTTGTGCGCCTCAGCGTGTTTGCGCAGCAGGGTCAGGGCATCAAAGCTGGGATCGCCATAGGCTGCCTCACAGGCGCGTTCCACAAATTCACGATCCAATTTGGCAAAGCTAACGGGCAGCTGAAACAATTGGGCAAAGTGATCATTGAAGGGTTGCAGGCGTTGTCCTTCCGAAAAATCGATGTCGCCCAGTGCCAAACGAATCCCGCTGTTGTGCAGCCAGTCAAAGATGGGTTCCGCCCCATCCCACTCCTCATCCGATTGGATATCGCTGAGTTCCAGAATCAGGCGTTGGCGGATGGGCGCGGTCATGGATTGCGACAACAACTGCTGCCAAGCGCTGTTGCGCGCCGTGGTGGCGCTGATGTTCAATCCCAAAACCATGTCGGGGCAATCCTGCAGCCAAGTGGTCGCCAATGTCAGGATGAAACTGTCCAGCTCTGGCACCAGCTCAGCCGCGGTTAATTCTGGCAAAAACTGGGCAGGCAGCAAAAACCGCTTGTCGCACTCCACCCTGGCCAAGCCCTCGTAATACAGCACCGCGTTATCCAGCGTGACCACGGGCATTAACGCCAAACTTACAAGAACATCACCCATCGAACTCTCTTTTAAAAAATACTGAACCTGTAACCTGTATAGCCGTATCTTGCGTGCAAGCCTATCTATTGCTTATGCTAGGTAAGTGTAAAGAATTTATCAACAGCCAACCGAAACGCCCTGTATCCCCATGACCAACCCACCCATGCCTGTTTTGTTTGCAACCGAACCCGCGCCACGCGATGGGGTGGTGATTAAGAAATACGCCAACCGCCGCCTCTACAACACCGAAACCAGCACTTATATGACCTTGGAAGACCTGTATGGCATGGTCAAAAACGAACGGCATTTTATTGTGGTGGATGCCAAGACCGGTAACGACCTGACCCGCAGCGTGCTGACCCAGATTATTTTTGAGCAGGAGAATAAGGGAACCAACCTGTTGCCGGAAAATTTTCTGCGCCGCCTGATCCGGATGTATGGCGACAACATGCAACCTTTTGTGCCCCCCTATCTGGAGCATGTGATGCAGGGTTTTGCCAGCAATGTGGATGAGATGCGCAACTACACCCAAAAAACCGTGGGCGATCTTTTCCAGTTCGATCAGTTGGAGGAGTTGAGCAAGCAAAATATGGCGTTTTATGATCGTGTGATCCAGTTTTTTAGCCCGTTTATCCCCAAGGGCGCGGCTATGCATGAGTTTTTGCCCTTTGCTGGGAAACGGGGCGCTCCCCCTGTGACGGAGGCTCTGCCCGCGACCACGCAATCCAATGGGGATATGCTGTTAAAGCTTGAGGAGAAAATTAACGCGTTGCAGCAGCAAATCACCGAGCTGGGCAGCAAGAACAAAACTTAGGGGGGGCGTCTGTGATGGCACCCCAGCCCCCGCCCCAAGGCTTACCTTGGCATGTTTCTGTTTTCACCCTGTTTCCTGAAATGTGGCCAGGCCCGTTGGGGGTGTCGCTGGCGGGCAAGGCCTTGGCGGCCAAGCTGTGGGATCTTCAGCTGGTCGATATCCGCGACCACGCCCTAGATCGGCACAAAACGGTGGATGATGCCAGCTATGGCGGCGGTACGGGGTTGGTGTTGCGCCCAGATGTGATGGCGGCGGCAATGGATGCGTACCCGCCCGCCCCCAATTCTCGGCTTTTGGTGATGAGCCCGCGGGGCAGGGTGTTGAATCAGGCGTTGTGTGAGGAGTTGGCGGCCAATACCGATGGGTTGGCGATTGTTTGCCCGCGGTACGAGGGGTTGGATCAACGGGTGATGGATGCCTATGAGATGGTTGAGGTGTCGGTGGGCGACTATGTGCTGTCTGGCGGCGATCTGGCGGCCATGATCTTGCTGGATGCCTGTTTGCGCCTGCGTCCCAACGTGATTAGCAAAGCATCGGTTCATGACCACGAAAGCTTTGCTAGCGATCCATCCAGCCCGTTCAGCGGTCTGCTGGAATACCCGCACTACACCCGTCCATCCGATTGGCGTGGGCATGTGGTGCCGCAGGTTTTAACCAGTGGGAACCATCAGGCGGTGGCCGAGTGGCGTTTGCAACAAGCCCAACAAATAACTCTTGCGCGCCGTCCAGATTTATGGCTTAAATACCCCCTCTCTAAATAAACAAATCAATTGGTGTTAGATAATAAAGGCCAAAACCCGATGACCAACCTGTTGCAACAATTCGAACAAAGCCAAATTGCTCAGCTGACCGAGGCAAAAACCATTCCGGTGTTTCGCCCTGGCGATACCCTTAAGGTGTCGGTAAAGGTGGTTGAGGGCACGCGGGAGCGCATTCAGGCCTATGAGGGGGTTTGTATCGCCCGTAAAAACGCTGGCATCAACTCAACCTTTACGGTTCGCAAAATTTCCTATGGCGAGGGGGTGGAGCGGGTGTTCCCGATCTATGCACCCACCGTTGCAGGGATTGAGGTGGTGCGTCGTGGGATCGTGCGTCGTGCGAAATTGTATTACTTGCGTGGTTTGACCGGTAAAAAAGCCCGTATTCTTGAGCGCAACGATTACGTATCCAAAAAGGCCAAACAATCCGCATCGTCTGAGGAAACCGCGGCTTAAAATTGTGGCTTGACCTAAGGTACGGGATAGGCGCAAATCATGAGATTCGCAAAGGTTGTTTTGACCATATGCCCAGGTAGCTCAGTCGGTAGAGCAAGGGACTGAAAATCCCTGTGTCGGGGGTTCAAGTCCCTCCCTGGGCACCATCATGGATGGGGCACCTTAAGAATGCGTGGCGAAGGCAGATATCCGCACAGACACCCAATGATTCGAAATGACCCCGTTGCGACCCCGGATGAAGCGTTGGATAGACTGACCAGCGGCAACCAGCGTTTTGCCACGAATCAATCCTTGGCACCGCGTCGGCAAATTGAAGATATTAAGGCCTGCAGCGATACCCAAACACCCTTTGCAGCTTTTCTGGGTTGCGCAGATTCGCGTGTGCCGGTTGAGATCGTTTTCGATCAGGGCTTTGGTGATCTTTTCGTGACACGGGTTGCCGGCAACATTGCCAATGCTGAGATTGTCGGGTCGTTAGAGTTCGCGGTCGCCGTTCTTGGTGTCAAGCTGATCTTTGTGTTGGGCCACACCGCTTGCGGGGCGGTGATCGCAACGATCAACGGCGATGATGTGCCAGGATTGATCAGTTCAATTTTTCATCGCATCAAACCTGCGGCCCGTCATGCGGCCAATGATATCGAGCAAACGGTTATTGAACATGCGAGAAGTCAGGCTGAATTGATCGCCGAAACCTCACCGGTTATCCGGCAGAAAATCCGCGAAGGTGCTGTCAAGGTGGTAGCGGGCGTTTACAATCTTCACACCGGCTATGTTGAAATGGTTGAAATTTAATGGTAGTCAGCGGTTGGGTGTGTGTAAGTTCAAATACATGTGAGACTGGGGAGATGGATGTGGAAAAGTTGCGGGCTACCAAGCTGGAATGGCTGCGAAACGAGGTGAAAAAGGGCATCAACAGCGGCGCTGGCAGACCTTTAGAGCAGGTCGTAGACGAATTAAAAGCCCGCTATTCAAGCTACCCCACGTGCAAATGCCTGGGCGGGAAATAGCGGGTGCGCAGGCTGCCCTGTTGGCCGACCGTCATGGAAATCAGATAGAACGCGCCGGCGGTTAGGATCACGGCGGGGCCTGAGGGGACATTGGCATGGTAGCTAAGCAGCAGGCCAATCACGCCGGCTAAACCCGCCAACAGGGCGCTAAGCCACAGGCGGCCTTGCCAATGCTGGCTCCAGAAACTGGCGGCAGCGGCGGGCAGAATCAGCAGGCCAACCGCCATCAGGGTGCCAAGAGCTTGAAATCCGGCCACCAGATTTAACACCACCAACATCAAAAACATCATGTGGTAGACGCCCCCCCGCACCCCCAGCACGCGCAGGAAATTGGGGTCGACGCATTCCACCACCAGCGGCCGGCGGATGATCGCCAGCACGCCAAGGCTAAAGCCGCTGATGCCCAGCACCAGCCCTAAGGTGGGGGCATCCACCGCCAAAACATTGCCAAACAACAGATGCATCAGATCCAGCGCGTTGCCGCGCATGGCGATCAGGGTGACGCCGAGCGCCAGGGAAATCAGGTACAGGCTGGCCAGGCTGGCATCCTCATGCTGCTTGGTGTGGCGGCTGATCAGCCCCGCGATCAGGGTAACGGCCAAGCCGGCCAGCAGCCCGCCCAGACTCATCGCCCACAGGGAAAGCCCGCCGGCCAGCCAAAAGCCGATCGCCGCTCCGGGCAAAATCGCATGCGCCATCGTATCGCCCATCAGGCTCATGCGGCGCAGCAACAAAAAGCTGCCCAGCATACCGCCGCTAAGCCCCAGCGCGATGCAGGTCAGCAGGGCGCGTTGCATAAAGCCGTAGTCGGTAAAGGGCGCCAGCAGCAGTTCGTTCAGCAACACCCCTTTAGGCCACGCGTTTCAACCAGGCGTTGGGCCAATAGGTGATGGGTTGGTCGACCACCCCCTCGTTAAACACAAAACTGGGGTATTCCAGACGGAAATTTTTGGAATCGGCCAGAAAATCGGTGACGGCGGATTGCGGGTTGTTCCAGCTCCAATCGGCGCTGCTGCGCGGTGCCCCCACCACATCCTTCATAATGCCATCACAGGCCACGATATAGGATCCAACGCTGACCAACGGGCTGTATAGCGTCAATTCCGCCGCCACATGATCACGCAGGTGGTTGGAATCCAACAGCACCAACACCACCTCATCCGGTTTGATCAGCGCCTTAACCTGATCGACCACGGCCGCATCAACCGAGCTGCCCTCAATCATCGTTAGATAGCTGGCCAATTCGTGCGATTCAATCGCCGCGCGGTTGTGGGCGCGGATATCAATATCGATGCCGATCACCCGTCCCTTGCCCATAGCCTTAAACAGGCTGGCGTAGAACACCAGCGATCCGCCATGGGCGATGCCGGTTTCCACGATCACATCGGGTTTCAGGGTGTAAATCACCTCAGCCAGCCGAATCATATCTTCAGGCAGCTGAATAATCGGGCGGCCAAGCCAGGTAAAGCTGTAGACATATTTGGCGTCCCAGCCGGAGCGCACCCAGGCCTTGGAAACCGCGGCAAAGCCATCCGCACTGCCCAGCGGGTATTGCGCCGCTGGGGCACCCTGCTGATCAACCGTGACCAGGGCGGCATCGGTATCGATGGTAATTTTCATGGGGCACTCTCCGTGACAAAAAAACCTAATTCAAAGGGGATAGCATGAAACGCAAACTCTGTCTGCAGCCGATTTGTGTCGATCAGGGGGAAGGGCAACAACGGGGCGTTGGCGTTGGTCGCGCAGCGCCAATCCGGCCATTTTTGCTGCAACAAATCGATAATGCCCTGATGGGTGACCGCCTGGCCGCTGGCCAAATTGTACAGACGGTGCGTGCCTGACAGCGCGATGCGGGGCAGCATCATCGCCACGTCGTTCAGGCTGATGTAATCCTTGGCGGTTTGCGGATGATCCTGCAGGGTCAGCGGCTGGTTGGACGCGGCGGCGGCCAGCAACATCCGCAAAAAGCTGGGCGGCATATTCGCGCCGTAAACATTAGCCAGCCGAACCACCCGCACCGCCATGCGCGGATCGTTCAAGCACAAACTCTCCCCCATCAGTTTCGACAGGTTGTAGAGATGGTCGGGGTGGTTCGGGTTGATCACCAAATCCGCCTGCTCCCCCCCACTGGATGCGCCCTGATAGACACGGGTTGAGGACAGGTACAGCAGGCTGTCAAAGCGCGCGTGTTGCAAGATCGTGGCCAACACATCAACATGCGCCGCAACCGTGTCAAAGGGTCGGCTGCGAAAATCGGCGGTGCGCCCGATGGCGTAGATCACATGCCCCAAATCGCCCTCCAACCAAGCGGGATCGTCGCGACTGGGAACGCGAACCGTGCAGCCCAGGCGTTGCAGCTCTGCGGCAACCGCGCGGCCGACAAAGCCTGACCCACCCAGAACCGTCCAGTGTTGGCTGTTAGCAGGCGTTGGCATGCGATCAATCCCCCCTTAAATGCTCAGCCAGACTTGGCCAGGCGCGGTCACGGTCTGAGATGGCGGCAATCGGCAGCGGCCAGTCAATCCCAAGCGCTGGGTCATCATGGCGGATGCCACGGGCGTGGGCAGGGGCATAGGGGGTGCTTAGCAAATACAGCAGTTGGGTATCGTCCACCAGCGTTTGAAAGCCATGGGCGCAGCCAGCCGGCCAATACATCGCCAGTCCATCATCGGCCTGCAGTTGTTGCACCACGATTTGGCCAAAACTGGGGGAGGTGGGACGGATGTCGACCGCCACATCCAACAGCGCGCCCTGCAAACAGCGCACCAATTTGGCCTCAGCCACGGGGGTGGTTTGAAAATGCAAGCCTCGCACGGTGCCGGCCTTGTGGTTGGTGGACAGGCTGGCCAGCGCGGGCTGGGCCATCAAGCCATTTCGCGCAAAATCCGCGGCGTTGAAACAATTTTCAAACCCGCCCCGATCATCCGTAAACCGCGTTGTTTCCACCCGATACGCCCCATCAATTGCGGTTCGATGAAAAACGGTCGTCACGGTCTAGACGATGCGAAATTGCGGGATCGGCAAAATAAAACGACCGCCCCATTGGCGAATATGGTTCAGATCGATCATGATTTCTTCGGCGATATTCCACGGCAGGATCAGCACAAAATCGGGCTTATCCTCGTCAATCACCTCTGGTGCCAAAATCGGGATCAGGGTGCCGGGCAGATAGCAGCCCTGTTTTTTGTAGCGGTTGCGGTCAACGGTGTAGTCCAGAAAATCACGGCGGATGCCGCAATAGTTCAACAGGGTGTTGCCCTTGGCCGGCGCGCCATAGCCGACGATGCGTTTGCCCTGTTTCTTTAGATCAATCAGGCTGTTCAGCAGATCGTATTTCAAGGTGCGAACCTTGTCTGAAAAGCCGGTATAGGCCGACAAGCTGTCCAGCCGTGCCGCCGATTCCTTGGCCACCATCGCCCGCACCGATGCGCTTTCCGGATAGTGGGCGGCGATATGGCAGGCGTGGTAGCGCAAACTGCCGCCATGGGTTGGCAACTCCTCAATATCAAAAATCCGCAGGCCGTAACCTTGGAAAATGCGGCTGACCGATACCAGGGAGAGATAGGAGAAATGTTCGTGATAGATGGTGTCAAATTGGTTCAGCTGAATCAGCTGCAACAAATGCGGCGCCTCAACCGTCAGGATGCCCTCAGGCTTTAACAGCAGTTTCATGCCGGCGACAAAATCATTGATATCGGGCACATGCGCCAACACATTGTTGGCGATTAACAGATCGGCCTGCTCACCCGCCGCCACCATTTCCTGCGCCAAAGCCGTGCCAAAAAAGGCCACCCGCGTCGGAATGCCCTTAAGATCGATGGCCACCGTGGCAACATTGGCGGCTGGCTCAACCCCCAACACCTCACACCCCATTTCCTTGAAATACTGCAACAAATAACCATCGTTGCTGGCCAATTCCACCACCCGATGCTGCGCGCCCAATTGCCATCGGCCCACCATCATGGTGGCGTAGTCGATCATGTATTTCAGCCAGCTGCTGGAAACGGAGGAGAAATAGGCGTAATCGCTGAAAATCTCCTCAGCCGCCACATGAACGGGCAGCTGCACCAGCCAGCATTGATCGCAAACATAGGCATGCAGCGGGTAGAAATGCTGCACATGCGACACATCCTCAGGCTTCACATAGCTGTTGGCCAGGGGGCTGACCCCCAAATCGGCAAAGGAGTGGTGCAGCGGAGCCTTGCAGTGGCGGCAAGCCAAGGAGGCGCCAGCCTGCAGCGGCCGGTTGTTTTGTTCACCTAAATTGTCCATCCCACACCTGCCACCCGATCAAAGGTTAACCATTGCTAACCATAACCATGGGAAAGTTAAAATTTGGTAAGGATTTTGCGGGGAATAAGGGGGGAGAAGGGAAACGCTAAGCCTTTTTTGCCACCCGCTTGACCGTCTTTTTGGCAGGCGCAGCGGGTGGGGTTGGGCTTTCGGCAGCTTTTGCTTTGGTTTTGGCCGCGGCCTTGGCGGGGGTCAGCATGGCTAGGGCGGTCTCAAAACTGGGGTCGGGGTCTGATTTGTTCAGGCGAATCCGTTTTTTGCCATGGGTCAGAATCCGGCCGAAACGGCTTTTTTGGATAAAGACATCGCCCCCCTTGGGGTGCTGGCCCAACACGGTTTGGTTGGCGGCCTTTTTCTCAGCCGCCTCAGCGATCAGCACCACGGCGCGGTTTAGCCCAATCTCCATCAAATCCTCGTCTTTGCGCAGGCTGACGAACTGATCTTGGTGTTTGAGATAGGGGCCAAAGCGGCCGATATTGGCGGTGATCATGGTTTGGCTTTCCGGGTGCAGGCCAACATCGCGCGGCAGGCGCAGCAGGAATTCGGCCCCATTCATATCAATTTTGCGGGCATCGGCATTGGGCGGCAGGCTGACGCGTTTGGGCTTGGCCGCCGCCTGTTCCGCCTTGTCCAGCGTTTTGGGCGGATTGTCACCGACTTGCAGGTAAAAGCCATAGGGGCCCTGGTTCACGGTGACCACCTGACCATCGGCCAAATTGCCAAGGGTGCGGGGAAAGCCCTGATCGCGTTCGGTTAGGGAGGATCCATCGCCATCATCCCCGCCTGCCGCCGCGCCAAAAGGCCGGGTAAAGGCGCAACCTGGGTAGTTGGAACAGCCCACAAACGCTCCGAACTTGCCCAGTTTCAGGCTTAGCCGGCCATCGTTGCAAATGGGGCAATCGCGCGGATCGCCGCCGCCCTCGGTTTGCGGGAACACCAACGGCGCCAAAGATTCGTTCAGCGAATCCAAAATATTGGTGATGGTCAGTTTTGAGGCCTCGTCCACCGCCGATTTAAAGGGCTGCCAAAAATCGGTCAGCAGCTGCTGCCAGGCCATCTCCCCGCCCGACACGTCATCCAACTGATTCTCAAGCCCGGCGGTGAAATCATATTCGACGTAGCGCGGGAAAAAATTGCTGAGAAAGCTGGCCAGCAGGCGGCCGCGATCTTCCGGCACAAAGCGTTTCTTCTCCAGCCGCACATAGTTGCGTTCTTGCAGCACCTGAATAATGCTGGCGTAGGTGGATGGGCGGCCGATCCCCAACTCCTCCATCTTTTTGACCAGGCTTGCCTCGGAATAACGCGGGGGGGGCTCGGTGAAGTGCTGATCGGGTTTTACCGCCCGTTTTTCCACCGCCTCCCCCAAGCTCAGCGGGGGCAGGGCGCGGCTCTCCTCATCCGCCTCATCATCGCGGCCTTCCTGATACAGTTTCAGATAGCCGTCAAAGCGCATGATCATGCCGGTGGCGCGCAGCCCCACGGTGCCGTCCTTGTTCAGCAGGTCCACGCCAGTTTGATCCATCACCGCGGGCGCCATCTGGCTGGCCAGGGCGCGCCGCCAGATCAGCTCATACAAGCGCGCCATATCAGGATCAAGGCTGCGGGCGATGGCCTCTGGGGTGCGGGAAAAATCGGTTGGTCGAATCGCCTCATGCGCCTCCTGCGCGTTTTTGGCCTTGGATTTGTAGCGCCGCGCCTGTTCTGGCAGATAGGGCGCGCCATAGCTGCCCTCAATATGGCTTCTGGCGCTGGTCAGGGCTTCTTCGGCCATATACAGCCCATCGGTACGCATATAGGTGATCAGCCCTACCGTTTCCCCCTTAACATCAATCCCCTCATACAATTTTTGCGCCAATTGCATGGTGCGGGTGGATGACATGCCCAATTTGCGGGATGCCTCCTGCTGCAGGGTTGAGGTGGTAAAGGGCGGCGGCGGCGTGCGCTGAACGGTTTTGGGCTCCAATTTTTCCACCGCAAAGGATCCGGCCTCAATACGGGCGACGGCATCCATGGCGGTCATTTCGTTGGGCAGATCGAACTTGTCCAGTTTGCGGCCGTTCAGCTGGCTAAGCCGTGCGACAAAGACCTGGCCGGCGGTGTTGGTCAGCTGCACCTCAATCGTCCAGTATTCCTGCGGGCGGAACCGCTCAATCTCATTTTCGCGCTCAGAAATCAGGCGCAGGGCAACCGATTGCACCCGCCCTGCTGACCGGCAGCCAGGCAGTTTGCGCCACAACAGCGGCGACAGGGTAAAGCCCACCAGGTAATCCAGCGCGCGCCTTGCCAAATAGGCCTCAATCAAATGCTGATCCAGCGCCCGTGGTTGGCCAAAGGCCTTCAGGATGCTCTGCTTGGTGACCTCATTAAAAGTCACCCGCTCCACCTTAGCCTTGCCCAGCGCGTTTTGCGCGCGCAGGGTTTCCAGCACATGCCACGAAATCGCCTCACCCTCCCTATCCGGATCGGTGGCCAGCACCAGGGTTTCGGCGCCCTTGACCGCCTTGGCGATTTCGCGCACCTGACGGCTGCCGCGATCGGCCAGTTCCCAGCTCATCGCAAAGTTTTCATCGGGGCGCACCGACCCATCCTTGGCGGGCAGATCACGGATATGGCCATAGGAGGCCAACACCTTGTAGTCTGGCCCCAGATATTTCCCCAAGCTAACCGCCTTGGACGGCGATTCGACCACCACAACCTTCATGTCGCAACTCCTGCAATTTTGAGAAAGACTCTATGCACAGGCGATTCCTTTTGGCCATCCATTTTTGCAGGAAAAAAATGGGGCGGCTGGTGCTAGGCGGAAGATGGCGGTGATGCTACCATGTGGGCTTAGGAGCAGGCCATGACCAAAAAACCGGACAAAACGCAAAAAGACTTGGCGAAGCAGTCGGTGAACGCGGCCAGTTGGCGGCGCAACGGCTTCAGCCAGCCGCTGGCTGGTTTGGCGGTGGGGATGTTGCGGCAGCAATTTGGCCAACAGCTGACCACCGCGCAAACCCTGCGCCTGGATTGGGCTGAGATCATGGGGGCTGAGCTGGCCGCGGTTTGCCAATTGCACAGCGTCAGTCGCGGGGGTGGGGTAGGGGACGGTAAAGCCCTAAACCTGACCCTGTTGGTTGAGCCCAGCTTTGCGTTGGAACTTTCCTATCAACTGCCGCAGCTGCAACAGCGGGTTAACGCCTATTTCGGCTATCCGGCGGTGGCGACGATTCGCCTGAAACAACAGCCGCTGGTGCGGGAACAACCCCGTTCCCCTGCCAGCCCCGTGCCCGTACCGTTGCGCCCTTTGCCATCCGCCGCTGCGATGGCCTTGCCCGAATCGCTTAACAAGGCGTTGCAATCGCTGCAATATCACCTTAATTTGCCTGTATAATGTTACCCTAAACCCCCATGAAGGAACTGGTCGATGAAACGCTGTTTGGTTAAGGCTTCACGTTTTGTTTGTTTGATGGCCGTGCTGGTGTTCGGGGCGCTAGGATTGGCGCAGGCGGCCGAACCGGCTAAGGGCGGCGCGATTCCGGCGGTGGACTTGAAGGTGTTGGATGGCTTGGATCGTGCCCTGGGGTCGGACAAGGCGCCGGTGACGATTTTTGAATACGCCTCGCTGACCTGTTCGCATTGCGCCGATTTCCAAAAAACCATCTTTCCGCAGATCAAGGCGGCCTATATCGACAGCGGCAAGCTGCGGTGGGTGTTGCGGGATTACCCGCTGGATGGGGTGGCGCTGAAAGCGGCGGTGATTGCGCGCTGTGTTGAGCCAAATTATTTCTACAGCCTGATCGATCTGCTGTTTGAAAACCAAAAACAATGGGTCATGGATCGCGATCCCCAGGTGGCGGCCATGCGCTATGCCCGCCTGTCGGGGCTTAGCGATGACAAGCTGAAAAGCTGCAACCAAGGTGATCAGGTGACGAACCAAATTTTGGCCAAACGCCAGTCGGCGGAGGCGGTGTATAAGGTGCAGTCCACCCCATCTTTTGTGCTGAATGACCAGCTGATCGTTGGCGCGCGCGATTTCGCCACCCTTAAGGCCGCGATTGATCAGGCCCTGGACAAGGCGGGGGTGCCTGCCAGCAAGCCTGCTGAAAAAGCAGCCGCAAAGCCTGCGGGTGACGATGCACCGAAAAAATAGGGTCGCGTGATGGAGCTTCCCCCAAACAAGCCGCTGCCAGAGGAGATGTCGGCGCGGTTGGCCTTGCAGGAGCCTGAGGTGCAGCAATTGATGCAGGGCGCCATGCGTTCCAGCCTGCAGCTTAGCACCAGTATGTTGGCAACGGTGTTAACCGTTGGGGCAGGGGGTTATGGGGTGGATTACCTGCTGCACACCACCCCCCTTTTTTCGATCATCTTTTTCTTTCTTGGTGCTGGCCTTGCGTTCTTTCTTGTGATAAAAAGCGCGCAACAACAAACCGCTGATTTGGAAACAGGCATGGCCAACTGGGCGTTACCACCCAAGGTCGCTGATTCCAAGGCCGCTACTAAGGATTAGTACGACGATGGCTGCCGGCCCTTTTGACCCGATGCAACAGTTTCAACTCAGCCGTTTGGCCGATTTTTCGGTGGCGGGCGTTGACTTGGGGCTTACCAATTCTGCGGTGCATGCGTTGGTGGGCGCGGTGGTGGCCGGCGGCTTGCTGATGTTTGCCAGCCGTGGTCAGCGCCTGTTGCCCAACCGGTGGCAGACCTTTGCCGAATGGCCCTATGAATTTGTGCGGCAACTGGCGCATGACAATTTGGGGGAGAAAAAGGCCAAACCCTTTATCCCTTTTTTGCTGACCTTGTTTTTGTTTGTGCTGATGGGCAACCTGATCGGCCTGTTGCCCTATGCCTTTACCTACACCAGCCATATCAGCGTTACCCTGACTCTTGCCCTGCTTAGCATCGCGGTGGTGATTGGTACGGGGTTTCGGATGCATGGGATCAAGTTTTTTAAGTTGTTTTTGCCAACCGGTGCGCCGCTGTACATCGCGCCGGTGATTGTGCCGATTGAAATCATCAGCTTTATGGGCAAGCCCCTTAGTTTGGCGATTCGGTTGTTCGCCAATATGTTGGCGGGGCATATCATGATCAAGGTTTTTGCCTATTTCTGCACCACGGCGGGCTTGCTGGCGGTGTTGCCGCTGGTTGGCAATATCCTGATTTTTGGGTTTGAATTGTTTGTGGCCTTTTTGCAGGCCTATATTTTTACCCTGTTGGTGACCGTTTATTTGCACGATGCCATTGACCTGCATTAAAGGTTGTGGCACGAAGGGGTAACGATTTTTTCTGTTTTCAAAAAGGAGAGTATAGTTATGGAAGACGCTGGTTTGTTTATGTCGGTTAAGGTCGTTGCGGCCGTAATCATATCTTTTGTTTTTATCGCCTGTGCGTTTGCGTTGGCGCGTTTGTTCTCGGAAAGCGCCACGGCGCTTGGCCGCAATCCTGAGGCGCGCCCTTCGGTTTTCCCGGTGATGATTATCGGCTTTGCTGCTATCGAATTCTTGGCGCTGTTGGCCTTTGTGGTCATCATGATCATCCTGTTCGTCATCTAAACAACGAACGGGTTAAATCTTGATGCAAGGATCGCTGCCCCAGTTTGACATCAGCTTTTTTCCCAGCCAGATTTTCTGGACCTTGGTGTCTTTCGGCCTGCTGTACATTATTGTGCATTTTGGTTTGGCACCCCGCTTGGGAAGCCTGATTCAACAGCGGTTAGGTCAGATCGATCAGGATTTGGCCTTGGCGGCTGAGTTGACGGAGCAGGCTGAGATGTTGCGCAAGGAATGCGCCAAGGAGATGGAGCAGGCCAGGTTGGAAGCGTCTCGTGTTGTGGAACGTTCCAATAAGGAACTATCCAAAAAATTGGCCAATCATGAACATATGCTGTCGGCAAGTTTGGGTCAGCAGTTGCATGAGGCTCAGCAGCAGATTGATCAGGCCAAGCAGGCGGCGGTTCTTGAACTGCAACAGGTGACGCAGCGGGTGGCGACGGATCTGATGCACAAGGGGTTCGGCATTACATTAGACAATAAAGCCTTTGAAAAATCCTTGTCGGTCAATTTGCCTCAGTAGAGTTAAGGAATTAAGCGGATGATTGAAGGTGTTGTTCAGGATCCCAGCCTTTTAGCCGATTCAAGCTTTTGGGCTGGCGCGGCCTTTGTTGCGCTGCTGGTGTTGATGTTTGGCCTTAAGGGCAAAACGCTGCTAGGTCTTTTGGATGCGCGGGTGGCTGGGGTGCAGGCGCAATTCGATCGTGCGGAGCAGCAAAAAATAGCGGCGCAGGCGGCATTGACCGAAATGGTCGCGATGCATCGTCAGATTTTTGAGCGCGGCGCGGCGATTCGCCAGCATGCGGAGGAGGAGGCGGCAAGGCGGTTGGCTGATGTTGAGCACCAAATTGCCGAAATCACCCGTTACCGTGAACAACAATTGTTGCTGCAGATTGAGGTGGCCAAGGCGGATGCGTTGCAGGTCTTGCGCGTTGGCTTAGTGGAACAAGCGTTGGATGTGTGCCGGCACTACCTGCAACATCAGCTTGGTTCAGCGGAACAGGCGAAGCTGTTGGCGGCGGCTGTCGTTGATTTGTCGCAAATCAAAAATGAGGCGGGAGTGCCGTCCTTGCCCAAAGTTGCCTAGCTAACCAAGGCGATAACCGCGATCTGTCGTCCATAATCCTGCTCCCCCCTATGGGTGGTGCGGCGAAAGCTGAACCAGCGTTGCGGATCGCTGTAGGTGTCGGGCGCTGCCCCCCAATCGATGTGCGATACCCCGCTGGCCGTCAATTGCCGCGAAACCACCGCCGACAAATCAAACTGCCATTTGTCGGATTGCGTTGGGGATGGGGAGAAGGCCGCCGCATCCCCCGCATCTTCTGCCAAAAAGGCATCGCGTAGATCCGCCCCAACCTCAAAACTGGCGGCCCGCAAATGGGGGCCGGCGGCAACCCGCAATTGTCCTAAATCCGCCCCCAGCTGCTGCAACTGTTTTAGCGTGGCCGGAACAATCCCCTGCAGGGTGCCGCGCCAGCCGGCGTGAATGGCGGCAACCGCCTGAATATCGGGGGCGTGCAGCAACAGCGGCAGACAATCCGCGCTCATTACCCCTAAGATAACGTTGGGAAGCTGCGTCACCAGCGCGTCCCCCTGCATGCGATCCGCGGTAAAGGATTGCGGCCAGCTGGCGGCATCGGTGCGGTCATCAATCACCACCACCGTTTTGCTGTGAATTTGCGCAAGGGTAATCAGGTGTTTTTCGGTATTGCCCCCAATTAAACTACCAAGCGCGCGCGCCACCAGCTGACGGTTGCTGGCCACGTGATCAGGGTTATCACCGCTGCCCAGCCCTGTGTTCAAGCCGGCGTACACCCCCTGGCTTACGCCGCCCTGACGGCCAAAAAAGCCGTGACGAATGCTGGGGTGGTCTAGCAACTCGGAACGCAGATGGGGAACCGCAGGCGAAAAATCTTGTTCAGGCATTGTTTGTGAACCAGAAAAACATAGATATGGCAGGCGGTAGCGGGGGGTGCTATACCCCTAAAGACAAACGTACGATTCAAACATACGCAACGGATGTTCCCATGGAAGTTGTTCGCCAGCAAGCTATTTTTCCCAGTCTATTGCGCCGATCCAGTGCCCTGATTGGCAATTTCGATGGCATGCACCGCGGCCATCAACAGATTATTGCTGAGGTGCGCAACCGGGCTGAGCATCTGCGCCGCTCGGTGCTGCTGATTACCTTTGAGCCCCACCCGTTTCAGGTGCTGCGCCCTGATGCGCCGCCCTTTCGTCTGTTAACCGCAAGCCAAAAAAGCAAAATGGCTGAGCGGTTGGGGGTTGATGGTTTGGTTGAGCTGCCGTTTGATCAGCAGCTATGCGTGATGCCAGCCCGTCAATTTGTCGCCGATATTTTGGTGCAGCGCTTTGGCATTGCCGACATCACCGTTGGGCGTGATTTTCAGTTCGGCCATCAGCGCAGCGGCGATGTGATGTTGTTGGAGGAGATGGCGGCGGCGGGGCAATACCAAGTGCTGCCGCTGGAAAAACTGCAGGCGGCTGATCTGCCCATCTCCTCCTCCCGCATTCGGATGATGCTGACCGCGGGTGAGGTGCGCGAGGCCGCCAAGCTGTTGGGCCGGCCATGGAGCGTGCAAAGCCAGGTGATTCATGGCGCCAGCCGCGGGCGGGGGCTGGGCTATCCCACCCTGAATTTGGCGCTTGGCCAGTATTTGCGGCCAAGATTGGGGGTCTACGCGGTTTGGGTGCGGGTGGCTGGCGTGGCGGTTCCCCTGCCTGGGGTGGCCAATATTGGGGTGCGCCCCACCTTTGCTGAGGACGGCAATACCAACCAGCTTGAGCCGCTTTGTGAGGTGCATGTGTTGGCGCCCACCAGCAAAACCGCGTCTTTAGAACAACCCGGCTCCTCAGCCTCAGGCCCCTTGTTCGACCATTTCTATGGCCAAATGGTTGAGGTGTATTTGATCGATTTTCTGCGCGATGAACGCCGTTTTGACGACGCAACCGCCCTGCAGCAGCAAATTCAACAGGATTGCATCAAGGCCGATGCGGTGTTGGGCTTGAATCCCCTGCCGCTTTAGCCTTAGCACTTGCTGCCAACGAAACGGCTTGCTAACACTGGTGGCTATGAACATGCGTAAAACAAGATTCGGCGGTTTTTGGTGCCATTTTGCGGCGCTGGTGCTGCTGTGTATGGGCTTTGGCGGTCATGTCATGGCAGCGCCGATAAGCACCCGTGCCCAGCAGGCGTTGTTGATCGATCTGACCACCGATACGGTCTTGCTGGACAAAAACGCCGATCAAACGATGTATCCATCCTCAATGAGCAAGTTGATGACGGTTTATTTGGCGTTCCAAAAAATTCGCGATGGCAGCCTGCGTTGGGACGACAGCTTTTTGATTAGCAAAAAGGCCTGGAAAACCGGCGGCTCGAAAATGTTTCTTGAAGTCAATACCCGCGTGGGTCTGCGCGATTTGCTGCAGGGGATTATCACGCAATCGGGCAATGATGCCTGTATTGTGTTGGCTGAGGGGGTGGCAGGCAGTGAGGAGGCGTATGTGGAGCGGATGAACGCGGCGGCCAAAGACATGGGCTTGAAAAACACCCATTTTGCCAATGTCACCGGTCTGCCAAACCCGCAGCACTACAGCACCGCCCGTGATCTATCGATCATTGCCCGTAAGATCTTAACCGAGTTTCCCGATTTTTATCCGATGTACGGGGTGCGCGAATTTACCTATGGCGGCATCACCCAACCCAACCGCAACCCGCTGCTGGGCAAAATGGTGGGCGCGGATGGCATGAAAACCGGCCAGACCGATGCCGGCGGCCATGGCTTGGTGGCCAGCGTGATGCGCAATGGACGACGCCTGCTGCTGGTGGTCAATGGCTTGCCTAGTGATACCGCGCGGGCTGAGGATGCGACCAATCTGTTGGAATGGGGCTTTCGCGAATTCACCAATGTCACGGTGGTGAAAAAAGATGCGGTGGTGGCTGAGGCGGATGTCTGGTTGGGCAACCCAGCCCGTGTGCCGCTGCTGGCGGGCAGCGATCTAACCCTGACCCTGTCGCGGGCACAGGCCAAAAATTTGACGGCCAAGGCGGTGTTTTCGATGCCATTGCCGGCCGATCTTAAGGCCGGCGCGGTGGTTGGCAAAATCTTGATCACGGGTGCGGCGGATCGTGCCTTGGAGGTGCCGTTGATTTTGGCCAAGGATACCGATGCGATGCATGGGCCAGCGCGGGTGTTTGAGGCCTTCCGCTATCTGCTGTGGGGAACGAAAGATGCGCCACCGCTTTCGGCGCTGCCCCCCGCCGCTGCTGGCTAAGCATGACGATCCTGCAGCCAGCCAGAGGGCGATTTGTGACCTTTGAGGGGGGGGAGGCCTGCGGCAAAAGCACCCAAGCCCGCCTGTTGGTGGATCGGCTGCAACAATTGGGGGTGCCTGCCATCCTGACCCGTGAGCCAGGCGGCACGCTGGGGGGGGAGGCGGTGCGTGGCTTGTTTTTTGATCCCGCCGCCAACTGGCAACCGCTGGCCGAGCTTTTCTTGGTGATGGCGGCGCGGCATCAGCATGTGCGCCAGCTGATCGAGCCAGCCTTGGCGGCGGGAACCTGGGTGATCTGCGACCGTTTTTGTGATTCGACATTGGTTTACCAAGGAATCTTGGGTGGGTTGGATTTGGAGCTGATCGCGCAGCAAAACGCCATCGCCTGCCAGGGTTTGACCCCCGACATCACCTTTTTGTTGGATATTCCCCAAGCGCTGCAGGCCAAACGGTTAGAGGCGGATGCATCCAAAACCACCCGCCAAGACACGGGGCTGGATCATGCCGCCTGCCTGCGCGGCTTTCGTCAACTGGCGGCGGCGCATGCTGACCGCATCATCCTGCTGGATGGCGGCCAGCCACCGGCCGATTTGGCTGTGCAGATTGAACAACGGATTAGAACTCTGGCCTAACCACCCCGTCAGGCTGCGCCTGCCACCCCTCCGCAGGAGGGGAATTAAGAAGGCCGTTTATTCCCGATCTTAAAACTTGGCACGATTTATGCATTTACCCCTACAAGGAGTTTGTGCATGTTCAATTTTTCTGCCCCTTTTCGTCGCTTAGGCTGCCTGATCATCGTTGCGGCTTTAACGATAACCAGTGGTACGCAAAGCGTTCAGGCCGCAGCGCGGCTGAAAGACATCGCCAATGTGCAGGGCGTGCGTGACAACCTGTTGGTCGGCTATGGCCTGGTGGTGGGGCTGAACGGCACCGGCGACAAACTCTCCTCAGCCGTGTTTACCCGTGAAAGCCTGATCGCGATGTTGGAGCGGTTGGGGGTCAATGCCAGAGATGACAAATTGGATGCCAAAAATATCGCGGCGGTGATGGTTACCGCTACCCTGCCGCCCTTTACCCGTCAGGGCAGCCGTATCGACATTGTGGTTTCTGCCCTGGGCAGCGCCAGTTCCTTGCAGGGGGGCACGCTGCTGGTCACACCGCTGATGGGCGCGGATGGCGAGGTTTATGGGGTGGCGCAGGGCAGCGTGGCGGTGGCTGGCTTTCAGGCTCAGGGTGCCTCAGGCTCCAGCGTCAGCCGCGGCGTGCCAACGGTTGCACGGATTGCCAGCGGCGCGATTGTTGAGCGTGAGGTGAATTTTGACTTCAACAGCCTGCAAAGCATCAACCTGTCGCTGCGCAACCCAGATTTTACCACCGCCGATCGCATCGCCAAAAGCGTGAACAAGGCCTTGAAGGAAAGCGTCGCCTTTCCCACCGATCCATCCACCGTGGTGGTGCAGGTGCCATCCATCTACAAGAACAATCTGGTGGCGATGATTACCGATATGGAACAACTGCCGATCGAGATTGATCAGGTGGCCAAGGTGGTGATCGACGAGCAATCCGGGGTGATTGTGATCGGCCAGAACGTGCGGATCAGCACCGTGGCGATCGCCCAGGGCAACTTGACCATTCGCATTACCGAAACCCCCCAAGTATCCCAGCCAGGCGCCTTTAGCCAGGGCGGCAATACCGAGGTGGTGCCACGCAGCCAAATTCAAGTTGATGAACAAAGCGACCGCAAGCTGGCCGTGCTTTCCAGCGGCGTGACCCTGCAGGAGATGGTCAACGGCCTGAACGCCTTGGGGATTGGTCCACGCGACATGATTACCATTTTGCAGGCGATCAAGGCCGCCGGCGCCATGCAAGCTGAAATTGAGGTGATGTAAGCCATGATAAACAACCTGTCTTTCCCCACCCCCTTATCACCAGCGGTTCAGGCAGCCAAGCAGCCTGTTTCGCAAGATAGGGTGCGCCAAACGGCTGAGGACTTCGCCTCAGTCTTCTACCAAGAAATGCTGAAACCTATGTTCAGCGGCCTATCCACCAATGGTTTGGGCGGTGGCGGGCAGGCTGAGGAAATCTACCGCGGTCAGATGTTGCAAGAATACGGAAAGATGATGTCCAAAAGCGCCAGCAGCGCGCCCTTAATCGATGCGTTAACCCATAAAATCTTACAAATGCAGGAGAAAAGTGATGGCTAATCCAAAAATCTTCACGCTGTTAAATGCGATGGAAAAGCTGATGGCGGTGGTGCAGGAGGAGACGGGCCTGTTAAAAACACGTCGCTATAAGGAAGCCGCTGCCCTGTTTAGCAAAAAACAGGAACTGGCCAGCGAGTATGAGCGCCACTCCGCCGCCCTGCGTGGCAACCCAGATTTGTTCAAAAATTTGGACGCCTCTGCGGTGGATCGCCTTAAAAACGTGGCGGGGGACTTTCAAACCAGCTTGAACGCCAATCTGCAAACCCTTTCCGCGGCGCGTGATGCCGGCAATCGCCTGGTCAACGCCATTCGCCAAACGGTGATGGAGGAGGAGTCGCGCCATTTGGCCTATGCCAAACCCTTGGCTGATGGAGATGTCAAACGTGGTACCCGTGATGATCGGCCTATTTCCATGAATCTTAACGAACGGTTCTAAGATCATGATCACCATTCAATCCGGCAGTTTGACCACCGCGATGTATACTGCTCTAAGCGGCACCAATGCTGCCCAACAAGAAATGAACGTGCTGAGCAACAACATCAGCAACGCGAAAACTGAGGGGTACAGCCGCAAAATTGCCAACCGCCAAGCTCTGGGCTTTGGTGGGGTGCAGATTGCCAGCATCACCCGTTCTGTTGATCAATTTTTGAACAAGGATTTTCGCAACAAAAGTGCCGATTTGGGTGCCAACACCAGCCTTAAAGATATTTATGACCGGATGCAAAACTACTTGGGCGCGCCAGGGGGCAGCGACGATTTGTCGGTTCGCGTTAACAATTTGTCAAAAGCGATTGAGAATTTGGCGGCCAACCCTGAAAACTCCCTGTTGCAAAGTTTGGTGGTCAACGCCGGCAATCTGTTGGCGGGCAGGGTGAACACGCTGTCCAGCCAAGTGCAAAGCCTGCGGTCCTATGCGGACAACAAAATTGCCACCACCGTTAACGATATCAACCAGTTAACCCAGCAAATCAAAAGCCTGAACGATCAAATTATCAGCACGCAATCGGTGGGGGGGGATATCACCACATTGGAGGATCAGCGGGATTTGGCGGTGAACAAGCTGTCACAGAAAATGGATATCACCACCTATATCCGTCCCAACAACGAAATGGTGGTGTTAACCCAGACTGGCCAAGCGTTGGTGGATGTTAATGTCACCCCCTTGGCCTATACCCCGCAGAGCAGTATTGGCGTTGCGACCACCTATCCCACCGGTTTTAACGCGATCACCCTGGGTGGGCCGGTTGCCTCTGGCGGGATTGACATCACGACCACGGTGTTGGGCGGCGAGTTGAAGGGGTTGATTCAAGCCCGCGATAGCGATCTGCCCAATTTGGCGGGGGAGATTGAAAATTTTGCCACCACCTTGCGCGATCAAATCAATCAGGTGCACAACCAGGGAACCGCCTTTCCGCCGCAAAACAGCCTGACCGGCACCAGCGTGGTGACGGGCGCGACCAGTCTTGGCGCGCCACCGGCTGGTATTGTGCGGATCGCCAGCGTGGATGGTACCGGCAAATTTGTCGCCAATGTTGATTTGAATTTGGCGACCGTTATTCCAGCAACCGTTGCGGGTCTGATGGCCGCGATCAATGCTGCTTTGCCAGGGCCTAGCGGGGTGACCGCCAGTTTGGCTGGAACGGCGCCAAACCAGACCCTGCAATTAACCGCCAACACCGCGGCCAATGGGGTGGCGATTGGTACGCCGGTGGCTGGCAGCCCCAGCCAGGTGCAGTTGGGTGGGGCGGGTGCTGTTAAGGGATTTTCTCATGCTTTCGGTTTGAACGATTTTTTTGTCGACAAGGCGGTGCCAGCTGTTGCGGGCAATTTTGCGGCCAGCATGGGGGTGCGCAGCGATTTGATCAGCAATCCAGGGCGTCTGGCGCGTGGGCAGCTGTCAACTGGCACGCCTTTTGGCCCTACACCCCTGCCGGCAACACCCAACACGGCGGTTACCAGTGGGGATAAGGTGATTGTTCAGGCGATGGCCGCCAGTTTTTCCCAACAGGTGAATTTTGCCGCCGCTGGAAATCTGCCGGTGACGACCCAAAGCCTGTCGGGCTATGCGGGCAATATTTTTTCGAATCAAGGCGTGCGCAGCAAACGCATCGATGACGATATCACCAATCAAACGCAATTGATCAGCGATCTGGAAACCCAGATCAGCGCTGTAGGTGGGGTCAATTTGGATGAGGAGATGGCCAATATCACCATTCTGCAAAATGCCTATAACGCCTCAGCACAGGTTCTCAAGGTTTCCAAGCAAATGTTTGAAGAATTAACCAATATTATGAATTAAAGACGGGGTATGGTCATGATTACTAGGGTTGGCAGTCAAAATCAGTACGACCGGATGCAGCTGAATATCGGTATCACGCAAAATCGGGCGGCGATGTTGCAAACCCAGATCTCCAGCCGCAAAAAAGCCACCGATTACGCCGGTTTGGGCGATGCAGGCTTGGATTTGGCGGCCCTGCAAGCCACCCGATCCAGACTGGACAATTTCAAGTCAAACGCCACCGCCGCCTCATTAAAGATGACCAAAACCGAGAGCGTGTTGAACAGCATTAAGGAAGCGGTTGGTAATTTTCGCGCCAATTTGGTTACCGCAACCAGCAACACCAATTTTAACCAATATGCGATTCAGAATGAGGCGCGGCAAGTTTTAACCGAGATTGTCGGCTATCTGAATACCAAAGATGAAAATGGCCAATATCTTTTTTCCGGCAGCAAAACCAACACGGCAGCGGTGGCCATCGCAACCCCTGCGCAGCTAACCGACCCTGATGTGGCCTTAAGCAACACCAACACCCCCTATGTTCCGTATTATCAGGGTGACACGATCAATTCATCAACGGTGCGGGCGGATGATAACGTCGTGCTGGACTACAGCGTGCGCGCCGATGCATCCGCCTTTGAGCAGATTATTCGTGGCCTGCAAGCGGTTATTACCCCCGCGGTGATGTCGACACCCATCACCACCGCATCAACCCTGACCGCTATTCCGTTGGACAGCACTGTCTTAAACAAGGTGCTGGATTTGATGCAGAACGCTTTGGATGGAACGCCCGCCAATTTCCCAACGCCAGCCAGCCCTGGGGTGATTGATATCATCGCCAATATCGGCGTCGTAGGCAAACAACTGGATGGAATTCAAGAAAAAAATTTGGATATGAGCGATTTGTTAGACAGCAGCATCAGTGCAATTACCGATACCGATTTGGTCACCGCGATGAGCGAGCTCAGCAATGTAACCACTGCGATTCAGGGATCGTACTATTTGGTTTCCCAACTCAAAAACAACAGTCTTGTTCGTTACTTAAACTAGGGGATATAACATGATGAACGCCTTATCTTTTTTGGCCAATCCAACGGCCGTTCCACCCCCCACTTTTTTTGGGAAGTTTGACGTTATGACAACGCAACAGTCTGATCCGCATCAGAATGCTGAGGCCTTAAATTCACAAACGGTTGAGGTGCAAAACAACTTGGGTGGTTTTGTCTTTAAGCGGTCAGAGGCCATTGTTTTCCCCTATGGCATGGTGGGTTTTGCCAATGCCCGCAATTTCGGGATCGTGGGGTTGGAGGATTTGGTGCCAGGCGGCGGCTTTCATTTGCTGCAATGTTTGGATCAAACCAACCTGTCGTTCATTGTGTTGCCGCGTGGCTTGGAAAACGAATTTGTTGCCGCAAGCGATGCCTTGGATGCCTGCAACCAAATGGGTTTTGACAAAGACAGCAGCCTGTTGCTGTTCATCCTAACCCTGCGCCGTGATCCAGAGACCGCCACCACCAGCATGTCGCTGAACGTGCGGGCGCCGGTGTTGGTGAATGGCGCGCAGCGGTTGGGTCGCCAGCATGTGTTCACCAACCCGAATTATGAGGTGCGGTTGCCGCTGAATCTTTCTCCTGAGCCGTCATCAAAAGAAGAAATGGGCGGTAGCCATGGTTAGGGCTTCCCCCCCCGCTGATCTTTCCCATGTGCCGCTGATCATTTTGTGTGGCGGGCAGGGAACCAGGTTGCGGGAGGAGACGGAATTTATCCCCAAACCGATGGTGGACATCGGTGGGCGGCCAATTTTGTGGCACATCATGAAGCACTACTACCAATTTGGGGTGCGCGATATTTATCTTTGCCTTGGTTATAAGGGCGGGATTATCAAAAATTATTTCTTGGACTACCGCTACCGCGACGTCAATTTTTCCATCGACTTTAGCCAACATGGGCCGGTGCGCGGCAGTGGGATTGAGTTTTTGGATGGTTTGCAGGTTGAGGATTGGCGGGTCTCCCTGGTGGAAACCGGCGCCGAAAGCCAAACCGCCACCCGCATCAAACGGGTGCTGAACTACCTGAAGGCGCCCAGATTTTTCGTGACCTATGGCGATGGCTTGTCGGATGTGGACATCGCGGGCCTGTTGGCCTGTCACCAGCAGGCGGGTCGCTTGGCAACCCTGACCGCGGTGCGCCCCTCATCCCGCTTTGGCGAGTTGGGGTTGGTGGATGGGCGGGTCGAAAGTTTTCGCGAGAAACCTCAGGTTAGTGAGGGGTGGATTAACGGCGGCTTCCAGGTGTTTGAACGGGCGGCCTTTGATGCGGTAGATCCGGCGGTGGACGATGTGGTGCTGGAAACCGATGTGCTGCGGCACTTGGCCGATCAACAACAGCTGTCGGTGTTTGAGCATCACGGTTTTTGGCAGGCGATGGATACCTATCGCGAGGCGCAATTGCTGCGCGACATGTGGGCCAGGGGCAACCCGCCATGGCGTACGTGGTAGGGGGGCGTACATGGTAGGCGGCCAGCCTGATTTTTGGCGGGGACGCTCGGTGCTGGTTACCGGCCATACCGGATTTATCGGCGGTTGGTTGTGTTGGCGCCTGCTGCAATTGGGCGCACAGGTGCACGGGCTTGCGCTGGCGCCCAGCACCAACCCCAGCCTGTTTGCGCTAACCGATTTGGCCAGCCAGCTGCACAGCCATCAAATCGTGGATTTGCGTGACGCCGCGGCCACCGATCAGGCGGTGGCACAGCTGCAGTCATTGGGGGGGCAAGCGCCATCGGTGGTGCTGCATCTGGCGGCGCAACCGTTGGTGCGGGATGCCTTTTACGATCCGGTCAGCAGTTTTGCCACCAATGTGATGGGCACCGTGCATTTGTTGCAGGCGTTGCGCGGCCTGAACAGCTTGGAATCCCTGGTCGTCATGACCACCGACAAGGTCTATCTGAACCGCGAGTGGGTTTGGGATTATCGGGAGGAGGATGGGTTGGGCGGCTATGAACCCTATGGCTGCAGCAAGGCGGGGCAGGAGATGGTGGCGGCCGCCTATCGCCACAGCTA
Source organism: Alphaproteobacteria bacterium (assembly GCA_044345375.1). GTDB lineage: Bacteria > Pseudomonadota > Alphaproteobacteria > CAISOG01 > CAISOG01 > CAISOG01. The sequence goes on from JBIJBF010000016.1 coordinate 29,012, forward strand.
TTTCCTGAAGGCGGCGCGGCCGGTTGGGCTGGCAACGGTGCGGGCCGGCAATGTGATCGGCGGCGGCGATTTTTCCGCCAACCGTTTGGTGCCCGATTTGGTGCGCGCGGTGATGGCGGGCCAAGCCTTGGCGGTGCGCAACCCGCATGCGGTTCGGCCATGGCAGCATGTGATTGCGGTGGTGGATGGGCTGCTCAAGTTGGCGCACCGCTTGGCGGATGAACCGCTGGCCTTTAGCCAAGCATGGAATTTCGGTCCGCCGGCCGAATCGGTGGTGCCGGTGGCCGAATTGGTGCAGCGCTGTTGTCAGGCATGGAACCAGACGGCGGCGGCGTCCCAATCTCAGGCCAGCTGGCAAAATCTCGCCGAGCCAAACGCCCCCTATGAGGCAAGCTTGTTGGATTTGTCCAGCCGCAAAGCGCAGCAACAGCTGGATTGGCGGCCAGCATGGTTGTTGCAAGACGCGATTGAGCACAGCGTCGCCTGGTACCAGCATTACGCCAATGCCAGCGATGTGTTGGCGCTGCGGCAGCTGTGTTGGCAGCAGTTGGCGCTATTTTCTGCGCCCGACTCTGCCCAGCCAGCTGGCCAGCAGCAGCAATAGGGCGGGCACCAGCAAAAACGCTAGCGGAATGATCGGCGTTTTTTGGCTAGACAGCAGCTGGGTCGCCAGATTTTGCCGCAGCCAAAAGCCAGCCTTTTGCGCTGATTGATCGGGCGGCGTTTTCAGCAAAATCGGCTCAGGCAGGCTGGCATCCGCTGCCAACACCAGCCCACCGCTTTGTTCGGCCAGGTTTTTCCAGGCGGTCAGATCGGCTGGCCGTCGATCGTCCGACTCTACGAAAGTTTCTTTCATAACAAAATACCGCGCAATCTTTTGGGGATCTTGCGGGTTGGTGGTGAAGCTGTACAAACCATCCTCTACGCGGGGAAAACTGGTCGACCACAGGGGTGCATCTGCTGGTTTGGATGTGGGTTCTTTTTGCCATTCAAGCACCGTGTCGGTGCCATCAGGCTCGCTGACGGTAATCGGTGGGGGTTCGGGGGCATCGCTGTTGATCGCGTGTTCTTGACGCCAAAAGATAGAATTGTCATCTGAATCGATTATCAACTCCCTCGCCTCAAACGCGTTTTCATGCCGCAGCCAGCCAATCAGGTTGCGCAACAGCGGTCTGGCGGGCCCGCCGCCGTCCACCTGTCGGTTCCACAGCCACAAATCGTCGCTGAGCAGTTGGGCGATGCGCCCCTTGCCCAGGCTAGCCACCACCAGCATCGGGTGGCCAGCCTTGTCCTGCAGCAGGGTGGTGGCTGAGGCGGCGCTGGCGGCAGCGGGGTTTGGGCCAGCGATGCAGCCCTGATTCCAACGCCCTCTTGGATTATCATTATAGAAAAGTTGCGTTATCGGATGGCTGGCACTGATCTGGCTGGGTTCCACCGCAAACGCTTTGGCCAGCACCGCCTGGCATTTGACGGGCAGCAGTGGCGCCAACAGCGGGCCGGGCAGTTTTGGCACATCCACCGCCTCGCTGCTGCTGGTGCCCATTTGCACCAAAAGCGCGCCACCATTTTCGACATAGCGCTGCAGGGCGGGGCCGTACACATCAGGATTAATCGGGCTGTTGGCGGTGTCTTGGTCAAAAACCACCAGATCAAATTGGTTGAGTTGCTGGCCGAACAGCTGGTCCACCGGAAAGGGAATCAGCGCCAGTTCGTTGCTGTTGGCTGGATCGCGGCTGGTGGGGCGGCGCAAAATGGTGAAATGCACCAAATCCACTGCGGGGTCGCTTTTCAGCAGTTCACGCCAAACCCGCCCCCCCGCCCAGGGTTGGCTGCTGACCAGCAGAATCCGCAACCGTTGGGTGATGCCGTTAAGGGTCAACAACTGTTGCGGATTGCCAGCCAGCACCGTTCCATCCGCCTGTTTGGCGACCAAACGGTATTGTTGGGTGCCGGGCAGCAGCGGGGGCAGGGTGATTTCCTGCGCCTGATCTGCGGTGATGGTAACCGATTGCGCTGCCCCCCTTTCCCCCTCCACCACCAGCACCAGATTGGCTGCGGGGGCTGGTGGGGTGGATGGCGGCAGCAGTTTGACTTGTATGGTGGGGGCTTGGCCAACCAGTGCAAAGCTGGGCGCCGACAGGATTTCCAACCGATACGCGTCAGCCGATGCGCCCGCGCCATCCGTTGATTCCCCAGGCGGGTTCAGCCAAAGATGGCCGGCAATGTGCCGTTGCCGCAACCAATCCGCCAGTTCTCCAACCGCCTGTTCGCCAACCCGCTGCGTATCAGGGATGATCAGCAAGCCGCCTGAGCTGGCTAGGCTGGACGGCAACAGCTGGCGTAGGTCGCCAGTGAGTTTTCCTGCATCAGGTGGGGGAAGGGGGATGTTTTGCACCGCGATTTCCGGATGCGCCGCCTGCCATTGCTTAAGCTGTTCGGCTTGCGCTGGCGATGCCTCGCCCAGCACCAACAGTTGGGTGGGTTGGGGCTGGTGTTGTTGGGTGATGCGTTGGGGGTTCAGCGCGGCGATGCTTAGCAACAGGGCCGCAAGGCCGGTGCACAGCGCTTGCCCCCAGCTGAGTTTCTGGCGAAAGCGTGCCAGCCCCAATCCGGCCAGCAACAGCACCAGCCACAGCAGATGGGGGGCGTGGTCGATGGTCATTGGGGGGTTGCTGATCATGGTTTTGCTGGTGTTGGCGTAGAGGGGGGCGGTGGGGGAAGCGGCAGGGGGTTTGCGGGTTGCAACTGGCCGCTGTTGGGAATCACCGGCGTCGATTGCTGCAGCCGCTGCAAAATGGTTGGCAGATGCACCTGATCCGCCTTGTACTGTCCGGTAAAGGCATACAGGGTCAGGTTGATGCCGCTGCGCATGGCTTTTTCATTGCCAGCCGCATTCGCCCAGGCCGATGCCCAGTTGCGCTTGGCCAGCAAAACCGGCGCCACCTCCCGCCCGCTCGACACACTGGCCAGCAGGATGGGTGACGGCTGCTGCGCTGCATCCCCCGACAATTGATCCAGCAGGTAAAAGCTGCGGGTTAATACATGGTCGGCTGGCATGGGGCTAAGCGGCGGGATGGCCATCGCCTGCGCCCAAGCGGTCGGCAATTTTTCTTGGGCGCGTTGCCCAGTATCCAGCACCAACAGCCCACCCAGCGCAATATAGCGGCGCAGGCCAGCCAGCAATTCGGGTGACACGGCGGCGTCGGATGGGGGAACCAGCCAGTACAGCATGGGATAGCGGCCGATGCTGGCCTGCACCTCAGGCACCTCCACCGCCAAGCCGATGGGCGCGGCAAGGCTAAGCGAGGTGCGCATGGATACGGTTGCGCCCAACTCGCCAAGACCCAGTTCGCACAGTTGGTTCAGCTGCGCATCCTGGTTGCGGACATAGGCCAGGCTGGGGGCGGCTAAGCTTGCGCCCTCCTGCTGCGCTAAGCTTGGGGCGGCCGTAGCAAGTTGGATCAGGCTAAGCAGGCCAAGCACCGCCAAGCTCCGGCCACCTTTTAAGCTTAGGCCGGCCAGCGCATCCATCGCCACCAAGATCAGCAGCAGGCCGCTGATAAGCAACAGCAGCGCGGGTTGCAGCGGGTATTCCGACCGTTTTTCCAGCGATTCCCCCGCCAGCGGTTGCAGCTCGGCGCTTGGCCAATCAGGGTTTAGGGGCAGGGCGCTGGTTGCATTGCCGTAATAGCCAGGTGGCTGCTGATGGCTGATGGCGCGCGGCGTGGCAGCGGTTGGATCCAGCGGTGTTGCCTGTGGACGCCCCGCCACCAATGCTCCAAAACCATTGATTTCCTGCCACAGCGGCAAGCTGGCATTTTTTTGAGGTTCTGGGTTGTTAGGTGCCGCCCCGCGAAAGCCAGGTTGGGTTTCAGCAAACCGCACCAAATTCTGCAAAAGTTCGGGGAAAAAGCCGCTGATCGGCACATCAGACCAGTTGGGGGTGGCGGGCACATGCAGCAGCAGCAACCACCCCTGTCCAGCTTGGCGCGCGCTTAGCAACGGGGTGCCGTCATTCAGGCTTAGCCAGCTCTGGCTGGGGTTTTGCGGATCGGGCATGCTTAGCCACAGCTGCTGAATCACCAGATCCGCGGCGGCCACATCTTTCAGCGGGGCGCCATGACCAAGCTTCAGCGCAGCTTGCTTGGAATCGGGGCTAAGCAGCCCCCCAAGGCGGCGCGGCTGTGCCAACAAGGTGACCGGCAGCAAAGCATCGGTGATGGTGGTGGGGGTTGGCGCGCCATCGGCGGCGTTATCCGCCCCTGCAACACCAAGCCGCAGCAGCACGCCGCCCTGTTCCACCCATTGCTTTAGCGCCGCCGCCTCATCCCCATTCAGGCGCTGATCATCGGGCCACAGGATGATGCTGGGGTTTTGCGCCAACAGGGGGGTGAGGGGGGCAAAATGCAGCGGCAGCTTGCCCCCCTCAACCATCGGCTGCAAGGCCTTGGTGATGTAATAGGCGGGCTGGCTAAGCGGTGGGCTGTTTTGCGCCGCGCCCCGATCGCCAATGATGCCGATGCCGACACCGCCCGAACCGGTGGGCAGCAGCCATTGCCCGCCGCCATGGGTTTGGCTGCTAAGGCGCAGCTGGGTGGTTTGCGCCAGCAGGGCGGGGGGGGCTGTTAGGGCTAAGGTCTGTTCCCCATCCTGCAGGGTCAGGGTTTGTGCGTGCAACAGCTCGCCCTTGTGGTTTTGCAGCTGCAGTGTTTCCGCAAAATCGCCACCCGTGCTGATCACGCTGATTTTCCATGGCTCGTCAGGGCTGGCGTTGGCATCAGGCTGTGTCAGCTTGGTCAAAACCGCCTGCGGGGATGGTGGGGCTAGAACCGACAAGGTTTTTGCCGCGCCCAGTTGGTCGATCACTTGGCGGCTGACGCCATCGGCCAGTGGGCTGCCCAACCAAAATACCTGGCCAATATTTGGCCACCATGCGGCGGCGCCAAGCGTCTTCGCAAAATCGGGGGCGATAGACCAAGCGTTCGGCTGCCAGCCCCTGATGATTGATTCGGCTTGCTCACCCTTAACCGGCTGCGCACCAGCGAAATTGGGCAGGGCGGCATCCGCGATGGTGGTGGGCAGCAGGTACAGGGGCTGATCCGCCGGCCATTGCTGCGCCAGCTGGATCGCGGTCTGTTGGGTGGCCGCCCAGTTTTGCCCCGCCAACCCATTGTTGTCGATGATGATCAGGGCGGGCTGTGCGCTGGTGCTGGGGGGGATCAGCGGCTGGCGGGGCGGGATAAAGGGTTGGGCGAGGGTCAGAATCAAGCAGGCCAGCAGGCTTAGCTGCAAAACCCGTCGCCAATGGGGCGGGCGGGCGCGTGGCGGCGTGCTGCCAAGCCCCAGCAGCAGGCGAGCTCCGGGGAAAACAACCTGTTTGGGGGTGCGATCCCATTGGCGCAACAGCCACCAAATCGGCGGCAAGATGGCCAAGGCCAGCAGCCAAAACGGCTGGTGAAATTGGATCAGGGGCAAAGCGGTGCTCATGGGGATCAGGCTAACGCTTTTGCTCCAGCAAACGCAACAGGCGGCTAAGCATGCTGGGCAGGGGTTGATCGGTGGGGAGGTCTACCCAGGTAAAGCCATGTTGCGCTGCCAACAACTGCATCGCCGCGGTGTGCTCCTGCAAGGCTTTAAGATACTTGCTGCGCAGCTGCGATGGCTGGCCCAGCGTTACCGACAGCTGTTGGTCGGGGGTGCGAAATTGGCTTGATTGCTCAAAGGGAAAATACAGCTCATCAGGGTGGATCAAGCGCACCAACAAACCGCTGCAGCACTGCGCCTGCCACTGGGACAACAGCACTTGCCAGCTGGATGGCGGCGCCCAAAAATCGCCCAGCAGCACCAGGGTGGAACCGGCCTGCGCTGGTTTTAAAGGATGTGATGGGGGCAGGGAGGTGGGGGTGGTTGCAGACTGCCAGCCCTGCCAAAATTGTTGCAACCCGTTTTGACCAAGGGTCACTCCTTGCTCTGCCAGCCAGCCAAAATTCTCTTCACCCCGCGCCAGCAGCATTGCCAGCGCAAAGATCAATACCGAGCCGATGTCGCGCTTGGTCTGGGTGGTGTGGCCAGCTGGGCAGATCATCGCCGGGTCGTTTTGCAGCCAGAACAGCACGCTCTCGCGCCCCTCCCACTCCGTTTCCCGCACGAAGGTGCGCATCGATTTGGCCGATTGGCGCCAGTCGATGCTGCGGATGGAATCGCCCGCCACATAGGGGCGAAATTGCCAAAAGCTTTGGCCATAGCCTTGGCGTTTGCGCCCGTGCAGCCCGCCGTGGGTTGCCTGCATTTGCCGCAGCAAATGTTCTGCCGCCAACAACAGGGGGGGCAGGCCGCCCGCCAGCTGCTGCGCCGTGGCCATGGGTTGTTTAGGCGATTGGGGGCTTTGGCGTTTGCGCAAGTGAGACCGGATCATTCACCAGCTTTACCACCGCCTGCAACCGCCCCACAACACAAAAAAAGGGGGGCACGCCGGTTGCGGCATACCCCCCAAGGTCGTGGTAATTTAGAAAAAGGCTATTGGAACAGTCTCAACAGCGATTGGCTGCTTTGGTTGGCCTGGCTGCTCATCGACACGCCGATGGTTTTTAGAACCTGTTGGCTGGTCAGTTTGGTCATCTCAGCCGCCACATCGACGTCGAGATACGAGCTGACCGCCGCGTTCAGGTTTTCCAAGGCCACCCGTTGGTTTTCGCCCGCGATCTGCAACCGGTTTTGCACCGCGCCGATCTGGGTTCGGGCGTTGGTGACGACATCCAGCGCGTTGATGATCGCCGCCCCCGCCCCATCCGCACCACTTTGGGTGCTGATGTCGGCGTTGGT
>JBIJBF010000005.1:0-90181 GCA_044345375.1 Alphaproteobacteria bacterium
AAAAAAAGGGGGGCACGCCGGTGATGGCATACCCCCCAAGTCATGGTAAGAGAGAAAAAGTTACTGGAACAGTCTCAACAGCGATTGGCTGCTTTGGTTGGCCTGGCTGCTCATCGAGACCCCAATGGTTTTCAGCACCTGCTGGCTGGTCAGTTTGGTCATCTCGGCCGCCACATCGACGTCAAGATACGAGCTGACCGCCGCGTTCAGGTTTTCCAAGGCCACCCGTTGGTTTTCGCCCGCGATCTGCAACCGGTTTTGCACCGCGCCGATCTGGGTTCGGGCGTTGGTAACGATGTCCAGCGCGTTGATGATCGCCGCCCCCGCCCCATCCGCACCACTTTGGGTGCTGATGTCGGCGTTGGTCAGGCCCAGCGCAACATTGTTAACCCCCTGGATGTAGGAGGTGATGTTGTTGTAGCCCTGGCCACCATCACCCACCTTAAACGACAGCGCGTTTTGGTTGGTTTGGCTGCTGGCAAAAGTTACGTTGCCAGTCGCATTACCATAGGCGGCGTTGTAGTTAGCGTTTAGGACAAAATTGGTGTTAAGATTCACCACGATATAGGGGCTGGCACCGTTGTACAGATTGCTTGCTGTCGGATTGCTTAACTTGACCGAGGTACCAGTGGCCAAGCGGGAGGTGCCATCCAAGATCGATGCGTCAAGCGATCCCGACAGGCTGAATGTTTGCGCACCGGCGCTAACGATAAAGCCCAAAGTTCCTGCACCTGAAGCACCATTCGCCAGATAACTAAAACCACCTGTCTGCCCTGCGGCGGCAGGCGCACTAACATTACCAAAGGCAATATCAACAAAGCCGTTGGCAGCGACTAAACCCGCTGCTGCGGCCGAAGCACCATAGTTGTTATTAATCAACTGGTTGGTACCAAATTTGGTGCTCTGAGCGACGCGGTCAATCTCCAGCTTCAACTGCGAGAATTCCGATTGCAGATAGCTGCGCTCGGTTCCCCCCAAATTGCCTGAGGAGGATTGCGACGCCAACTCCTGCATCCGGCCCAAAATGCTTTGCACTTGGGTCATGCCGCCCTCAGCGATTGAGGTGATCGACAGACCCTGGGTAACGTTTTGGCCCAATGCCCCAAGCGCCCTTGCCCCCAGTTGCAGCCGCAAACCCACGGCCAAGCTGGCGGCATCATCCCGGGCGTTGACCACCCGTTTGCCAGAGGATAGTTTTTGTAACGATTCATTGTATACGCGGTCGACATTGTCCAACTGGCGGTTGGCCATCGAACCCGCGGGGTTGTAGTTTACACTAACCATATCAATCTCCTACGTGGATTGAAGCGAGATGGCGGTTTGCAAACAACACATACCGCCTTACACACACTATGCCACACGAGGCCTAAAAATTTTGTTAACGGAGGTTGTAATTGAAAAACACACTCTCTTTATAGGTTTATATTTGCTAGAAATTTCTGGTCAGGCAAAAATCACAGAGTTGGGTTAAAGCCTGATGGTGGGCGTTGCGTGGCAGCGCCGTTAGGGCTTGCTGCGCCTGATTCACATAATCCTTTGCCAGTGCGCGGGTGATCGCAAAGCCATCGGCCGCTTCGATCAGCTGGGTTGCCTGCACCAAATCTTCCGCCAGATTGGGCGTGTCTTCCTGCAGGGTGCGTTGCCAGAACGGCAGGGTGTCAGCGGTGGCCGCCTCCACCGCCACAATCAGCGGCAGGGTCATTTTGCCCTCAGCAAAGTCATGGCCGGCGGCCTTGCCAAAATCCTGGGAGGCATCGGTGTAGTCCAGCACGTCGTCAATCAATTGAAACGCCATGCCAATCGCCGCGCCGTAGCGTTGCAGGGCCACCACCTGATCAGCAGGAGCCCCCGCGACCAGCCCACCAATTTCACAGGCGGCGGCGAACAGGGCGGCGGTTTTGGCATGAATCACCTGCAGATAATCGGCGCGCGTGGTTTCCAGGCGGTGGCTGCCGGCCAGTTGCATCACCTCACCCTTTGCAATGGTGGCGGCGGCGTTGGACAGCACGTTCAGCACCTCAAGCGATTGCGCGGCCAACATCAATTGAAAGGATTGGGTGAAGAGATAGTCGCCAACCAGCACGCTGGCGCTGTTGCCCCACAAATCTTGCGCGCTTTGCAGCCCGCGGCGCAGGGGGCTTCCATCGACCACATCATCATGCAGCAGGGTGGCGGCGTGGATAAACTCCACGCTGGCGGCCAACGGAATATGGTGGGCGCCGTCATAGCCACACAGCTTGGCGCTGGCCAGCGTTAGCATCGGGCGCAGGCGTTTGCCACCGGCCAGCAGCAAATGGCTGGCAACCTCAGCAATCAGGGGGGCATCGGTGTTCAGATGGGCCAGCATCAGCGCGTTGACCGCCGCCAGATCATCCGCCACCAGATCGGTTAGGAAGGCAAGCGGGGAGGTGGGGGCGGTAGGGGTAGGCATCACAAACATCCTTACAGGCTATCCAACTTTCTACCCCTGGCTTAGCAACAGTGCAAGCGCAAGCCGTGTGATAACGCGGTTGATGCGGGCGAAGTCTTAACGCTATAGTTCTTTGCATGGAATCGACCGAACCATCTGCCGCCCCGCCCTTGCCCCAGCCGCTGCCCAAAACCTTGGGCAAATTTCTTTGGTGGCTGGTTTGGCAGCAAAACCGTGCGCGGCGGCTAAGCCTGTTGTGGATCACGGCGTTGTCGCTGGTGGCGGTATCGACTGAGATGGTGCGCCCAGTGATCATCAAACAGGTGATTGACCAATTGCTGGCCACCCCTGTGGGGGTGTCGGTTTGGTTGCATGCTTGGCCGTTGGTGTTGACCTTTATGGCCAGCTATTTGTTCAATCAGTTGTTGTTTCGCACCGCTGAGCGGCGGGCGATGGTGGTGATGCCCGAATTGCGGGTGGCGGCGCGCGATGCCGCCTTTGGCTATGCCATGGGGCACAGCCACCGGTTTTTTCAGGATCATTTCGCCGGCACCCTGGCGGCGCGGGTCTCAGAACTGGGGCGCGCCTCAGAAGTGTTAACCCAGCGTGTAACGATGTTGCTGGGGCACCGGTTGTTTGCCTTTTTCCTGATCGGGCTGTTCTTGTCGCCGATCAGTTGGGTGCTGACCGCGGTTTTTTGGACCTGGTTGGTGCTGTATTTCGTCCTGTGTGCGCGCACCGCCTATAAAATTGCGCCCTTGGCGCGTGCCTATGCGCGCGAAGCCAGCGATTTGCGGGGGCAAATTGTTGATGTGTTCAGCAACATGGCCACCGTGCGCTTGTTTTCCCGTCAGGCCACCGAACAGGCCAGATTGACGGCGTTAAACCAGACTGAGATGGCCGCGCAACGGTTGGTGATGCGCACCCGCAACCGTTTGAAAATCATGCAGGGCTGCCTGACCATCCTGTTGGGCAGCGGGCTGTTGCTGCTGTTTATCCATGGGTGGGATCAAGGCTGGGTTAGCGCGGGCGATTTTGCCCTGTTCTCAACCTATTTGCTCTATGCGGTGAACCGCAGCTGGGAAATGGTGGATGAGATGATTTTGCTGTTTGAGGAGGTGGGCAACGGCCAAGACGCCCTTAGCCTGCTGGTGCAACCCCATGAGGTGCAGGATCAGCCAAACGCCGCGCCGTTGGTGGTCAGCCGTGGCGAGATTGTGATGGAGCATGTAACCTTTGGCTACCGCGCCAACCGTCCGATTTTTCAGGATTTGAATTTGGTGATTCCCCCCGGCCAAAAGCTTGGCTTGGTGGGCTATTCGGGCGCTGGCAAAACCACGCTGGCGCATTTGTTGGTGCGGCACAGCGATCCGCAGTCTGGCCGCATCCTGATTGATGGGCAGGATATTGCAGCTGTCACGCAAGACAGCCTGCGCCAGCAAATCGCCCTGATTCCGCAAGATCCCACCCTGTTTCACCGATCCTTGGCCGACAACATCGGCTATGGCCAGATGGCGGCCGATCAGGAAGCGGTGGTGGATGCGGCGCGGATGGCGCAGGCGGATGGGTTTATCAAGGCACAGTCTAAGGGCTACGCCACCACGGTTGGTGAACGCGGCATCAAGCTGTCGGGCGGGCAACGCCAGCGGATCGCCCTGGCGCGGGCCTTTCTGAAAAACGCACCGATCCTGCTGCTGGATGAGGCCACCTCAGCCCTGGATTCGGCCACCGAGCAGGCGATTCAGCAGAGTTTGCAACAGTTGATTCAGGGGCGCACCACGCTGGTGATCGCCCACCGTTTGGCCACCCTGACCTTTATGGATCGCATTTTGGTTTTCGATGGCGGGGTTTTGGTGCAAGATGGCAGTTTAAGCGAGCTGCTTAGCGCGCCGGGGCCCTTTGGCCAATTGTGGCACATGCAGGCCGGCGGCTTTTTGCCAGCGGATGCTGAGGCTGAGGAGTAGGGGATGACGCAAGAAGTTATGCCGCAGCAGGGCGCAAAAATCCGCACCGCGATTTATCCGGGCAGTTTTGATCCCGTCACCTTTGGCCATTTGGACATCATCCGCCGCGCCAGCCGGCTGGTAGATCGTTTGATCGTGGCGGTGGCGGACAATGAGGTTAAGGGGCCGATGTTTGCGCTGGATAGGCGGGTGGAATTGGTGGAGCTGGCCTTGGCTGAGGAGCCCTTGGCCTGCCCGGTGCAGGTGGTGGGGTTTAACCAGCTGTTGGTGGATTTTGCCCGCCAGTGTCAGGCGATCATGCTGATCCGCGGTCTGCGTGCGGTTTCGGATTTTGAGTATGAATTCCAAATGGCGGCAATGAACGCGCGGTTGGCGAACGATATCGAGACCGTGTTTTTGATGGCGGCCGATCGCTATCACTTTATTTCCTCGCGCTTTGTTAAGGAGATTGCGCGGCTGGGCGGCGATGTTGGCGGTTTTGTGCCGCCGGTGGTGGTGGATGCGCTTAACCAAGCCATTGCGCACGAAGCGGGGGCTTAGCATCGCTGGCGGTCTCTATCGGGATGATCCTGCCAAGCCAGCGATTGCCAGGCGTTTTGGCAGGGCGGCTTTTTCCTATGATGCGGCGGCCACCCTGCAGGCTGCGGTCGCCCAGTTGTTGGCGGCGGAGATTTTGGCGCAGCCTTTGGAGGCTTCCGCAACGGTTCTAGAAATTGGTGGCGGCACTGGCGCCCTAACCCGCCAGTTATTGCTGGCCTTGAATCCGGCGCGCTATCTGTTCACCGATCTGGCTGAACCGATGGTGGGGCAGGCGGCTGCACAGCTTGGCAGGTCTTTAGTTGTACCTATTGTCATGGATGGGGAGTGCCCAGCCGTGGCGCCGGCCAGCGTGGATATGGTGGTCACCAGTTTGGCGGTGCAGTGGTTTCGCCAGCCTTGGCAAAGCCTGCCAGCGCTGCTGGCGCTGTTAAAACCAGGTGGGGTGTTGTGGTTCAGCACCCTGTTGGCGGGCAGTTTGGCGGAGTGGCAGCAGGCGGTAACCGGCGCGGGGTTGGAATCTGGGGTTATTCCCCTGTTGACTTTGGATCAATTGCACGGCCTTTTTCCAGCGCCGGCAAGGCTGCAGGGGCGGGTGGTTGGCATCCCACGGGTTCACGACAGCGCCCTGGCCTTTTTGCAGAATTTACGGGCGATTGGCGCGGCGCAATCCCCCATGTCCCACCAACCTGCCCCCGTTGCCGCGCTGCGTGGCTTGCTGGCCAGCCAGCCAAAGCCCTATACCGTGACCTATCAGGTTTGGTTGGGTTCGGCACGTTTGGCCAAGATCTTGGATTGATTGGGCGGCTGGTGTATGGTCGCGTCTATAGAAGAAACCTATGATCGGCAGCAAGATGGCCCTTTCCCTGAACGATGTGACGATTGCCTATGGCCGCCAGCCGGCGGTGCATCACGTAAGCGGTCAGTTTGCGGCGGGGGCGTTAACCGCGATTGTGGGCCCCAATGGTGCAGGCAAAAGCAGCCTGCTAAAGGCGATGGCGGGGCTGCTGCCGCTGGAATCTGGGCACATCGACTGGGGCAGCTTTCGCCCGCAGGATTTGGCCTATCTGCCGCAGCTGGCTGAGATTGATCGCGCGTTCCCGATCACGCTGCATGAATTGGTGCGGTTGGGGCGTTGGCGTCAGCGCGGCAGTTTTCGCCGTTGGAAGGCCGCGGATGATGCGGCGGCGGCGGCAGCGATTGCGCAGTTGGGCTTGGCGGCCTTGGCCAAAAGACCGATCGCCCAGCTTTCGGTTGGGCAGTTTCAACGGGCGCTGTTCGCCAGATTGTTGCTGCAAGATGCGCCGCTGATTCTGCTGGATGAGCCGTTCAATGCGGTGGATGCGCAAACCACCGCCGATTTGTTGGCGCTGTTGCAGCAGTGGCGGGGGCAGGGGCGCACGGTGATTTGCGTGCTGCATGATTTGGATCTGGTGCGCCGCCATTTTCCCCACACCCTGCTGTTGGCGCGGGAATTGGTGGCCTGGGGCGATTCCCCCACCGTGCTTTCCCCGCCCTATTTAACGCAGGCCAATGTGGCGATGGCCCAGGATAGGTTGTCAAAACTGGGTTATGTTTGCTAAGTCTAGAGTGTCGCCACTTAAACTACCAAGTGCACCACTGGGCGGAGGCGGAATTAATCGTGGTGGCGACGGATGAAGACATGTTCCAATCTCCGTCTAGTCCCGTTCACATCATCCGGTCGCATGCTTTGCAAATCGAGGGGTTGATGCGGCAGACGGAGCGGTCATCATGGTCTTCTATGGGCGCCATGGGTTCGCTCTAAAATGGCTAACCGCTGCTTGCCACCGCCTGTTCCCCCTGTTGCTGCAGATAGCTTTCCAGAAAGGGGTCGATATCCCCATCCAGCACCGCGCCGGCATTGCCCACCTCAACCCCCGTGCGCATGTCTTTGATCATCTGATAGGGTTGCAACACATAGGATCGAATTTGATGCCCCCAACCGATATCGCTTTGGTTGTCATAGGTGTTTTGGTTGGCGGCTTCCCGCTTACGCAGTTCAATCTCATAGATTCTGGCGCGCAGCATATCAAAGGCCAGGGCGCGGTTGCGGTGTTGCGATCGTTCGGTTTGACAGGCCACGACGATGTTGGTGGGCAGGTGGGTGATGCGAATCGCGCTGTCGGTTTTGTTCACATGCTGGCCGCCGGCACCAGAGGCGCGAAAGGTATCGATGCGCAGGTCCTTGTCCAGAATTTCCAACGGCACCGCCTCATCCACCACCGGCGCGACGTTGACCGCCGCAAAGCTGGTGTGACGTCTGGCGTTGGAATCAAAGGGGGAGATGCGCACCAAGCGATGCACCCCCGTTTCGCCCTTTAACCAGCCATAGGCATGATCGCCGTTGATGCGCAGGCTAACCGATTTTAACCCCGCCTCCTCCCCCGCACTTTCCTCCAACAACTCGGTGCTGTAGCCGCGCCGTTCCGCCCAGCGCAGGTATAGGCGCAGCAGCATCGCCACCCAATCCTGGCTCTCGGTGCCGCCCGCGCCGGCGTTAATGCTTAGGAAGCAATCATTGCCGTCGGCCTCCCCCCGCATCAAACTGGCCAGGGCGTGGCGGTTCAGCTTGACGCTATAGGCGGCAACGGTGGTTTCCAGTTCGGCCAGCAACGCCCCATCGCCCGCCTCCTCAGCCAGCTCCCACAGGGCGGTGCAATCCTCAAGCTCCTGCCTTAATCCCTGAAGCTCATCGCGTTTGCGCTCAAGGCTGCGGCGTTCCTTTAGCAGCTTTTCGGCCTGTTCCGGTTGCTGCCAAAGGGCGGGGTCGGCCGCCAACTCATCCAGTTCTAGCAGGCGTTTAACGGTGCCAGCATGGTCAAAGATGCCTCCACAGGCGATCAAGGGTGGCGCGCAGTTGGGTTAAATCGGCTTGCATGGACGTTTCTCATGGGTATTTGGATAGAAAATTCTTTCCAAAGCTATCGTCTTTTGCAAAAAATTGACATAGTGTTGTGGCCTTATCAACAACCGTTCACACAACAATTGGGAGTTCATCATGGTGCAAAAATTTTTGGTCGCAGCGGTGTTGCTGCTTGGCATGACGCTGTCGGGGGCGGTGGTGGTAAAGGCTGAGGAGGCTGTCAGTTTTACCGTGGTGATCAAAGATCACCGTTTCACGCCTGAGGAGGTGGTGGTGCCGGTTGATAAGGCCTTTTCGTTGGTGGTGATCAATCAGGATGCAACGCCTGAGGAGTTTGAAAGCAGGGTCTTAAAACGGGAAAAAATCGTTAAGGGCAACAGCCAGATCACCCTGAAAATGCCCGCGCTTAAGGCCGGCGAATACCCCTTTGTGGGGGAGTTTCATGAGGCAACGGCCAAGGGCAAAATTGTGGCCCGCTAAATTGGAGAAGAGAAGATGATGCTAACCGCCACTTACCCCACCATTCTGCCCGCCGCCGTCATTGTGTTCCGTGAGGTGTTGGAGGTCGCGCTGGTGCTAAGCCTGCTTCGCGCCGCAACGCGCGGGGTGCTGGGCAGCCAGCGCTGGTTGCTGTTGGGGGTGTGTGGGGGGGTGTTGGGCGCTATCGTGGTGGCGCTGTTGGGCGAGCAAATTGGCAACGCCTTTGCCGGCATTGGGCAGGAGCTGTTGAACGCCATGGTCTTGGCGCTAACCGCGTTGATGCTGGGCTGGCACCAACTGTGGATCAGCCGGCATGGGCGAGCCTTGGGGCAGCAGATTCAGCAGGTGGGGCAGGCGGTGGCGGGCGGCAAAAAGCCGCTGTGGGCGCTGGCCACCATGGCGGGTCTGGCGACCCTGCGTGAGGGGGCTGAGGTGGTGTTGTTCCTGTTTGGGCTGGCGGCGCAAAGTCAGGGTGCAGCTGGGCTGCCCGCGATGGCGATTGGCAGCGGCTTGGGGCTTTTGGCCGGGGGCGTGTTGGGCTATATCCTGTACCGCAGCTTGCTGCGCCTGCCGATCCAATGGTTTTTTCGGGTTACGGGCTGGATGATCCTGCTGATCGCGGCGGGCATGGCCGGCAAATCGGTGGTCTTCCTGCAACAGGCCGGTTGGTTGCCCTATATGACCAATAGCTTATGGGATGTTAGCGCTTGGTTGCCAGAAGATGGGGCACTTGGTCAGGTGTTGGGGGTCTTGGTGGGCTACACCGCCAACCCCAGTGGGATGCAGTTGTTGGTTTATGGCATGACCGTTTTGGTGATTTATGGTGGGCAATATTGCTTGGCGGGTGGAGCGCGCCCAAAATCCGCCAAGGTTCACCATCATGCCGCCTGAGCATCATCATGATCACCACCACCACCACCATCATCATCAGGTAAGCGTCGGGCGGGTCTTTCAGATCGGTATCGCCCTGAACCTGTTGTTTGTGGTGGTTGAGGCGGTTTTTGGCTGGCTAAGCAATTCGGTGGCGCTGTTGGCGGATGCCAGCCACAATTTCAGCGATGTGTTGGGCTTGGTGCTGGCCTGGGGCGCTGCCAGCCTGGCGAACCGCTTGCCGAGCCAGCGCTTTACCTATGGGTTGCGGCGCAGCGGCCTGCTGGCGGCGTTGCTGAACGGCTGTTTGGTGATGGCGGCGGTGCTGGTGATTGTGGTTGAGGCGGTGTTGCGGTTGCTGCAGCCCGAACCGGTGGTAAGCGCTACGGTGATGGCGGTGGCGGCGGTGGGGATTGTGGTCAATGGCGTCAGCGCCTGGCTGCTGCACCGTCAGGATCAGGGCGATTTAAACCTGCGCGCCGCCTTTTTGCACATGATCACCGATATGCTGGTGTCGGTCAGCGTGGTGGTGGCTGGCGCCTTGTTGTGGCTGACTGGCTGGTCGTGGATTGATCCGCTGCTAAGCCTGTTGATCAGCGGCGTGATCATGATCGGCACTTGGCGGCTGCTAAAAGATGCGGTGCGGCTGATTCTGGATGGGGTACCCCCGACGATTGATCTGGCGCTGGTGCGCGATTTTCTGCTGGAACAGCAGGGGGTCAGCGCGCTGCATGATTTGCATGTCTGGGCGCTGGGCAGCCAGCATCATGCGCTAAGCGGCCATCTGGTGATCCCGGCCGGCCATCCGGGCGATGACTTTCTGCTTAGCATGCGCGATCAGCTGAAAAGCCGTTTTGCCATCGACCATGTCACCCTGCAGATTGAAACCACGGCGTTGGATGACGGCTGCGTTGGCTGATCGTGGTTAAGCTGTATTGGTGGGGCTTGCATTTTATGGGCAAGTTGTGTTTATGTACTCTTCAACCTTTAAGAAAGCAATTGTTTCATGTCCTTTGATGACGCCCGTTTTGTTGCTGAGCTGGCCGCTCAGTTGTATGCCTCCACCGCTCCTTCTGACGCCGATGATGCTGCGGATGATGGCCGCGCCGCCCTGGCGGTTGAAATTGCGCTGAAAATCGTGGCGGCTGCTGAGGCAGCAACCGGTGCCAGCGCGGCTCGCCCTAAGCCTGCAGCCAAAAGCTTTGCTGGTGGTGCCGGTGGTGGTCGTGAGGATCGTGGCGGTTCATCGGATGGTGGTGATGGTTTCCGCCCACGCAGCTTTGGCCGTCGGGATGAGGGCTTTGGTGGTCGCGACAGTGGTGGTGAGGATGGCGGCTTTCGTCGTCCGCGCAGTTTCGCCCGTTTTGATGACGATGGTGGTGCATCCGCCGCGCCGCGTTCTGCCCCACGCAGCTTTGGTGGCCGTGATGGGGGCAGCCGCGATGATGCTGGCGGTGGTTTCCGCGGCAGCTTCCGCAAGGGCCCTGGTGGCGGCGGCGGTTTTGGTGCTGGTGGTTCTGGCAGCCGCTTTGGGGCTGAGGATCGACCATCCCGTCCCAAAAAACGCTTCTAGAGCATTTCCCATTTCGCCCACCAAGTCGTCAGCCTACGGACTCACCGTGCTCACGTATATAGGATACGCTCCGCGCGCTTCGCCTTGCCTTCCTATTGGTGAACGAAAGCGAAAACGCTCTAGTCTGTTGCGTTGGGCATAAAACTCGGCCAAGTTTAACACCATGTATCGCATCGCACTAAAAATGCTGCTGGGGGATCGGGCGAAATACCTGACCCTGCTGACCGGGCTGACCTTTGCCACGCTGTTGATTGTGCAGCAGGCCTCGATTTTCTGCGGCCTGATGATGTGGACCACCGGCACGATCATGAACATCAACGTGCCGGTTTGGGTGATGGACCCCAAGGTTTCGCAGGTTGAGGATCCCAAACCGATGCGCGACACCGATTTAACCCTGGTGCGATCGGTTCCGGGGGTGGATTGGGCGGTGCCGCTGCTGCATGGGGTGGCGCAGGCGCGCCTGCCCGACGGATCGTTTCAGGGATCGTTGTTGATTGGGGTTGATCAAAACACCCTGATCGGTACCCCGCCGGTGTTTAAGCAGGGGCGGTTGTTTGATTTGTACCAAAACAACGGCATTCTGATCGATGATTTCGGCCAAAATCTGCTCAGCAAGCAGGCGGGCCGCCAGATTGGGGTGGGCGATACCCTTGAGATTAATGATCGGGAGGCGCGGATTGTTGGGGTGGCCCGGGCCTATCGCAGCTTTTTGGGCGGCCCCTATATCATCACCACTTACGAGCGGGCGTTGCAGTATATGCCGGGTAGCCGCAAAATGCTCAGCTATGTGCTGGTCAACCCGCAGGCGGGGGTATCCCCAAAGGAGTTGGCGGCGCGGATCACCGAAACCACCGGATTAAAGGCGCGCAGTTCCGATGATTTTTGGTGGGAAACCATTGATTGGTACATGGCCAACACCGGCATCCCGATTTCTTTTGGCACCACGGTGGTGCTGGGCATCGTGGTGGGGATCGCGATTTCGGGGCAAACCTTTTACGCCTTCGTGCTGGAAAATCTGAAGAATTTTGCGGCGTTAAAGGCGATGGGGCTCAGCGATGGCAAATTGACCGCGATGGTGTTTTTGCAGGCCTTTACCATCGGCGGTTTGGGCTATGGCATTGGCGCCGGTTTGGCCTCAATCTTTGGCTATATGACCCTGGAAAAGCAGGAGCCGCCTTTTCATACCCCGTGGCAATTGCTGGTGTTTGCGCTGGTGGTGGTGATTACCATTTGCGTGGTGGCCAGCCAGATTGCCCTGCGCCGCTTGCGGCATATCGATCCCGCCACGGTTTTTCGCAGTTAGGGTGGGGCAGGGGGATGCAGGGTAAGCCAGCGGTTCAGCTAAAAAACGTTAGCAAAAGCTTTGACAGCGGCGATCGGCCGGTGCAGGTGCTGCGCGGGGTCGATTTTACCGCGCCGGACGGCAGTTTGACGATGATTGTGGGCCCATCAGGTTGCGGCAAAACCACGCTGCTTAGCGTGATTGCCGGCACCCTGCGCCCCGATAGCGGCCAGGTTCAGGTGTTTGGCCAGGAAATTGAACAGCTAAGCAACCGCGATCTCAACCATTTTCGCGCCCATGATGTCGGTTTTGTGTTTCAGCAGTTCCACCTGATCCCCACCCTGACTGTGTTGGAAAATGTGATGATCCCGATGCTGATCCAAGAGGCGGGGGAGGCGGCGGCGGTCAAGGCGGCGCAGGCGGTGTTGGCGCAGGTGGGCCTAAGCGATCAGGCAAAGCGGCGTCCCAACGCCTTGTCGGGCGGGCAACAGCAGCGGGTGGCGATTGCCAGAGCCTTGGTGCACCAACCGCGCCTGCTGATTTGCGATGAGCCCACCAGCGCGTTGGATGGCGACACCGGGCAAAAAATCATGAAGCTGATTCTGGATATTGCCCGCCGCCCCGGCCGCTGTTTGGTGGTGGTTACCCATGACCACCGCATCTATGGCTACGCCGATTGGATCGCGGAGATGGAGGATGGGGTGATTCAAACCCTCCTAACCCCAGACGAAATCAAAAAAAGGGATGGGCATTAGAAATGTGGGCTGTAACCGGTGAAACCAAACAAAGGATGAATCCATGCTAACAAGAAAATTTTCGTTGTATTTGGCCATCATCGGCTTGGTGGCGGCCTTAGCTTTGGTGGTGTTGATGCATCAGCCGCCGCCGCCCCAGAATCCACCGGTTGCGCCCAACAGCAACCCCTATAGCAACAGTTTGGCCGCGGCCGGTATTGTTGAGGCGCGGGAGGAAAATGTGGCGATTGGGGTGCCGACCTCAGGCCTGGTCACGCAAATGCTGGTCAAGGCGGGGCAGCATGTTGCCGCCGGCCAACCGCTGTTCCGCTTGGATGACCGCGAATTGGCCGCGCAGCTAAAGGTCAATCAGGCCGATTTGGAGCTGAAACAGGCACAGCTGCACAAGGGCCAGGATCAGCTGCGCAGGTTGGAGTCGGTGGTGGATCAACGGGCAATTCCGGCTGAGGATCTGACCAACCAGAAAAACGATGTGCGGATTGCAGAGGCGGCGGTGAAGGCGGCAGAGGCGGCGGTGAACCAAACCCAGCAGCTGCTAAACCGCCTGACCGTCACCGCGCCCAAGGCGGCCAGCATTTTGCAGATTAACCTGCGGGTGGGCGAATACGCATCCCCCACGCCAAGCGAGCCGGCGATTGTGCTGGGCGAAACCAAATTGTTGCAGGTGCGGGCGGATATTGATGAGCAGAATGCCAGCCGCGTCGCCCTGACCAAGGGCGCAACCGCCTTTTTAAAGGGCCAACCCGACCACCCCATCCCCCTGCGCTTTGTGGAGGTCAAACCCTTCGTCATCCCCAAAAAATCCCTAACCGGCGGCTTTAACGAACGGGTGGACACAAGGGTGCTGCAGGTAATTTTTGAGTTTGAAAAGGGCGATATTCCGGTCTTCGTCGGCCAACAGGTGGATGTGTTTATGGCGTTGTCGTCTTAGGGGGCGTTGGTGGAATAGAGCGCGCGGTGGGAATTCCCCTCCCGCGGAGGGGTGGCAGGCGAAGCCTGACGGGGTGGTTCTTGCGGGGTGATGTGCGGCGGATAAGATTCTGTTTTTGAATTGTTTGTTGTAGGACCACCCCGCCCCCCACTTAAACTACCAAGGGCACCCCTCCGTGGGAGGGGAATTAGGATTGGCGCAAATTCGCCTTCCGCCTCAGCCCAAAGGACCACCGCCACTTAAATTCCCCTCCTGCGGAGGGGTGGCAGGCGAAGCCTGACGGGGTGGTTCTTGCGGGGTGATGTGCGGCGGATAAGATGCTGTTTTTGAATTGTTTGTTGAAAGGACCACCCCGCCCTTTGGGCACCCCTCCGCAGGAGGGGAATTAGGTGGGCAGCCTCAGCCTAAAGGATCGGGGCGGTTGCAGCGCATGGTGGCGCGGTCGTCGCTTTCCTGGGTTTCCTTAGTGCTCAGGCTTTGTTGCCAAAGTTGTTGGCGGTTGTGGTCGGCGATTTCAAAGGTTTTGACCTCGCGGAACTGGTCAATCACCTGATCCTTGGCTTTGACGATGGTGATTTCCAGCTGGCCTTGCTGATGTTTGATCGATTCATGGCGGCTTTTGGCATGTTGCCGGTAAAATGAGAAATCGACATGCAGCAGCATGGTGTCGGACATCACCTGCCGTTCCTCCTCAACCTCCTCCAACAACCGGGTTTCGGCGGTTTGCAAGCGGGCTTCCTGCTCATGCAGGGCGGTTAGCTGCCGGCGTTGATCGTCCAACTGCCACTGGTTCAGACGGATCAGGGTTTGCAGGGTTTTGCTGGGTGGCATCAACACTCCGGTATCATCTAAGATCGGTTCAAAGATCATAACCCAAAAGTGGTTAATGGTTTGTTTAGGGGGGTTTGCTTATGGGCTTTTCTGCTGGGTTTGCCAGCTGGTGCGCACTCTGGCCAATGCCTCGCTTCGTTCCATGCCGCTTAGGCTGGTGACGATTTGGTCGGCCAGTTGGCGCGCCTCAGGCACCCCGGCCTGCGCGGCGGTGACGATCCAGCGATAGGCCTCAACCTTGTCGCGCTCGATTCCCGTGCCCTGCCACAGCATCACGCCGCGTTCGTAATGGGCCTGGGGATAGCCCAATTGCGAGGCATGGGTGATCCAGGCAAAGGCATCTTTGGCGTTGTCACGGGCGGGGTTGGCCGCTGCGCCCCCCGATGTTAGGGCGGTTTGCGCGCGTTGCAGCAGCAGTTTGCCCAGGCGGAAACAGGCGGCTGGGGAATCCTGCGCCGCGGCCCGGCCGTACCACTGCATCGCGCTGGCCAGATCCGCCTTAACCCCCCAGCCGTTTTCATACAGCCCGCCAAGGGCGTATTGGGCGGGCGAAAAGCCAAGGCCGGCCGCCTTGCGGTAAAGTTCCGCCGCCTTTTCCTGGCTTTTCTCAACCCCCTGACCGTTCAGGTACAAATTGGCCAGCACAAAAATCGCCTTAACCTGATCGGTGTTGGCGTATTGCTGCAGGGCGGGCAGGGCGGCCTTGTAGTTTTGCAGGCTGACATCTTTTAGGGCTTGGCTAAGAGGATCCAATGCCGCCTGCGCCTGCGCGACATAGCCAAGCGGCGGCGGGGCGGCATTCACGTTTTGAGGCAAAGCCAGCGTTAGGAGTGCCAGCACCCCCACCATTTTAACAATCCGCGCTTTGCGCCCGCCCATGCTTTTATCCCTTAGGGTTAGCAGCATCGTCAGCCACACTGGTCAGGCTCAGGTGATCGCGCACCAACAGCTCAGCGATTTGCACGGCGTTCAGCGCCGCCCCCTTGCGCAGGTTGTCGGCCACCACCCACATCGACAGGCCGTTGGGAACCGTGGGATCAACCCGCAGGCGGCTGACGAAGACCAAATCATCGCCGGCGGCCTCCAACGGGCTGATAAATTGCAGCTCATGCTCCAATTCCATCAACGCCACCCCATCAGCCTGCATTAACGCCTTGCGGGCTTGGTCTAGCGTGATGGGGGATTCAAACTCGATATGCACCGCCTCAGAATGGCCAATAAACACCGGCACCCGCACGCAGGTGACCGCCATTTGGATGTTGGGATCCAGAATTTTGCGGGTTTCCACCATCATCTTCCACTCCTCCTTGGTGCTGCCGTCGGGCATAAACTGGTCGATTTGCGGAATCAGGTTAAAGGCGATGCGTTTGGAGAATTTTTTGGTGCCGGCCTCGGTCAGGGCGAAGATCGCGCGGCTTTGGTTGTACAGCTCATCCATCCCCTCCTTCCCCGCGCCAGAAACCGATTGATAGGTGGCCACCACCACCCGTTTGATGCGGGCAATGTCGTGCAGGGGTTTTAGGGCGGTTACCAGCTGAATCGTGCTGCAATTGGGGTTGGCGATGATGCGCTTTTTGGTATAGCCGGCAATCGCCGCTGGATTCACCTCAGGCACAATCAGGGGCACATCCAAATCCATGCGAAAATGGCTGCTGTTGTCGATCACCACACAGCCAGCCTTGGCGGCACGTGGGGCAAATTCGGCTGAGATCGCGCCGCCAGCTGAGGCCAGGGCGATATCCCAGCCGGTGAAATCAAACTTGGCCAGATTTTGGATCGGCAACGTATCCTCATCGCCAAAAGACACCAGCTTGCCCATCGAACGCTCAGACGCCAAGGCCGCCACCTCCCGCACCGGGAACTGCCGCTCCGCCAGAATTTTCAGCATTTCCCGTCCAACATTGCCGGTTGCCCCAACCACCGCGACCCGATACGCCATTGATTCCATCTCCGTTTTTGTTTGTACAAAGGCATGTTAAAGAACGGTGGTCTTGATGCCAAGCCTTAAGAAGCCTAAGCTGTTTTGCTAAGGTTGGGGTGTGGGCGCCAATTAGGGGGAAAAAGGCAAAATGTCGTCCGTTGTTGTGAACCATCAAAACGCGCCAGATCCGCAAAAGCTGCATGGCTTGTTGCGTGAGGTTGAGGCGATGCGGCACGCCGATCTGTTGTATCTGGTGCGGCTGTTGGATCGCAAACGCAAAAAGGTGCACCAGCTGGCCTTGATTCAAAACAACCCCGCGTTGCGCTGGAAAGTGCTGCATTTCGATGCCGTGTTGGCGCAGGTTTTGATGCTGGCCTTGGTCAGCCATCATGGGTTGAAATTGCCAGAGGCGGATCAGGATACCGCGGTGTTTGTGGCCAAGTCGGCCTTTGATCCAGCCTTTTATGACGAGGCCTATCGCCAGGCGATCGCCAAGGCTGCCGAACGGATTATCCGCAACCCGAAAGATTTTTGGTTGTTAAACGCCAACCCACAAATGCCCAGTTACAACGTGGATGCCAGCATTGTTGCGGATATTGCCCAACAGTTAGGGGCAGAACGGTTGCAACGGGTGATGGATCAGCTTAGCAGCGCGATCAGTTAATCGATAAAAAATCATATTTTACAGCATGTTATTTTTTTTGACGGAATTGTAAAATCTGCCTCGCTTTTGCCAGAATGCTTGTGCATAGTCATCATGTTTCAACCTCTTTTCCTAAAGGAAAAAATACCATGAACAAACTGCTCTTCTCTTTGGCGATTGCCGTTTCCGTTGCCGCTTTTGCTGGCGCAGCCCAGGCTGCTGATGCTTCTAGCAAAAACGCTCCTGCTGCTGCTGTTTCTGCTCCTGCTCCTGCTGCAACCACAGCTGCTTCGGAATCCGCTGCCAAAAATGCGGGCACTCCTGCTGCTACCACGGCTGCTTCTGAATCCACCACCACGACCAGCCCTAGCGGCGCGATCAGCACCAGTGCAACCGGTGCAAGCAACGAAGGCCAAAAAGCGGTTTACGGTGAAAAAAACGCCAAAAATCTGTCTTCTGCTGAAATCAGCAAAATGCAGACCCAGCGTTTTGAGAAATTGGATGCCAACAAAGATGGCAAACTGAGCTTGCAAGAGTTCCAAACCGTTCCTTCTGACATCAAAACCAGCGAAGTTGAGGGTTACAAGGCCTATCGCGCTGAATTGTTCAGCCAACTGGACAGCAGCAAACAAGGTTCGATTAGCAAGGAGCAGTTTGTTCAGGGGATGACCCAACGGGCTGAAAACCAAAAAGCTAGCGGTTCCGTGAAAAAAGCCATTCCTGCCAACCAACCCAGCACGGGTTCGGCTGTTGGCGGTTCGGCAACCACGACCCCGAACGCAACTGAGGGTGGCGCTGCTTCCCCAACCGGTTCAAAATCTGAAGGAATGTAGTTCCTGTTAGATCGCGATTAGAGGGGGGGAGTGAGCAATCGCTCCCCCCTTTTTTTTATGGGGTAATCGCAGCGTAGGCCCAATCGATCCAGGGCAGCAGCGCGGCAATATCGGCGGGGCTGACGGTCGCGCCGCACCAGATGCGAAGGCCAGCCGGTGCATCACGATAGCCGGCAATGTCATAGGCCACCTTTTCGGTTTCCAGCAATTTGGTCAGTTTTTTGATCGCCTCCTGCTGGGCATCATCCGCCAGTTCCACAAACCACGGCGCGACAATTTTCAGACAGACTGAGGTGTTGGAGCGGGTGGCAGGATCGCTGGCCAGAAAATCGATCCAAGGCGTTTTTGCTACCCAATCGGCCACCAGTTGGAAATTCTGGTTGGAGGTGTTGATCAGGGCGGCTTGCCCACCAAGCGATTCTGCCCAGCCCAAGGCATCCAACAAATCCTCAACACACAGCAGGGATGGGGTGTTGATGGTCTCCCCAGCAAAAATGCCGCTGATCAGCTTGCCCTTTTTGGTCAGGCGGAACAATTTCGGAATCGGCCAGGCGGGGGTGTAGCCCTGCAGGCGTTCCACCGCGCGGGGGCTAAGCGCGATCATCCCGTGTTGGGCTTCACCGCCCAAAACCTTTTGCCAAGAATAGGTCACCACATCCAGTTTGTCCCAGGGCAGGGGCATCGCCAACACGGCTGAGGTGGCATCACAAATGCTGAGACCCTGACGACCCTGCGCAATCCAATCGCCATCTGGCACCCGTACCCCGCTGGTGGTGCCGTTCCAGCAAAACACCACGTCGCGGCTCCAATCCGCTTGGCTAAGATCGGGCAGCTCGCCATAGCTGGCCTTAAAGCTGCGCACATCGGGCAGGCGCAACTGCTCCGTCACATCCTGCACCCATTCCTGGCCAAAACTTTCCCAGGCGAAAATGTCAACGCCCCTGGCGCCCAGCAGGCTCCATAAGGCCATTTCGATCGCGCCGGTGTCAGAGGCGGGGACGATGCCCAACAGATAATCATCGGGCAGTTCCAGCAGGGCGCGGCTGCGCGCAATCGCCTCAGCCAATTTGGCCTTGCCAGCAGCGGATCGGTGCGAGCGTCCCAACAAGGCACCGTTCAGCTGCGCCAGGCTCCACCCCGGCCTTTTGGCGCAAGGGCCCGAACCAAAATTGGGGTTGTTTGGTTTGGTGGCTGGTTGGGGGATTTGATTCATGATGGGTTCCAATCTTGGGTCATAGAAAGCGTTGCGATCTTATGCCTAGCAAAAGATGGCTCGGCCGTCAAAATTTGATCCACTTGACCTGAAACGAGATTGCTTTAGAGTTCGTATCGTTTTGTATCGCATGCATTTTTCGTTGGATTTTATGATTTTGTTTCGTCGCACGCACCTGTTCATTTTTGCCTGGGTCGTTATGGGTGGCGCAACAGCTGCTTGGGCGGACGATGCGGCGGTGCAACCGTCGGTGAATAAGCGCGTAATGGCGGTTGGTGGCGCCGCCGACAAGGCAGCTGCTGTGGCAGGGAATGATAGTTTGTCGGATGATCCGCTTGAGGGGTTCAACCGCGCGGTGTTTTCCTTCAACCGCGGGCTGGATGTGGCGTTGATTCGCCCTGCCACCGTGGCGTATGAGGCGGTGTTGCCCGGCGGCGTGCGCAGCAGTATCAGCAATGTGCTAAGCAACCTGAACGAGCCGTTGGTTTTTTTGAACAGCCTGCTGCAGGGCAAGGTTGATCAGGCTGGTCAGTCGCTTGGGCGCTTTATCACCAACAGCTTGATTGGGTTGGGCGGCCTGTTTGATCCGGCCAGCGATTTCGGGGTAACCAAGGTGCAGGCCGATTTTGGCCAAACGCTTGGCAAATATGGGGTTGGTTCGGGGCCATACCTGGTGTTGCCCGTTCTTGGCTCCTCTAACCTGCGTGACAGCGCGGGTTGGGTAGGATATTTTGTGCTTGATCCCATGCGTTACGCTTGGCCACAACAAAGCCGTGAAACCATGCGATATACCCGTGCTGGGTTAGGTGCTTTGGATGTGCGGAGCCGGAATATGAAACTGATTGATGATACCTTCGCGACGTCCCAAGATCCCTACAGCACCTTTAAAAGTTTCTATGAGCAGCGGCGAGCCAGCATGATTGACGAAAATGTTGGCGATGCGGCTTGGGATCAGTTTCAGGAGGATGATGCGGGGTCGGTATCAACGCCCTCTGCCTCTCAACCACAAAAGTCTCCACGATAGAGTTGGTCGAAATGAAAAAATTGTTGCCGCTTTTTGGGGGTGTCGCCGCTGTTGTGGCCGCCGTTCACCCTGTAACCAGCCATGCTGAGACGGTCAAAGCGGCAGCTGCGCCAACCACTGCGGCAACGGTTGCGGCGGGTGGATCGGCGGGCGCTGCGGCCAAAACGGTGGCCAGCAATTCGCCTGAGGCGTTTGTGGATAGCCTTAGCCAACGGGCGATTTCGTCCCTAACCGATCCCAAATTAAGCGAGACGGAGCGGGAGGCGCGCTTTCGGGTGTTGTTTTTGCAATCTTTTGACGATCTCACCATCGCCCGTTTTGTGCTTGGCCCCTATTGGCGCAGCGCGACTGAGGCGCAGCGTGGGGCGTTTCGCGATTTGTTCCGTGAGATTTTGGTGCGCACCTACGCCCGCCGTTTTTCCGGCTATAACGGCGAAAAATTGGTGGTGCAGGAAAGCCAAGTTTTGCCGCAAGAAAACAAGATTGTGGTGAAAACCGTTTTAAACCGTGCCCCAGAGCCAGCGGTGGCGGTGGATTGGCGCTTGAAAAAGTCCGAAGACGGGCAATATCATGTGATCGATCTGGTGGTTGAGGGGGTCAGCATGAGCGTAACCCAACGCAACGAGTATCTCTCGCTAATCCAACGCGGTGGCGGCAGCATGGACAACCTGATCACGCTGTTGCAGCAAAGGCTAAGCCAACCTGCCAGTGAATAATTGTTAACCCTTAAGGATGGAGTGCTGCTTGCATGGAACCTGATGTAATCCCAACCCCCGATCTAATCCCTGATGCCGCTAATGCGGCGCAGGCCTTGGCCGATGTGTATGTACCTGGAGCAGATTGGTTGACGTTGTTAATCTATCCCAGCCTGATCACCATTTTGGCGCTTGGCCTGTATTTTGTGGTCACGGTGAACGTCGGGCGGGCGCGCAGAAAATTTAAGGTGCCGGCACCGCAGACCACTGGTAACCCTGATTTTGAAAGGTTTTTCAGGGTGCAGCAAAACACCTTGGAGCAGTTGGTGGGGTTTTTGCCGGCGCTTTGGCTGGCCAGTTTGTACGTATCGATTAAGGTGGCCAGCGCGTTAGGGCTGGTGTGGATTGCCGGCCGGTTGCTCTACGCCAACGGCTATTACCGCGCCGCGGAAAAACGTGGCCGTGGTTTTGTTATCAGCGTCGTGGCCAGTGGGTTGTTGATGATTCTGGCGTTGGTAGGAGTTGTGTCGCGTTTAGCCATCGGCTACTAGGGCGCTCTCTAGGGATTGGCCGATTTCGGCTTCACAAATTTGCCGATATTGCCGAACAGCTGTTGGAAGATCGGCGGCTTTTCATCGATCGCCTTAATCTTGCGGTTGCTGGCCTCCACCGCATCGGCCTGCTGTGGGGTCTGCTCGGTCAGCGTGTTCACCACCCCTGCCTCATCAAACGAAATCGTCACAACCCGCGCCTCAGTCGTTTCGGGCTTAAGAAAGGCGGTGTAGCGTTGGGTGGTGGTGGCATAATACCAGGTGTTGGTATAGGGCGATTGATAGCTGGGGCTGCCCAGCAGCGATTCCACCTCAGTCTTCGGGGTTTGCCCCACCACGATACGGCTTAGTTTTTCCGCCTCAACCTTATTGCCGCGTTGCTGCATATTGGGGCTGCAGGCGGCCAAGCCAAGCAGCAGCAGGGTTAGACTTGCCGAATGGAACCCAGATTTGATAAGCTTGCGGGGAACTTGCATGATAAAAAATCCTTTGGTTTTTCGGTCGTTCGCGTTTTCAGGGGCGGCCAGTTGCAACCCAACCATTCAACAGGGCGACAGCTTAACATGAATCCATTTGGAAATTCTACCGATCCTTACCCGCTTTTTAAAGAGTGGTATGAATTGGCGGCGGCGGCTGAGCCGGTGTTCCCTGAGGCCGTGACCCTGGCCACCATCGGGCTTGATGGCCGCCCTGCAGCGCGGGTGGTGTTGCTGCGCGGTTATGACGCCACCGGGCTAACCTTTTTTACCAACAGCACCAGCGATAAGGGGCAGGAATTGGCAAAAACGCCCCATGCCAGCCTGTTGTTTTATTGGCGCCAGCCGATCAGCCGGCAAATTCGGATAACGGGCAGGGTGCAGGTGGCCGAACCGGCGGTTTCTGATCAGTATTTTGCGGGGCGCCCACGTGACAGCCAAATCGGCGCCTGGGCCAGCTTGCAATCCAGCCCGATGGCCAGCCGCCAGTTGTTTGAGGATCGCATTGCGCACTACACGCAGCAGTTTGCTGGCCAAGCGGTGCCGCGCCCGCCCCATTGGCACGGCTATCACCTGACCCCCGATCGTTATGAATTTTGGCAGGAGCGCCCCGCACGGCTGCATGACCGCTTGTTGTTCACCCACGATGATACAGCGACATGGCAGCAGCAGTTGTTGTATCCCTAAAAATTTGTCATGCCAAGTTCGCAAAGCTTTGTTAGGATGCAGTTTGCTTTGGCAGTTTTGTATCAACGTGGAGACTTTTAAAAATGCAGGTGATTGTAACAGGGAAACAGGTGCAAATTCGTGAAACGCTGCGCCAGCGTATTGCGGAGGAGGTGCAGCAAGTGGTGGGCAAATATTTTAGCCGGCCGTTGGAATCGCATGTGACGCTGGCCAAGGATGGCCGGTTGTTTCGCAGCGATCTGACCCTGCATCTTGGGCCCCATTTGTTTATCAAAAGCAGCGCCAATGATGATCGGGTGCTGGGTGCCTTTACCCTGGCCTTGGAAAAGGCCGATAGCCGTCTTCGTCGTTATAAGGGGCGGCTGAACGATCATCACGCCAACAAGGCGCCGCATGATGAGGTTCCTGAAATCTTAAGCCAGCTAACCAAAAATCTGGGGGAGAGCGGGGCGGCCACCAACGATGCGCCCAACCATGCGGCGATTGTGGCTGAGCCGAACGATCCGCTGGCCACCTTGACCGTGGCGGATGCATCGATGCGGCTGGAGTTGGAGGATTTGCCGATTTTCCTGTTCAACAACAGCGCCAATGGCAAGCTGAACGTGGTGTACCGCCGCAATGATGGGCATATTGGTTGGTTTGATCCGGTTAGCAAGGCGGCCGCTGGTTAAAACGGGTCGCGCCTAAGGCGGCTGCCGGCTGGCGGTGGGGTGGGGGCACCGGCGCCCCGCACCTTGCCCTTAAGACGCAGGATATAGCCGATGATTTCGGCCACCGCCTGGTAATGCTCGGTGGGGATTTCCGCGTCCAGCTCAACGTCCTTATGCAGCGCCCT
Source organism: Alphaproteobacteria bacterium (assembly GCA_044345375.1). Taxonomy (GTDB): domain Bacteria; phylum Pseudomonadota; class Alphaproteobacteria; order CAISOG01; family CAISOG01; genus CAISOG01. The sequence continues at coordinate 23,396 of JBIJBF010000005.1, forward strand.
GGCCAGCGGCGGGTTTTCCAAGATTGGCACCTGGTTTTCAAAGGCCAGCTGCCGAATCCGCTTGGCCACCTCATCCATCCCCTTGGCCACCAAAATCGGCGCGTTCATCTTGTCGATTTCAAATTTCAGGGCAACGGCGTAGTGGGTGGGGTTGGTGATGACGACGGTGGATTTTGGCACGGCGGCCATCATCCGTTTTTTGGCGCGTTCCCGCCGAATTTGCTTAAGGCGCGCCTTGACCATCGGGTCGCCCTCAGCATTGCGCATCTCATCCTTCACTTCCTGAAGGGTCATCCGTTGCCCCTTCATAAAGCTGTAGCGCTGGTAGAGATAGTCGGCGATCGCCAACAGCGCGGTGGCTAGGCCCAGCGCAAACATCAGGCGGCCAGCCATTTGCAGCAACAGCTGCGTCGATTCGGCAATCTCCATGGTGATCAGATTTTCCAAATGTTGGATCCGTGGCCAAACCACCATGAAGGCCAGCGTGCCAACCAGCGTGATTTTGATCAAGTTTTTGACAAATTCGACCACCGATTTCATGCCAAAGATGCGCTTAAAACCGGTCAGTGGGGAGAGTTTGGACAGCTTGGGCTTCAGCGATTCAGCCGACCAAACAAAACCGTGCTGCACGATATGGGCGGCCAGGGCCACCACCAACAGCAGCCCCATGGTGGGCAGAATCGCGACCAAAAAGGCGGCCAGCATGGGGCTCATCGCGTTGGCCAAGTTTTGGCTGTCAAGCGTCACACGACCCGCCTGTTCCAAATAATGTTGCATCGACCGGAACATCGAACTGGTGGTCAGCGGCAACACCACGCTTAGCGCGAAAAAGCTGGCCAGCAGCATCATGGCGTTGATCAGCTCCTTGCTGGTAACCACCTGCCCATGTTTGCGCGCCTCATCCAACTTATGCTGGCTGGGTTCCTCAGTCTTCTGATCCTGGTCTTGGTCTTCGGCCAAATCCACCTCCTAATTTAATTGGGTCGCAGCAGCACCGAAAAGCTGTTGTCGTAACTTTGCAAAAACCACGCCATCATGGTGGGCAGGGCGATGGCCAGCAGCAGAAAGCCAAAGCCGACCACGGCGGGGGTGGCCAGAAAAAACACCTGCAGGCTGGGCACCAACTTGCCGATCAGGCCGAAAGACAGGTTGATCATGATGCCGACCACCATAAATGGCACGGTCAGCTGCACCGCCAATTTAAAGCTGTAGCCCACCAGACGGGTGATCACCTCAGACAGATCGCCGGCCGCTGGCATCACCATGGGGGGAAAGGTGGCGTAGCTGCCGGCCAATATCCGCAGCATGCTGTGGTGCATGTCGGCGGCAAACAGCACCGTCAGCCCAACCAGCCCCAAGAAGTTGGCCACCGCGCTGCTTTGGGTCGACATCGCCAAGTTGTAGCCAAAAATATTGCTGAGGTTGATCGAAAAGGCGATCATCGTGCCGGCCATGTCCAGCGCGGACACCATCAGGCGGCTGATGATGCCGATCAACACCCCCACCATCACCTCCCCCCCAATATGACGCAGCATGGTGCCGACTTGGGCAGGCGGCTGGGGCATATTGGTGCCCACCAAGGGCAGCAGGATCAGGCTAAGCAGCACCGCAAACAGCAGGCGGATTCGGGTGGGCACAAAGCTTTCGCCAAAGCCGGCCATCAGCATCAGCGCGCCGCCGATGCGCACCAAAATCAGCAGCAGGGCGTAGAGATTGCCGCTGATCAGCTGGTCAAGCGACAGCTGCATGTCAGGAATCGCCCCGACCGGTGCCGATCATGATGATGCGATCGTGCAGCTGTTCGGTAAAGCCGCGCAACTGCTCATACATAAAGGGCGCCAACACAAACAGCGCGGCAAACACCAACAGAATCTTGGGCACAAAGGCCAGCGTTTGTTCCTGCATTTGGGTTAACGCCTGAAACAGGGAGATGGCAAAGCCAATCACCAGGGCGATCAGCATGATCGGCGCGCTGATGGTCATCAACACCACCAAGGCCTGACGGGCAGATTCAAAAACCGCAGAATTTTCCATGCCTAGCGCGACCCCCGTTTTGCATTGCGCCCATCTTAACAGCTTTAGGTTAGCAAAGGCACCCTAGAGCATTTTCCATTTAGCCCTACACGTCGTCAGACTGCGGACTCACCGTGCTCACGTATGTAGTATACGCTCCGCGCGCTTCCCCTTGCCTTCCTAGTGTAGAACTAAAGCGAAAACGCTCTAGTTGATGCATTTGGGCCGTCAATCCGTCAATTTTAATGTCAAACAACGGCTGGCACCGCCCGCCATCAAAAAGCTGTCCAGCGGCAATTCATGCAGGGTGAAGCCCAGGTTCTGCAGGGCGGCGCGCAGGGTATTGGTGATAATCGGCATGACGATGTCTTGGCCGTGCACCACCGCGTTGCAGGCAAAGGCAGCGGCGGCCTGATCATCCACCAACAACAGCTTGTCGCCATAAATATCTTTCAGGGTGTCTAGACCCTGTTCATTAAAGGCCAGTGGCGTTGCCATGGCGTAACCGTTTAGCAGCGGGCAGAAACAGGTGTCCAGATGGTAAAAACGTTCATCCACCAGTTGCAACGGCACCACCCGTTTTTGAAACAGCCCCTGAATCTCCATCGCGGCGGGCAGCTGGCTGCGGAAGCCATGGCCCAGGAAAATCAGGTCTACGGCAGGGTCATACAGCGCATCGCCGCCGCCCTCAAACATTTCCTGCGTCTGTACCACGCGAAAGCCCTGCTCAGCAAACCATGTTGCGGCCAAGGGGGATTCGCCCGTCCGTTCTTTGCTGGCAAAGCGGGCGATCAACGCGGTTTTGCCCAACACAAAGGCATGGTTGGCGGTAAACACCATGTCGGGCAGACCCTTGGCCGGCGCAATCTGTTGGATGCCCCAGCCCAAATCCTGCATGGTGCCTCGCAACGCCGACCATTGCTGCTGCGCCTTTTTGTGCAACGCCTCAGCATCTTGTGCCCACTCAGCGGGGCGCATCCACGGGTTGATGATATAGCTGACCTCAAAAAAATCCGGCGCGCAGATCAAATAGTTTGGGGGCAAATTGTCGTGAGCGGGTTGTGCGATGGTCATGATGTGTGTAACCCCAAGGTGGTCGGTCATGGTAAGCTTATGGCCCCATGTTTAAGCAGTTTGCCGCGTTTGGCAAGTGGGGGTGAAGCTCACTTGTTCCCTTCCTTACTTATTCCCCTCTTGCGGAGGGGTGCCCGAAGGGCGGGGTGGTTCTTTGTGTCAGCAAAAATGCAGAAAAGGACGGTTTGATGGCCAATTTTCATCATATTATCAGTCAGATAAGAACCACCCCGTCAGGCTTCGCCTGCCACCCCTCCGCAAGAGGAGGGGAATAAGTCAAGCATTCCTCGCAACCATTCTCTATTATGCGTTGCGTGCAACTCGTCTGTATTTAAGCGTTGCGTGCAACGCGGGCAACGGTCAGTACCCGCACTTCGGCGGCGCCGGCGCGGAGTAGGGTGGTGGTGCAGGCGGTGGCGGTGGCGCCGGTGGTTAGCACATCGTCGATCAGCACCACTTTGGCACCGTTCAGCAGGGCTTTGGCGGACGGCTTGACCACAAAGGCGTGGGCGACGTTGCGCTGGCGTTCCCCCTGATGCAGCCCCCCCTGGCTAGGCGTGGATTTGCGCCGCAACAGCCAGCCGTGGCGGGTGGGCACCTGGCTTAGCCGGCTTAGATCCTTGGCCAACTCCGCCGCCTGGTTGTAGCGCCGTTGCCATTGCCGCCGCCAATGCAGCGGTACGGGCAGCAGGAAATCGGCATCTTGCAACACATCCGCCCCCGCCTGCCACAACAGCCGTGCCAGCCATGGGCTGTAATCCAGCCGATCGCCATGTTTGAACGCCAGAAGATGCGGGGCGCTGTGCGCATCATACAGCCAGGCGGCACGGGCGGCGGTAAAGGGCGGTGGATCGCTAAGGCATTGGCCGCAGAGCAACGGTTCCCCATCCCCCGCTGCGGCCGCCAGCTCAGCCGCCAACGGCAGGGCGCAACGGCTGCAGGCCAGGGTCAGCAGGGTTAGATGCTGCCAACAGCTGGGGCACAGGGCGTTGTCCTGCAGCATTTGCGTGCGGCAGTTTAGGCAGCGTGGCGGCAGCAGAAAATCGCGTAAGGCGGCCACGGCCTTGCGGATGGGCTGAACAACGGTGGATTTTATGGCGGTGTGCATGGTTGCCAGCTTAAATCCATGCCACCAGCTGAACAAGTTTCTTGCGACACCTGTGGTGTTTGTGGTTGGATCGGGTTTCAAATCATCGATCATCACATTAAGGAAATTGGTTGTGTCGGCTTCTAACCCTGCTGCTTTGAAATCCGCCTCCGCGCTTAAAACAGCCCCCCCTCTTAAAACAGCAATTAGCCCAACCCGCGAGCAAAACTACCCCGAATGGTACCAGCAGGTGGTGGAACAGGCGGATTTGGCGGAGAACAGCCCCGTGCGCGGCTGCATGGTGATCAAGCCCTGGGGCTATGGGTTGTGGGAGCGGATCCAGCAAAAACTGGATGAGGCGTTCAAGGCAACCGGCCATGTCAACGCCTATTTCCCACTGCTGATCCCCCTGCGTTTGTTGCAGAAGGAGGCGGATCATGTGGCGGGCTTTGCCAAGGAATGCGCGGTGGTCACCCACCACCGCCTGGCCGCGGATGCCAACGGCAAGCTGCAGCCCGATGGCGCGTTGGAGGAGCCCTATGTCATCCGCCCCACCTCAGAGACCATTATTGGGGAGGTTTATGCGAATTGGGTGAAATCCTATCGCGATTTGCCGATTCTGATCAACCAATGGGCGAACGTGATGCGCTGGGAAATGCGCACCCGTATGTTTCTGCGCACCAGCGAATTTTTGTGGCAGGAGGGGCACACGGTGCATGCCACGGCGGCTGAGGCGGTTACGGAGGCCGAAATGATCTGGCAGCTCTATGCCGATTTTATGCGCGATTATTTGGCCATGCCGGCGATCATGGGGCGCAAAACCGCCAATGAGCGTTTTCCCGGCGCGGTGGAAACCTATGCGTTGGAGTCGATGATGCAGGATGGCAAGGCCCTGCAAATGGGCACATCCCACAATTTAGGGCAGAATTTTGCCAAAGCCGCCAATATTCAGTTTTTGGATAAAGATGGCCAGCACAAACACGCCCACACCACCTCATGGGGGGTCAGCACCCGCATGATTGGCGGCTTGATCATGACCCACAGCGATGACGATGGGCTGGTGTTGCCCCCCCGCGTGGCGGCCTCGCAGGTGGTGATTATCCCGATTATCCGTGATGAGGCGGGGGCTGAGGCGCTGTTGGCCTATTGCGAGAAGTTGGCGGCAACGCTGCGCCAACTGAGCTTTGCGGGGGAGGCGGTGCGGGTGCAAACCGACAAGCGCGATCTGAAGGGCAGCGACAAATTTTGGGAATGGGTGAAGCGCGGCGTGCCGATTCGCCTGGAAATTGGTCAGCGGGAGATGGAGCAGGACAGCGTAACCCTGTACCGCCGCGATTTGCCGCCCAAGGAGCGCATCACCCTTAGTCAAGCTGAACTGCAACAGCAGCTGCCAGACCTGCTGCAAGCCATGCAGGCCGGTTTGTTGGCGCGGGCTGAGGCGTTGCAAAGCGGCCGCAGCTATCCCATCAGCAACCGCCAGCAGTTTGAGGAGATTTTCGGCCAAGCTGGGCAGGCTGAGGATTCGCGCGGCGCCAAGCCCTTGGGCTTTGCGATTGCCCCCTGGTCGGGGGATGGCGCGTTGGAGGATGAGCTGAAAAAGGCCTATGCCGTTACCGTGCGCTGCATCCTGCCCGAACCGCCCGCCAGCGGCGCGGTATGTGCCTTTACCGGCGCGCCCGCCCGCGAGATGGTCATTTTGGCCAAAAGTTATTAGCAAGCCCAATTTTTTCCAGGAGATGATGATGACCGCTGTTCCTATCCGCCACCATGTTTTTACCACCGGCAATGCGATGGTCGATGTGCTGGGGCAAGTTGATGACGCCCTGTTGCCGCAGCACGGTTTGCGCGCCAACGACAGCCGTCCCTTTGACGATCATGAAATGCTAAAGCTGTATCAGCAGATGCAGGCCACCACCGATCTCACCATTATGTCGGGCGGGTCAGCCGCCAACACCGCCGCCATTGTGGCGCATTTGGGCGGATCAGCGGCCTATTGCGGGCGGGTTGGCGATGATGAGCTGGGGACGATGTATGGGCAGGAGCTGGCCGATCTTGGGGTGGCCACCGCCATTGCCCGCGATCCGGCGGCGCCAACCGGGCGCGTGCTTTCCCTGATCACCCACAACGGCGATCGGGCGATGACCTTTACGCTGGGCGCCTGCGCCAATCTGCATCCGCAGGATTTGTTGGCTGAGCAGGTGACCGCCGCCCATTTTACCCTGGTTGAGGGCTATTCCTGGGGTTCGCCAGGCCCCTTTGCCACCAGCATGGCCGCGGTTGCGATCGCCAAGCAGGCTGGCCGCCGGGTGGCCTTTACCCTGTCCGCCCTGTTCATGATTGCCCCCAACCGCCAAGCCTTTCTGGACTTTATCGCCGAATCGGTCGATGTGCTGATCGGCAATGAGGAGGAGTTTGGGGAATTGCTGCAGTTGCAAACTGCGCCGCGTGAGGATTTGCTGGCGGCAGCACGCCCACTGGCGCCGGTGGTGGTGGTGACACTGGCCGGCGATGGGGCGGTGGCGCTGGTGGGGGATGACACCTATCGCTGCAACGCGGTGCCTGTTCCACGGGTGGTGGATGCAACCGGTGCGGGCGACAGTTTTGCCGGCGCTATGCTGTACAAATTGGCCAAGGGTGCGGGTTTTGAGGAGGCGCTGGCGTTGGGCGCGGCGACGGCATCCAAAGTGATTTCGCAAATCGGCGCGCGCCTGCCGCATCAGGGTGCGTTAGAAAAAGTCGGATGAGCCAAGCCACCGCCTACCTGCAGGCGCGGCTGGCTGGCTTTGCCAACCGCCGTTTGTGGTGCGTGGGCTTGCTGGGGATTGCGGCGGGCTTGCCCTTTGGCGCATTGGCCGATCCGCTTAGCGCGTGGTTGGTGGAGCATGGGTTGGGGCTGGGCAGCATCGGGCTGTTTGCCTTCCTAAGCTTGCCCTATACCCTGAAACCTTTGTGGGCACCGCTGCTGGATCACTACCGGCCGCCGTTTTTGCTGCGGCGGTTGGGTCGGCGGCGGGGGTGGCTGCTGCTGCTGCAACTGCTGGGCTTTGTGGCGTTAAGCACTTTGGGGTGGATCAACCCCGCCACCCAGATTTGGGCAACGGTGGTGGTGGTGTTTTTCTTTGCGGTGGTGTCCGCCAGCCAAGATATTTTGGTCGATGCCGTGCGGGTTGAGATTTTAACCGAGGCCGAGGCGCCGTTGGGGGCGGCGGTGGTGATTCCCGCCTATCGCATCGGCATGTTGTTGGCGGGGGCTGGCGGCCTGGCGCTGGCGCAAACCAACGGCTGGACGGTGGCGTGGGTGGCGATGGCCGCCTGTTTGGGCTTTGGCGCGCTGGGCACGCTGCTGCTGCCCCTGCAACCGACACCCGCTGCCCTGACGAACCCCGGCCAGCTTAGCAGCCGACAAATGCTGCGCGATGGCTTTGTGATGCCGTTTCGCCATTTGTTGCAACGCCCCGATGCGGGTTGGTTTTTGGCCTTTGTGCTGCTGTACCGCATCTCCGACGGGTTTTTTGCGCCGATGCGGGTGCCGATGCTGCTGGCGGTGGGCTTTGACAAGCTGACCTTGGCGGAAATCAACAAATTGGTGGGTTTTGCCGCCACGCTGGTGGGTGGGTTTGTGGCGCAGGGCCTGATCCGCCGCTTTGGCCTGTACCGCTTGTTGTGGTGGGGCGCCTTTGCGCAGGGGGCCAGCAATTTGTTGTTCTGGCCGCTGCAATGGATGGGCGCGGATCGGTTGATGCTGATGACGGCGGTGGCATCCGACAATTTCGTTGGCGGCGTGGTGTCGATCGCTGTTGTGGTGCTGCTGACCCGTGCCTGCAACCACCCGGACTACACCGCCAGCCAATACGCGGCGCTGAGCGCGGTGGTGGCCCTGTCGCGCACGATGGTCAGCGGCGTGACCGGCTATGTGGCGCTGGCGCTGGGGTGGAGCGGGTTTTTGTGGCTAAGCGCGGTGTTGTCGCTGATCGCCCTGCCGCTGCTGTGGCGCATCAAGGCGGGGTTTGTGCAGGAAACACGCACGAATTGACCAAATTGCCGCTTAGGGCTTATGCTGTGCCAATTCTAAAGGTTAAGAAACAGGAGATTTTATGTTACAGGCCATCCGCAACCGCGCATCCGGTTTTCTGACGCGGCTTCTTTTCGTCGCGCTGATTGCCAGTTTTGCGCTGTGGGGCATTGCGGATGTGTTCCGCAGCGGTTTTGGTCAGGTCACGGTGGCCAAGGTGGGCAAGCAACGCATCCATCTGGATGAGTTTCGTCAATCGCTGGAGGTTGAGATTGGGCGGATGCAGGCCAACAGCGCCCAGCCGATCAGCATGAAAATCCTGAAAGAACAGGGGCAGCTGACTGAGGTGGCCAATGCCATGTTGGAACGCAGCATCATGTCGGCCTACAGCCAGCATTTGGGGCTGAACACCGATCCGGCCAGCGTGGCGGCGGCGATTCTGCAACAATCGGGTCTAAAGGATGCCAGCGGCAATTTTGATCACGCCAAGCTGCTTGAGGGGTTGGCGCGTTTGCAAATGACCGAGGCCGATTATGCGGCTGAGGTTAGCCGGCAGTTGTCGGTTAGCCGGTTATATCAGGCGGTTGGCACGGTGTTGCATCTGCCCGCCCCGTTGCTGCGCGGGATTGCGGCGGGGGAGTTTCAACAGCGCAAAATCGATTATGTGCAGCTGCCGGTGGCGTCGTTAAAAATTGCCGAACCCAGCGAGGCCGATTTGCAGGCCTATTACCAGGCCAACATCAACATGTTTCTTGAGCGCGATTACCGCAGCCTTTCCGTCGTTTCCTTTGACGCGCCATCGATTGCCGAACGCCTGCCGGTGACCGATCAGGCGATTGCTGAGGCGTATCAACAGGCGCTGCCCTCCTACCAAATTCCTGAGCAACGGGTGGTGACGCAGCTGCTGTTTGCGGATGAGGCCAAGGCGCGCCAAGCCTATGACCAATTGCAGGCCAACAACCGCAAGCCAACAGCGTCTGAGGTGGAAAAATGGGGGGGCATTCAGAATGATTTGGGCGCGGTCGGCAGGGCGGATCTGCCAGCTGAATTGGCGGATCGGGTGTTTGCGGACGCGGTTGGTTGGCGTGAACCGATCAAAAGCCCGCTTGGCTGGCATGTGGTTCGGGTGGACTCGATCAACCCACCGCGCACCCGGGCACTGGCTGAGGTACGGCAACAGCTGCGCGACATCATTGCCCTGCGCGATGCCAACCGCCTGCTAAGCGAGCTGCAAACCAAGGTTGAGGACAGCCTGGCCGGTGGCGGCAATTTGGAGGAGGTGGCGAAGCTGACCGCCCAGCCGATCAAGAAAATCGCGGCGGTTGATCGCTGGGGGCAAGACGCCGCCAGCAAAGATATCGCCGGCCTGCCCAACACGCCAGCGATCAGAGATGCCATTTTTGCCACCGATGTCGGCAAGCTTGGCAACCTGATGACGCTTGATAACGGTGGATTTTTGCTGTTTCGGGTGGATCATGAAACCCCCGTTCAGCCCAAAAGCTTTGCATCGGTGCGGGCGCAGGTGCAGCGCGCGGTGGTGCTGAAACGTCAGCAGGATACAGGTTCGGCAAAATTGGCGCAGTTGCAGAAAAAGGCTCAAGAAAACGGGGCAAGCCTGGCGGCGGTGGTCACGGCTGAGGGGTTGAGTGTTCGGACCTCCGATTGGTTCGCGCAGGAGGATAACCCGTTGAAACTGCCGCCAAGCGTGCTGATCAAACTGTTTCAATCGCCCAAACAAACCATCCTGACCGGCCAAGATGCCGAAAAACTGTGGTTGGTGCAGCTAAGCGATTTCCGCGAATTTACCCCCGACCCTAGCGCGCCCTTATCCCGCAGCTATGAGCAGCTGCGCACCGGCCTGACCGAAAGCCTGCAGGCCGATGTGTTGGACGCGCTGCAAAAAGATGTGCGCACCAGTTTAAAGGTAAAAATCAACCAGTCAGCGATCATGGGGCTGTATTAGTGGCGTTGACGCCTGACTTTGAGGCCTTTGCGGCCAGCTGGTTGCAAAAGGAAGCTGCTGAGCAATTCCAGGATATCTGCGTTGCCCGCACCCTGATTGCCGACATGCTAACGCCGGTTGCCGCCTATCAGGCCCTGCGCGATCCAGCTGAAGTTTCGATGATTTTTGAGTCGGTTGAGGGGGGGTTAAGCCGTGGCCGCTACTCCATCATCGTCGGCAATCCGTTAAGCGTTTGGCGGTTGAAGCAGGGTGTGGTAGACGGCGGCGCGCCAGCTGGCAAGCCAGATGTGCTGGCCAGTTTGCGGCACTTCATCCAATCGGCCAAGGCGGCCGTGCCCCCCAATCTGCCCGCCTTTGCGCAGGGGGTGTTTGGCTATCTTGGCCATGATCTGATCCGTTGTGTTGAGGATTTGCCGCGCCTGAAGCCGCAACAGCTGGATATGGCCGACGGCGTGTTGATCAAGCCCGCCACCCTGTTGATTTTCGATCATGTCTATGACCGCTTAACGCTGGTGCAACGGGTTATCCCGCAATCAGGGGAAACGGCGGCGGCTGGTTATGCGCGGGCGAACGCGTTGATTCAGGGGGTGGTGGATCGCTTGCTGGCCGCCAAGCCCGATTTGCCGGATGAGGTGGCGGCAGGCTCATCCAGCCCTGCAAAGCATGCCGTGACCAGCAATTTTCCCGACGGCCACTACCAAAAACTGGTGACCGAGGTTAAGGAGTTGATTGCGGCGGGGGAGGTGTATCAGCTGGTGCCCACCCAGATTTTCAGCCGTCCCTTTGCGGGCAGCGGCTGGCAGCTGTACCGCCAGTTGCGTCGGCTGAACCCGTCGCCCTTTCTGTTTTGCTTGGAGTTTCCCGAACTGGCGGTGGTGGGATCCAGCCCAGAAATTCTGGTGCGGGTGCGCAACCACCAGGTCACGGTGCGGCCGCTGGCTGGCACCCGCCCGCGCGGCGCCGATGAAGCGCGGGATCAACAATTGGCGCAGGAATTGTTGGCGGATCCTAAGGATCGGTCAGAGCATCTGATGCTGCTGGATCTTGGCCGCAACGATGTGGGGCGGGTGGCCAAAATCGGCAGCGTCACGGTGACCGAGCAATTCGTGATCGAACGCTATTCGCACGTCATGCATCTGGTTTCCAACGTCACCGGGCAATTGTTGGCGGATAAAGACGCGGTGGATGCGGTGTTGGCGGGCTTTCCGGCCGGCACGGTAACCGGCGCGCCCAAGATTCGGGCGATGCAGCTGCTGGACCAGTTGGAGCCCACCGCGCGCAACCTGTACGGCGGCCTGATCGGCTATTTCACCGCCGACCATCAGGCCGATACCTGCATCGCCATTCGCACCGGCCTGGTTAAAGATGGCCAGCTGTATGTGCAGGCCGGCGCGGGTTTGGTCGCAGACAGCGACCCCGAATCGGAACATCAAGAATGCGTCAACAAGGCGCGGGCGTTGTTGGCGGCCGCTGATGCGGTGGATTTGGCGGGGTAGAGCCGTCCCCTAGAACCACCCCGTCAGGCTTCGCCTGCCACCCCTCCGAAAAGGGGAATAAGTAGGCCGGAAATTCCCCTATTATAATTCCCCTCCTGCGGAGGGGTGCCCGAAGGGCGGGGTGGTTCTTTATGGGGTGGTTGCGCAAAGCGTAACCCCTACATATCCCCCCGCAGCGATCCGCCCCAGGTTAGGCGGAGGGCGTAGAGGATGGCCAGTGCGTCGATCAATTCTTGCAGCAGGGCGCCGGTAACGGGGGGGATGGCGCCGGCGGCGGCAAAGCCCATGCCGATCAGGCTAAGCCCGATGCCGCCGATGCCGGCCTGCAGGGCGATGCGGCGCATGGCCAGGCTTAGGTGCAGCAGCTCATCGACCTTAGCCAAGGTGTTTTCCAAAATCACCGCGCCGGCCGCCTCAGCCGTCACATTGCCGCTGCTGGTGCTGGCGCTGCCAAAGGCGATGCCAACGGTGGCGGCGGTCAGGGCAGGGGCATCGTTGATGCCATCCCCCATAAACAGGGTGGGCGCGCGGGCGGTTTCGGCGCGCACAATCGCCAATTTTTGCTCAGGGCTTTGCGAGGCCAGGGTGTTGGGAATGCCCAGCATCGCCGCCAGATAGTCCACCTCAGTGGCGCGATCGCCCGACACCAGCATGATTTTGTCGAATTGATGTTGGGGGCCCAAATGCTTGATAAAAAATTTGCTGTCCGCCCGTGGGCTGTCACGAAAGCGCAGCAAACCGGCGTAAGCGCCATCGATGGTGATCACGCACTCCAACCCCGCCGCGGTATCGGGCAGGCGGGCGGCGGCGCTTGGATCGCTTTTCAGCAATTTGGCGCGGGAGGTGACCTGAACGGTTTTTCCCCCCACCAAACCGGTCAGCCCCTGCCCAGCCCGCTCCCCCACGCTGCTGGCGGTCAGAAGGGGCAAGGATTGGTCGGATGCGGCCTTTAGAATCGCGCTTGCCAGCGGGTGCTTGGAATAGCGTTCCAGGCTGGCCACCAGTTGCAGCAGCTGATCGGCGGTCAGGGTATGGGCTGTATCGGCGGCGGGAGCAATATCGGTCAGTTCCGGCTGGCCATAGGTCAGCGTGCCGGTTTTGTCAAAAATGGCGGTGCGGCAGGTGGGCAGACGTTCCAGCACCGTCGGGTCTTTGATCACAATCCCGCGCCGCGCCGCCATCGAAATCGCGCTGATCAGGGTGATGGGAATGGCGATCAGCAGCGGGCAGGGGGTGGCGATCACCAGCACCGCCAAAAATCTGGTGACATCGCCAGATAGGTACCAACTGGCAAGGGCTATTCCCAAGGCAATCGGGATAAAAATCGCGCCCAATTGATCGGCCAGCCGCCGCATGGTGGGGCGTTTTTGCTCAGCCTCAACCATCACCTGCATGATGGTGGCGTATCTGGAATCGGCGGGCAGGCGGTCGGTTTGCACCACCAACACCGATTCGCCGTTGATCGCGCCGGAAAGCACGGTGGCGCCGGGCGCCTTATCCACCTGATAGGGTTCGCCGGTCAGGTACGATTCATCCATGCTGCCGTGCCCATCCACCACCGTGCCATCAACAGGGCAGGGATCATGGGGGTTGACGACGATGTGGTCGCCAAGCGCAATTTCAGCCAGCGCAATCGCCTCAATCTGCTCGCCCCGTTTGCGGTTGGCCAGGCTGGGCATGCGGTTGGCCAGGGCTGACAGCGCGGCGGATGCCCTGCGCATCGCGTAAGCCTCCAACGCTTGGCCGCCCGCCAGCATGATGACGATCAACACCGCCGCCAAATATTCGCCCAGCCAGGTGGCGACCAGCAGGGCGATGGCGGCCAACAAATCGGCGCCGAAATCCCGATGCGCCAGCTTTTGCCCAATTTGTTTCAGCATCGGAACGCCGCCCACCCCTAAGATCACCCATAGCGGCCAATTCTGCTGTAACGCTAGGTGCAAAAACATCGCCAGAAGGGCAGCCGCGCTAAGGCCAATCTGCCACGGCAAGCCCGCCAGTTGTTTGGGGAGGGAGAAACGGTGGGGCAAGGGATCAACCAGGGGGTGGCCAAGGGGTGGATGGTGTTCTTAGAAAAAGCAAAAAGTTTTTATAGAATCAATTAGTGGTTGAAGCCTACCAAATCGCTGCCGAAACGGCAACCAACCAGAATTGACAGGTGGGTGTGGCGTAAGACAGTATCTTAGCAATCCTGCTAAAGTTTATTTTTATATGCGCAAAATTCATCTAAAAGTTGAATGATCTTGACAGATGGTAAAGAAATGGTTACAGTGAATTTATAGTAAAGAAATCGTTACCTGGCCAGTTCAGTTTTTTTTTAGACACGTGCCTTGTTGAGATCAGACATGACCATTTTTGTATCATTTTTGTTGTTGCTTGGTGTGGCCGGATTCATCAGCACGCATGTTGTGCTGGGCAAACATTAAAAAATTGTGTTCTTTGGCGCGCGGCGGTTCTCGCGGCGTATATTCCCCCTTGGTTGATGGATATATTTGGGCTATGGTGGCGGTGCACCCGTAGCTCAGGGGATAGAGCGCTTCCCTCCGAAGGAAGAGGTCGCACGTTCAATTCGTGTCGGGTGCACCAGAACTCAATCCAAAATCGCTGCAAAAAACCCATCCAGCCCTTTAAAGGCCTGTTTTAGCTGGCTGGCGGTCAGGCAATAGGGCGGCATCAGGTATAAGGTGTTGCCAAGGGGGCGCAGCAAAAGCCCGTGCTGGATCGCTAGTTGGCGCAGGCCGACGCTAAAGCTGCTGCCGTAACCAGCTGGTTGTTCTGCCAAATCCACCGCCAGGATATTGCCGCAGCGCCGCCAGCGCACCAGTTGTGGGTAGCGCGCGGCAAACACGGTGCCAATCTCTTGATACCAAGCCTGCAAGCGTTCCATCGCCTGCCATGCTTCGGGTCGATCAAACAAGGCCAAGCTGGCCGCCGCCGCCGCGCAGGCGATTGGGTTGCCGCAAAAACTGCTGCTGTGGGCAAAGCCCTGCTGCCAATCATGGGCGTTAAAAACCTGATAAATCGATTCCTGGGTGATGGTTAGCGCCAGCGGCAGCACCCCACCGCTTAGCCCCTTGGAAAGGCACAAAATATCGGGAACGATCGCCGGCTCAAGCTTTTGATGCGCGAACAACCGACCGGTGCGGCCAAAGCCGGTCATGATTTCATCGAAAATCACCAGCACGCCGGCCTGCTGAAATTTGGCCACGAGGCGGTTCAGAAATTGCGGCCGGCACATCCGCATGCCGCCCGCCCCCTGCACCAACGGCTCCACAATCAGCGCGATCAGGGTGTTGCCCTGTTGATCCAGCAGCCGATCGGCGGCGGCCAAGGCGGCGGCCTCCCGCCCCTCAACCGCATCATCGCCAGCCCAGGTTTCGGGAAAGGGGATGGTATCGACCGCGAACAGCCAATCGCGAAAATTCTGGCTGTAGCTAAGCTGGCCGCTGATCGACATCGCGCCAAAGGTTTCGCCGTGATAGGCGCCGTCAAAGGCCACAAACCGCTGCCGCTGCGGCTGACCCAGGTTGCGCCAATATTGCGCCGCCTGTTTCAGCGCAATCTCAACCGCCACCGCGCCGCTCTCGCTAAAAAAATAGCGGCTAAGCTGGGCGGGCAGTTTGGGGCGCAACCCCTGCACCACCGCGGTGGCGGCAGGATGGGCAACGCCGCCAAAGATCACATGATCCAGCTGTTTCACCTGACGCGCAACCGCCGCTGCGATGGCTGGATGGCCATGGCCATGCACGTTCACCCACCAGGATGAGATCATGTCCAGCACCCGCGTGCCTGCGGCGCTGTAAAGCCATGGCCCCTTAGCCCGCACCACCGCCAGCAATTCTGGTTCTAGCTTGGTCAAGGTCAGCGGGTGCCAGATGTGATCCCGATCCTGCTGCTGCCAATCCCAATTCGCCTGTTGATCCATGCCGGATTTTCCTGTTGCTTTGGTTGCGGTAATGATAAAATTGCTGATAAGCGGAAGGGAGACAAGCGGGTTGTCATGAGCGTTGGATTCAAACATTTTGCCGGTTGGTTCCGCCGTTGGCCATTGTCTATTCAGGGAACGGGGCAGGGAAATGGCCATCGGCAAGGTCATATCAACGCGCTGCTGGCCTTTTTGTTGTTGGCGGTGATGAGCGCGGCGGTTAAGGGGTTGGATGGCAAAACCCCGCTGATCATGATCCTGTTCTCCCGCTTTCTGTTCGGTTTTCTTTGCCAATTGCCCCTGCTGCTGCGCCCCAACCATTGGCCAAAATTGCTGGCCAGCAAGCAGTACAACGGCCATATCGTGCATGCGCTGTTTGGCCTAAGCGCGGTGGGGCTAAACTTTTTCGCGCTGCCGCAATTGCCGCTCGGGGATGCCAGCGCGCTTAGCCTGCTGACCCCGCTGTTGATGCTGCTGTTGGCGCCCACGATTATGGATGAGGTGGTCACCCCACGCCAATGGCTGATGGTGGGCACGGGGTTTTTGGGGGTGTTGCTGATTGCCCGCCCCACCGGCAGCTTGGCCAGCTGGCCGGTGTTTTTGATGATCATCGCCGCCATTTTTGCCGCCCTTAGCCAGCTGATGGTGCGCCGCCTAACCACGACCGACAGCAACGCGACGATTTTCACCTATTACCATCTCAGCGCCCTGTTGCTGCTGGCTTGGTTTATGCCCGCCAGTTGGCACAACCCCGATTGGCAGGAGTGGATTTTGCTGTTGGTGGTGGGGCTGGCCGGCGGTTTGGCGCAAATGCTGCTGACCCAGGCCTATCGCCTGTTGCCTGCTACCCAGGCCTCGCCCTATGAATACACCAGCTTTGTCTGGAGCGTGCTGTTTGGTTTGCTGATCTGGCATGAACAGCCCCATCGTTTGATGCTGCTGGGTGGAGCCATCATCATCGCCAGCAGCTGGTGGTGCAACCGACACGCGCTGAAAAATTGGCGCCATCGCCCGGATGAAGCGGATGATGCACAGCTGAATTTGCTATAGGCTGTCTGTATAGATTTTCAGGGCGTTTAAGCCGTTATAGGCTTCATGCAGGAACTGCTTGGTGGATTGATCGGTCTTTTTCCAGTTTTGCAGTTGGCTGGCGGTTTCAATCTCCTGCGCCAGCTCCTGCAACCGCATCAGGCCAACGCCGGCACAGGTGGATTTAAGAGCGTGAATTTGTTCTTTGATGGCAGGATAATCTTTGGCGGTGGATGCCTGCTGCAGCAATTGACATCGCTCCTGAAATTCATCCACAAACACTTCCAGCAAATTGCCGATGCATCCAGCCCCGATGGAATCAATCAGGTTGTCCAAAACATCAGGTATAAAAATTGCTTGCATGGAGCGATCCCTAAAAAAAATTCACATTCAACCAAGATTAACGCTAAAGTGGCTGGGCGTTTCCTGTCGTCTTTATCCAAGCATAGGAATGTTGCGGTTACTATTCCCTTAAAAGGATAATACGGCGGTATGTCACCTTATATCATTTTGATGCGCCATGCTCAGGCAGCCTTTGAGGACGCCAATGGTGTGTCCATCCCGGATCATGCACGTCCCCTGACCTGGGCGGGGGAACAGCAGTGTGTGGCTCAGCGGCAGCGGTTGTTGGCGATGGATCTGTGCCCCGATCTGATTGTGCATTCTTCATCCCGCCGCACCACCCAAACCGCTGAGCAGGTTGCCCCCAGCCCGCAAATTCCCAGATTGGCTGAGGCAAAGCTGTACAATGGCCAACAGGATGTTGGTGCCGACGGTTATTGGCGGCTGGCGATCCGTCATTATCAGACCGCGCAACCACAACAGGGCATGATGCTGATCGGCCATAACCCCATCATCAGCGTGCTGGCCAGCAAGTTGCTGGCGGATGCGGAGGATTTGGCGGTTGCAGGATCTGTGCAGGGATCATTTCAGGGATCTTTTAGCCCCGCTGACATGTTGCTGATCCTGTTGCCCTTGGATGCAAAACTTGCCCAGCCGAATGCCAGTTGGCGGTTCAGCTTTTTGCCGTCTAAAGATGGGTTAACACATCCCTAGCCTGATTGATTCTGGCTGCCAGCTGCACATCGCCGCCATGATCGGGATGGTTCTTGATCATCAACCGTCGATGCGCGGTGCGGATTTGTTCGGGGGTAGGGTCTGCAGCTAGTGCCAGCAATTTCAGGGCTTCTGGAACGCTCATGCCGCCATAGCGTGGTGGCGGCGGTGGGGGAGGGGGTGGAGATTTAGGTGTGGGGGATGGTGGCGACGCTTGGGCGGATGCGCCTGGCGCTGGCTTGCTGGTGTGCGTTTTAGGTGGCGTCTTGGATTGATTGGCGACGGCAGGTGCGGGTTTTTTTTGTGCATTGGCCTTAATTGGGGGGACCGGCGCAAGGGCACTGCGCAAAAAAAACGCTATCCCGTTTAACCCTAACTGCAACCCGCCCACCAACAATTTGCACGCCCCGCCAATGGATGGCCTGAAGCTTTTAAAACGTTTTCCTACCCGCAATCGATAGTCCTTCCGCCAAAACTTTGCCCATTGTTGGCGCAGATGTTTTTTCCGGCCTATCGGTGGTGGATAGAGGCCAAAAACCCGCCGCCAATCATCCGCCCGAAAATCCGGGGGCTGATAGCGCATGGCCGCCAGCACGGCGTCGCTTGCAAAATAGCGCCGCCAATAATGCACCGCCAGCACCGCAATCAGGGCAAATGTCAGCCCCAATTGCCATTCATGCTGCCACAACAAATGTGCGGACATGGCCAGCAATAGTCCCAGCACAAAGGCACGCAGCATCAGCTGAACCAGGCGTGGTCTTGCCAGAATAAACAGGCGCACCAAGCCCAGCACGGCAAAAAACACCGCCAGCATGATGCAAAACCAAAAGGCTTCTTGTACTTGGGTGTTGGCCTGCGGCAGCAGCACCGCCAATCGGTTAACAGCAGCCGTAATTGGTGGGTATAACCAAGCTTCCAGCGATTGATCCAGAGAGTAAGCGGGCATCAAGGAGCAACCTTAAGCAGAGCAAGTTATGCGAACGCTGCGCAGGAAAGCACCCGCTAGGCGGTTGCCGCGACGGCGGCTGCCGCTGGTTTCAGCCTGATAGCATCCAACAAGGTGCGCAATTCCTGGCGGGCCGCGATATGGGACAGCGACAGGGTTTCGCCAACCGCCACCAGATCCAAGAGCGTTAAGCCTTTTAGGAACATCTCACGGAAGATTACCCGCTCACACAACCCTGGCACCACCCGAAAACCGATGCGCTTGGACAGATAATCGATCGCCGCGGCCACATCCCGCTTGTTGCGGGCATCCAACTGGCTCAGGCGGTTACGCATCACGATCCAATCCAGGCTGCCGCCATCGCGCGCCGCCCGTCGTTTTTTTGCTTCCCAAACCATGGCGCTGTAGACGCTGGGTTTGGGGTTTTGCAAATTGTCGGCCGACACCTCAGCCAGCATCGCAAAATCTAGGAAACTGTCGTTCAGGGGGGTAATCAGGGTATCGGCGTAAGAATGCGCCAGCCGCGACAAAAATGTATCGCTGCCTGGGCAATCAACCACCAGGGTGTCACAGCCCGCCTCGATAATTTGCGCCAATTTGGCCTCAAACTGCTGCCGATCCTCCCCCTGCGCCTCATTCGCGTTGGGCAAATTGCTGGGCACCAAGGTTTCATGGAACGACACGGGCAAATCAAACTGATGTTTGCTGACATAGGTGCGGCGGTTGGCCAAATACGCGCTTAAGGTTCCCTGACGGGCATCCAAATCAAGGCTGGCAACATTTCGCCCCTCCAACAACAAAGACACCAGCAGATGCACCGCCGTGGTTGATTTGCCAGCACCACCCTTTTCATTGCCAACCACGATAACGCTTAGACCCGCGGTATTCATATTGCTTGAAGTGCTGAGATTGTTTGTATCGTTCATAAAAACACCAAAATCTGTTGTGACGAATAAAACCTATACGCATAAATCTAATGGGGCGAGTGATGGGATTTGAACCCACGACATCCAGAACCACAATCTGGCGCTCTAACCAACTGAGCTACACCCGCCACGCTCTGGCATTTAAGCGATTTTCTTCACGCATGGCAAGCCCCCGCCAACGCATTTGCATTCTATGTTTAGCTTATGGATTCCCTTAGGGGGGGGCGGTGAAAGCGGTTGGAGGATGCGGGCCGAATGCCTAGAAAGCTTGACAGAAGTGCATAACAAGACATACTCCAGAGCATCCAAGATGATGGCCGTTGTTTGTACTTCGATTGATTTTTTTTGAACCTAACCGCTAATTAATACGTAAAAAGGTTTAATTTTGTGCGCTTTTTTTGATGAAAACCCCTGTGCAACTGGGCGCTTAACTTCCGTTGTTTGGCGGCGTTTGTGGGGTTTGGCAGGTTTTTTTCTGCTGGCGTTGTTGGGGCTTGGTGCTGAAAAGCTGTTGGCTGCTCCCGTGCGCGCCAGCACCACGGTTTCAGCCTCCTCCCTGTTGGTGATTCAGCTGACCGCGCTGGAGGAGTTGCAGTTTGGCCGCTTGATTAAGCCATCATCTGGCACAACCAGTTTCAAAATCAACAATCCCAATGGTTCCATCACGGTTTCTGGTGGCAACGGCATGAATTTGGATAACGGTGTTTCGGGCAGTATAAAGGTTCAGGGAACACCCGCCGAAACTTTTACCTTGCAAATCAGCGATGCGGTTTGTGATGACCCCAACATGACCTTTAAGGAGCAGGTTTTCTGGTTGAATGGCACCCCAGGAACCTCTTTTGTGTTTGCGGAACCAGGTGGTGAGAATGTCTTGCGTTATGGCGGCAATTTAACCGTTGGTGCGGCCACCAAGCCTGGTTATCGTCAGTGCATGTTCTACACGGGCGCATCCTACTGATGGTCATTGATAGATTTTTAAATCATAGATGGAGAGTAACAATGGACTTTGAACAATCGAAAATATTCGCGCGGGGGCGTCGGCTGCTGGTTGGCGGATTTTTGCTGGGGGTCTTTTGGGCAATCTCCACGCCAACGGGTATACAGGTTGCAAGCGCGCAGGATGCGGCAGCCGCTGACAAGGTTGAGGAGCCGGTTGAGGCGGGTGGTTTGGGCAGCGTGGGGATTACCAAGACCCGTGTGGTGTTTGAGGGGCGCAAGCGCAGCGATTCGGTGGTGCTGATCAACCGTGGTACGCGCAAAACCACCTATCGCATCTTTTTTCAAAATTTGCGCATGTCGGTCGATGGACAATACACCGAGATTAAGGAGCCCGCTGCGGGGGAGAATTTTGCCCAGGGCTTGGTAAGTTTTTCACCACGCCAGGTCACCTTGGAACCATCGGCGACCCAAACCATCCGCCTAACCGTAAGAACGCCTGAGGGTACGGTGCCGGGTGAATACCGTTCTCACTTATACTTCCAGGCTTTGCCGTCGGATGATGTTGGCACCAACATTGAGTCGGTTGGTGGCAAGGAGGATCGTTTGCAGGTGCAAATGGTGCCAATTTATGGCCTGTCCATTCCCATTATTGTGCGGGTTGGTGAGCTGCAGGCCACGGCTTCCCTGAAAAATGTGTCGGTGGTCACCAATCCTGAGGGTGGGCAGGCGATTAAATTTGATGCACTGCGTGAGGGGTCTAAGTCGGTCTATGGCGATGTGACCGCGCTTTATACCCCAGTTGGCGGTTCTGAACGGCCGGTTGGGGAGATTCGTGGGGTGGCGGTGCTGACCCCGAATGATCGCCGCACCTTGCAATTGCCGCTGCAACTGACCGATAAAAAACCTTTGGCGGGCGGCAGTTTGCATATCCAATACCGCACCCAAGAGGATGATGGGCGTCAGTTGATCGCTGAGTCGACCGTAAAACTGCCATGATCCAATATGCATCAGGGGTTTTGAGCCGATCCCGCCAGTGGCGAAACACGCAGGCCTTGGCCACGTTTTTTGGGGTGGTGCTGCTGGTTTTCGGTGTGGCTCCTAATCTTGTGTTGGCGGCTACTGCGCCAGCAGCTTCGGGGCAAGCCGCCGCAGGTAATGCGCCGGTGCCGCCTCTGCCAAACACGGCCAGCACCCCTGCCGCATCTTCGAATGCCATGTTGTCTGAAGAAGACCAGATCGTTCTGCAGGTACGCTTGCGCAACCGCCAATTGGTGCTAAGCGACGCGTTTGTGGCCTATAGAAAGAATGAGCAACTTTTGTTGCCCTTGGGCAGCCTGATGACGTTGTTGGATTTTCCGGTGGTGGTTGATGCCAATCGCCAACAAGCCAACGGCTGGTTTTTACGCGAAGATCAAACTTTTGCCCTCGATCTCACGACACAAACCGTGACGGTTGTGGGGGGTGTCAGCAGCTTGCCGGCTGGCAAGGCGGTGTTGGCCGATGGGGATATTTGGGTGGACAGCGCCCTGGTGCAACAATGGTTTGCTATCCAGCTGAAGCCTGATTACAGCAACCTGGTGCTGGAGCTTTCCTCGCAAAACCCCCTGCCGGTCGAGGCGCAGTTGGAGAGGGAGGATCGGCGCAAGCAGATTCGCCCCGCAGGCGCCTTTTCTGATCAGAAAAAACCGCTGTACCCGGTTCAGGATTCCCCCTACAGCTGGGCGGATTGGCCGATGTTCAATGTCAGCACGGGTGGTGGCTATCGCAAGGACAGCACCGGTAAAGAGGGGAAGGTGGCGGACTACAGCGTGCAGTTTGCCGGTGATTTGGGCAAAATGACCACTGAGGGGTTGATTGTGGGTAAGGAGGGCGATCAATTGCAAACCATTCGCCTAACCGCCGGCCGCAAAGATCCCAACAATGAACTGTTGGGCCCGTTAAAAAGCAGCTCTATTCAATTCGGGGATGTTTTTGGGCAAGCTTTGCCGTTGGTGGGCGAAACCCAGAATGGTCGCGGGGCGGTGGTTTCCTCCTTCCCGCTCGATCGGCCTGACCGTTTTGACGAAACCGATCTCAGGGGCAACGCGCAGCCAGGCTATGACGTGGAATTGTACCGTAATGAGGAGTTGATCGGCGTTCTGACGGTTGGCAATGACGGTTTGTACGAATTTAACAAGGTCAATTTGAATTACGGCGAGAATGTTTTTCGCTTGGTATTCTATGGCCCACAGGGGCAAAAATCGGAAGAAACCAAGCGGGTGTTGGTGGGGTTCAATCAGTCGGAACCTGGCAAATGGTTCTACCGATCGTCCGTGGTGGAAAAAGGAAAAAATATCTTTAATTTCACCAACGACTCGGCCGATCAAACCGATGGGTCGATCGGCAGCGTGCGTTCGGTGAATGAGGCGGAGTATGGGGTGAACCGCTATTTCGCGGTTGGCGCCAATGTTGCAACCCTAGAAGATCGTCTGGGCGAACGATCTGTCTATTCAGGCGCCAGCCTTAGCGCATCGCCAGGTTTTGCCTTTGGACGCGCCGATCTGACCAGCGACAACAAGGGGGGCAGCGCGGCGGCGGCCCTGGTGCAAACCAATCTGGGCGGGATTAACTGGTTGGTGGGCAGCGATCGTTACCTGAATGGCTTCCGCAGCGAAACCACCGATAAATCATCGGGCGCGCCCCTGACCTCAGCCAATCGGGTGCGCGGTGATACCACGTTGGATTTTGGCAAATTGGCGGATTTTGGACTGTTGCCCTCGTTAAACATCAGCGGCACCGCGGAACAGGAGTATTCCCAGGATGGCACACAGGTTGTGCAATATGAAAACCGCTTGGCGACCTTTGTTTACGGCACCTCGCTAAGCAACACCGTGACCTGGCAGCTGAACCGCTCCACGGATAATTCCCGCGACTATCGGGTTGATGGCAATGGCCTGATCAGCAACCGGTTTGCCGATATCAACCTGCGCGGTGGGGTGGCCTATGAAATTCGCCCCATCCAACGCTTTACCAGCGCCAATTTAACCACCAGCTACCGTTTTGATCGGGAGGTTGAGGGGGTGGCCAGCGTGCTGCGCAATTTCACCGATCAGCGCACCATGACCGCGGGACTTGGGCTGAACCTGCAGTTGGAAAACATGCTGGTGGGGTTAAGCAGTGAGTATTCCACCGATCGATCCTATGCCTTTTTGATGAATCTGTCGTTCAGCACGGTGCGGAATCCATGGACGGGGGAATGGGTTATGGCGGGTACCCCCCTGGCGGATAACGGATCGATTGCGGCGCGCACCTATTTGGATGAAAACAGCGATCAGCGTTACAACGGCGGCGATCGGTTGCTGTCTGAGGTCTCCCTGGCCAGCAGTGGCGCCAGTTTAAAACAGGTTAGCGATCAAAATGGTGTCGTGTTGATGAACAACCTGACCCCCTATCGCTACGCCGATATTTCCCTGGATGAAAGCACGTTGGAGGATCCGTACCAGTCTTCGGTGAAAACGGGCATCAGCTTTTTGCCACGGCCTGGCAAGGTGTTGCGCGCTGAATTTCCTGTCACCACGACGGGGGAGGTTGATGGGGTGGTCTATTTGGAGGCGGCCGCCGCCGAGAATGGCAAAACCGCCTTGGCCAGCGTGCTGTTGGAATTGGTGCGCGCTGAGGATGGGCAGGTGGTGGCCACCACCAAAACCTCTTTTGATGGATTCTATCTGTTTGAGAAGGTTGCGGTTGGCCAATATTTGTTGCGGATCAGCCCGCAGCAGTTAAGCCGTCTGAAAATTGCGTCGGTTCCGCCAATGGCCATCGC
Organism: Alphaproteobacteria bacterium; assembly: GCA_044345375.1. Lineage (GTDB taxonomy): Bacteria > Pseudomonadota > Alphaproteobacteria > CAISOG01 > CAISOG01 > CAISOG01. The sequence continues at coordinate 47,664 of JBIJBF010000005.1, forward strand.
CCTTACCAAGCCAGGTCAGGTGTTGTCGAACCGCAACTTTGTGCTGAAAAACTAAGCTTGCTGGCCGTTTATGGCTTGGGAGTGGCCAAGCTGTTTTCGTAGTCCACTTGGATTTCCAATTCAGCCCGCAAATCCCTGTTCCCCGTGCTTTGTGGAAAATTCAGGGTGCCGCCAACCTTGATGCGTGCCTTGCCATCGGCGCCAAAACGCCCAGTGCCGGCAGGTTCGCTGACAATATTGGTTAGGGTCGGTGGGGTTCCCGATAGATTTCTGGAACGCAGCGGCAATGTTGAGGGCAAAACAATGGTAAAATATTCCTCAGGCTGTCCCCGCACCTCAAACTCCGCCGCCTGCCACATCCCCGTGGTTTTGGTGACGGTGCCACTGGTGGCGATGGTGCCGCTGGTTGGGCTAATGGTCACCGTGCCACCGGTTTTGCCGCTAAGCATCGCCTGCCCGAAACTCAGCCCGTGCAGTTCGGTAATTTTAATGGGGGTGCGTTCACGCAGGGCTTTTGCCGCGGCTTCTGATGCCGATACGGTTGACATGTTGTTGAACGCAACGACGGTTGAAAAAGCCAAGAGCAGGATGGCCGCAAAGCCCTTATGACAGCTACGGGGATGACGGTTGCGGATACGGTCTTTGGTTGGCATCAGGCACTCCCCTAAATTTTCTGATATTTAAGCACAGCTCTTAAGAAAGTTACTTTTTTGCTTGGCGGATGTAAAGCCTGCTCTTGCAAGCCGTTACGCGGTCAGCTTGACATATTGTTCCAACACCAGTTTCAGGGTGTTTTTTTTCAACGGTTTGGTCAGATAATCCACCATGCCGCTGGCCAGGCATTTTTCGCGATCGCCAACCATGGCATGCGCGGTTAGGGCGATGATCGGAACGGTGCGGTAAATACCAGCTTTTTGTTGGGCCATGATCGCGGCGGCGGACTGATAGCCATCCATGATTGGCATTTGACAATCCATCAGGATCAATTCGATGCTGGGATCCGCCGCCTTGCTTAACGCCTCAACCCCGTCATTGGCCAACACCACCTGACAGCCCAAACTGCGCAAAAATTGTTCGATAATTTTTTGGTTAAACAGCGCATCTTCGGCCACCAACACCTTGGTGTTGCCAACCGTAGCTTGTTGATCCACTGGTTCATCGGTTTTGGCATGCCAACCAGTGGCGCTGTTAAGAGTCGTTAGGGTCTTAATCAGTTTTAGTGGGAACAGCGGTACATCACATCTTAAGATTTGGGGGGCAGGGAATGCGGCCAAGTCGGTGGCTACGTGATTGGCTTGCTCAGATATCCAGCGTTGCAAAATTTTGTCGTCTTCGGATGCAATGACCACCAGTTGCTGGCACAACTGTGGTTGCTGTTTGGTGATATGCCGCAAAACTTTCATGCGATCGGTGCTGTTAAGGCTGGGCCCCAGCAGCAGGATGGGCTGGCTGTCATTGGCAACCTCAGCCTGATCGATTGGGGGCAAGGATGCGGTTGCCAAGTTTTTTAACGCGATGGTTTCGGTTTGATAACCAGATGTGGTTAACCAACGCGTGATCATGCCGTGGTAATCGGGTGATGGCTCTAACAGCAGAATCTTTTTGCTGGATCCTGGCAACGCTTCACTGGATGGGTGGGTTAGCGGCAGCAGGGGGCGTTTGTCGGCATCTTCTTGGATTCCCAGCTGCAACGCGACCTCAAAACAAGTGCCAGTTGGGAGGTTAGGCGCACAGGTGATGGTGCCGTTCATCAGCTTGGCCAGTTGTTGACAGATCGCCAAGCCCAACCCCGTTCCGCCAAATTGACGGGTGGTTGAGGCATCCGCCTGGGTGAATTTTTCAAAGATGCGTGCCCGCATTTTTTCAGGAATGCCAATGCCGCTGTCCACCACCCGCAGGATCATTTTGTGATGCAGCTTCTGTTGCTGCAACTTAACCTCAACCCGCACATAGCCGGCGGCGGTAAATTTGATCGCGTTGCTTAGCAGGTTGCTTAAAATTTGGCGCAAGCGGGTGGGATCGCCCACCACCCGTTCAGGAAATTGCCGCCAATCGTAATCCACCAACAGGTCTAACCCCTTGCTGTTGGCTGGTTGATAAAACAGTTTGACGTTGTCGTGAATCAATTTTAGCAGATCAAAGGGCACCGCTTCCAACGCCATCCGCCCGGCCTCAACCTTTGCCAAATCCAGCACATCATTAACCAACACCAAAAGATTTTCGCAGGCGGACAGCATCATTTCGGCATGTTCGCGTTGGCTGTTGTCCAGCGGGCTATCCAACAACAACTCGGCGGTGCCCATGATGGCGTTGATGGGGGTGCGAATTTCGTGGCTCATATTCGCCAGAAAGGCGCTTTTGGCGATGTTGGCGGCCTCAGCCGCCGCCGTGCTTTTTTTCAGCTGGGTAATGTTGGTGTGGCTGCCGATAAAGCGTTCGGGCTTGCCGGCGGTGCTTTTGACCAGGCTGCCGCGCGATAATACCCACAGGAAGGATCCATCCTTGTGGCGCACCTGGAACTCCGCCTCAAATTTTTCCAGTTCGCCCGTGATGCATCGGCGGATGTGCGCCTCAACCTCAGGGAGTTGGGCGGGGTTGATCAGGCGGCGCCAGCTGTCGATATGGTTGGGCAGCTCACCATCTCTATAGCCCACCATCAGCCACCATTCTTTTGAAAAGACGACGCCATCGGATTCGATGTCCCAAATCCAGATGCCATCGCCGCTGTGTTCAAACAAATGGGTGGTGATTTGTTCGTGATCTTGCAAATCCTCACGCGTGGCCATCAGCTGCACCGAATCGGTGATGTCAAGCACGACCCCATCGTAATAAACCGGGCGACCCTTTTTGTCCTGCACCTGGCAGCCACGATCATTGACGGTTAAAACTTTGCCGTCGCTGCGCATCACGCGGTATTGCAGGTCATAGGTGGCGCCGTTGGCCAGTTGTTCGGCCATCATTGCCTGCACCACGGCGGTATCCTCAGGATGGATGATATCCTGCCATTGCCGGCGTTTGTTGTAGACAAAATCATTGGCCGGATAGCCGGTAATTTTTTCGCAGGCGGCGGATAGATAAAAAAACGAACGGTTGCGATCCGCAAAAGAGCGGTAGACAATGCCAGGCAGGTTTTGGCCAATCGCCTGCAGCTGGTGGTTAAGGCTTAGCATTTGCTGGCGTTGCTGGTGGATCATCCGCGCCAACCGCCCCAGCTCATCATGGGCGTAGTGCCGCAAATCCTGTGGGACGAGGGTTTTGTTGGATTGAATTTCGGCCGCCAGCCGGTTTAGGGGGCGCAGGACAAAGCGGTACAGGCTGGCCAGCGCCGTGCCGTTGATCAGCAGCAACGCTATGGTGGTCAGTCGTGGATCATGGTCTGCCAACACCACCGCCGCTGAGGCACTGATGGAAATCGGCAACAGGATTTTGGCCCACAGGGGCGTGGACGAGAATTTTTTGAAAAACACCAAAGAACTACCTGCAAAAATAAGATGCAGCTTGATCATCGCAAGCAAAACCGAAATAAGGGTTAACAAGCGGGGGGCGGGATTGTATGGTTTGGTGATCAGAACAGATTTTTAAGAAAGACGCCGCATGCACAACATCAACCAGATCCGTGCTAATCCCGAACTTTACGACAGGCAGTGGCAACGGCGGGGTTTAGAACCCCAAACCGCTGCGTTGTTGGCGCTGGATGAGCAGCGTCGGCAGGTGATCGCGGCGACTGAGAGCCTGCAGGCAACCCGCAACCGGCTTTCCGCCGACATTGGTCAAATTAAGGCGGGGGGTCAAAGCAAGGCGGGTGGCGCTGATGTGGAGGCCTTGATGGCTGAGGTGGCGGCGGTGAAGGAGGCGTTGGCGGGCAAGGAGCAGGAGGTTAGGGAGGCTGAATCAGCCTTAACCGGCGCGTTGGAAGTGCTGCCCAACCTGCCTGCGGCTGAGGTGCCGGCAGGGGCGGATGAGGAAGATAATGTTGAGATTCGCCGTTGGGGGCAACCCGCGGCCTATGATTTCACGCCGCAAACCCATGAGGTGCTGGCGACCAAGTTTGGCGTGTCAGGAGACATGGATTTTGAGGCGGGGGTCGCCCTGTCTGGCAGCCGCTTTACGGTGTTAAAGGGCGGCGTGGCGCGTTTGCATCGTGCGCTGGCGCAATTCATGCTGAATTTGCACACCGAGGCGTTTGGCTATACCGAGGTGGATGTGCCGCTGCTGGTCAAAAGCCCGACCCTGTACGGCACCGGCCAATTGCCCAAATTCGCTGAGGATATGTTTCAAACCGCGGACGATCGCTGGCTGATCCCAACGGCTGAGGCACCGCTGACCACGCTGGTGATGGACAAAATTCTGCAGGAGGCCGAACTGCCGCTGCGCTTTACCGCCGGCAGTTATTGCTTTCGCTCAGAAATTGGCGCGGCGGGGCGCGACACCACCGGCATGATTCGCCAGCACCAGTTTTTCAAGGTGGAGTTGGTCAGCGTGACGCGCCCGGAGGACAGTGAGGCGGAGCATGAACGGATGACCGCGTGCGCTGAGGAGGTGTTGAAACGGTTGGAATTGCCCTATCGCGTCATGCTGCTGTGCGCGGGCGATATGGGCTTTTCGGCGCAGAAAACCTATGATCTTGAGGTATGGTTGCCCGGCCAAGGCCGCTACCGCGAGATTTCCAGCTGTTCCAACTGCGGCGATTTTCAGGCACGGCGGATGCGGGCACGCTATCGCCCCACCACCACCGACAAGGCCAAGCCAGCCTTGGTGCACACGCTGAACGGATCAGGCCTGGCGGTTGGTCGCGCCCTGATTGCGGTGTTGGAAAATTACCAACAGGCGGACGGCAGCGTGCGGATCCCTGAGGTGTTGGTGCCCTATATGGGTGGGCTGCAGGTGCTGCGCTAGAGCATTTTCCATTTAGCCCTACACGTCGTCAGGCTACGGACTCACCGTGCTCACGTATGTAGTATACGCTCCGCGCGCTTCACCTTGCCTTCCTAGTGTAGAACTAAAGCGAAAACGCTCTAAAATGCGGGAATGGAGAGTCGCCGCCTGAACCACCCCGTCAGGCTTCGCCTGCCACCCCTCCAAAAAGGGGAATTGCTGACTTACTTATTCCCCTCCTGCGGAGGGGTGCCCGAAGGGCGGGGTGGTTGTTTCGGCGTGCTCTAATCTTCTGAGTTCCCCCCCAAGGGCAAACTCCATGGCCGCTGAACATTGGCGGGCCAAGATGGCTTGATCCGCCAGCTGCGGCCGCTGTTGGGCGTCCACCAAATCGCCTGGGTGCCGGTTTGCTGCAGGCTGCTCCAGCTGATTACCTGACGGGCGGGGCAGGGGAAGGTATCCGGCGTTTGCAGCACCACCGTGTCGGCCTGTGCGCACACCGATTCGGCCAGCACCGCATCATCCACCTGCCAAAACCACGCCAACACATCGCTGCCGCGTTGCAGCCGGCAATGATCGCTGCTGCAGCTGAGCTCCTTGGACGCGGGATCGGCAAACTCCTCTGGACGCAGGCCTTCCTCAGGCGTTTTGCCCTGCGCGCTTAGCCAAAATTTGGCCAGCCCGCGTTCTTTTTGACGGGACGACAGCGCCACCGATCCGTCGCTTAGCCGCACCAGCCAAAGCTTGCCGCTGTTGGCCAGCATCACGGTGGGGGGGGCTTGCAGTAAGGCCAGCAGGATGCCGGCCGCGATCAGGCCAGTCCCCCAAAGCCGCCAAGACCGTTGCCAGATCGCCATCCATAACCCGCCCAACACCAGCAGCAACAGCACGGTTTGGCTCCATGCATTCACCCGCAGGATGGCACCGGGCAGGCTGGCCCCCCACGCGGCGATTTGCAGCATCAGGTCAATGCTGTAACCCAGCAGCGGCATGACGGCCTGTTCTAAGCCTAGGGGCATGGCGGCGATCGACAGCAGGGCGATCGGCATCACCACCAGCTCGGTCAGCGGCACGGCGATAATATTGGCCACAATGCCAATCAGCGAGGTTTGCTGAAAATGGGCAAAGGCAATCGGGGTGGTGGCCAGCGTGGCGGCCAGCGAGGTGGCCAACAGGCCTGTGACGATGGCCAGCGGTTTCGCCCACCAGCCGCGCCCCTGCCAAAACAGGCGCAGCCGATCGCCATACCCCTCATACAGCGCGACAATGGCGGCTGAAGCAGCAAAGCTCATTTGAAAGCCCGGGCTTAGCAGCATTTCGGGTTGCAGCAGCAGGACTAGGCTGGCCACCAACGCCAGGGTGCGCAGCGACAGGGCCTGACGGCGCAGGATGATCGCCAGCATCAGAATGGAAAAGCCCAAAAAGGATCGCTCAGCCGGCACATTGGCGCTGCCCCCCGCCAGCAGCCAGTAAAAGCCGGCGCTGGCAATCGCCAGCAGTGCGGCGATCGATTTGATCGAAAACCGCGAGCTTAGCCAGGGGATCAGCGCCAACAGCGCCCGCGTGCCCACAAACACCCATCCCCCCACAATCGTCATATGCAAGCCTGAGATCGACAATAAGTGGTACAGGCCACTGGCGCGGAAATCCTCATTGACCTGCTTGGGGATGTTGGCCCGCTCCCCCGTCAGCAAGGCCTTGGCCAAGCCAGCCTCAGCCGGCGGCAGGGCGGCGTCATAGCGTTGGCTTAGGTTGCGCCGCAACCGCGCAATCCATAGGGTAGCGGTGCTGGTGTCGCTGTTGCTGATAACGGTGGGCGGGGTCATCGCAAAGCCTTGGCCGCCAATGCCTTGGAAAAAGGCCATGCGGCGAAAATCCACCGCGCCCGGATAGGCCGGCGGGTTGGGGGCATAGGCGGTGCCAAAAAAACGGATGGTGTCGCCAATGCTGGGCAACGGATCCAGCTTGTAGAACTTCATTTGCAACCGCTGCGGCGTTTGCTCGGGCGGCAGCGATTTGATGTGGACGGCGGTTAGGGTGCCCCGCCAGCCGCTGGTAGCCGGCTCCAACGCCGTTAGGCGGCCGGTGATCGTGGTTGGCTCCAGCTTGGTGGTCAGCATGGTGGCCGCCACCCCATGGGTGCGCAGGCTGGATGCGGTAAAGCCGATCAGCGGGATCAGGATCAGCCAGCCAGCCGCCCGCACCACCGCCAGGCGGTACAGCCCTGCCCACAGCCCGCCCGCCAGCAGGGTGAGGCCTAGCCATATGTGCCAATCCGGCTCACGCGCCGCATGAAAATACAGGCCGATGCCAAGCGCCAGCAGCGCGGGCAGCCACAACAACCACCGTTCCCGCTCAGCCTGCAATTGGCTGTTCAGCCCATCCATCAACCGCCAGACAGCGCTTTGCATCGTCGCGATCATCACGCCAGCAAGCCCGCAATCAGGGCGGCCGCCTGCTGGCTGGGGGGCGGCGCGTGGTGATAGCCCAGCTGGCCAAGGGCGGCCTGTGCCCCTGCCTGCTGCTGCTGCGCCAGTTCTGGATTGCTCCACAGGGCCAGCAGGGCATCGGCCAAAGCCTGTGGGGTGGCGTCGTTTTGGATCAGTTCGGGAATCACCGCAGGGCCCGGCTGCAACCCGTGCGTCAACAAATTGATCAGGCTGGCAAAGGGCACCTTGATCAGCCGCTTGGCGATGCGATAGGTCAGCGGGTGTACCCGATAGGCGACCACGGTGGGAACCCGTGCCAGCGCCAGTTCCAGCGTGACGGTGCCAGACGCCGCGATCCCCAGATTGCTGGCCGCCATCGCCGCGTATTTGTCGGCGTTGTTGGCGATCACCCACGGCTGCGACCAGTTGGCCAGGCGTTTGGTCACCTCAGCCTGCAGGTAATCGGGCACGATCAGCAGGGTGGTTAGCTGGGGAATGGTGGTGGCCAGTTTTTCTACCGCGGCCTGAAACAGCCGCAAATGGCGGCGCACCTCCCCCCCCCTGCTGCCGGCCAGCAGGCAGATGATGGGCGTGCTGGGGCTCAGCTGCTGTTGTTGCCGCCAACGGATGCCATCGCCCGCATCCGCGCCGCTTTCCACAATCGGGTGGCCAACAAAGTGACAGGGCAGGCCGGTGGGCACAAAATAGGGCGGCTCAAAGGGCAGCAGGGCCAGCACGCCGTTGTAGATCGGTGCCATCGCCGCCGCCCGCTCAGGCTTCCACGCCCACACGCTGGGCGCGACGTAATGCCAGATGGGCAGGGCTGGCTGCAGCTCGCGGATTTTCTTGGCCAGCCGCAGGCAGAATCCGGGGGAATCGATGGTTAGTAGCAGATCGGGCTGAAAATCCATCACCGCCTGCACGGTTTGGCTCAGGCGGCGGCGCAGGCGGTACAGCCGTGGCAACACCTCCCACAATCCCATCACCGCCAGCTCCTGCAGCGGAAACAGCGATGTCAGGCCAGCCCTGGTTAAACTAGACCCGCCAACGCCAGCCAGCTCCAGTGTTTGCTGCTGCGCCGACAGCAGAGGCCGCAGGGCGTTGACCAGCTGGCCGCCCAGATAATCGCCCGAAAGCTCCCCCGCGACCACAAAAACGCGCTTGGTGGTGGGGGATGGGGGAGAGGTCATGGGGGGCAGGGCGCTTTTGGGGGGTGGGTTGGCTGTTAGCATATCAGCTTGGTCTTGCTTAACATCCAAAAAAATCGCATAAGCCAATAAATTTCTTACAGGAACACCCCCCTTATGTCCGCAACGCCGCTTAATCCCTTGGGCCAACTGATCATCCTATCCGCCCCCTCAGGTGGTGGCAAAACGACGATTGCGGGGGAGTTGTTGCGGTTGGATCCCACCCTGCGGCGGTCGATTTCGGTGACCACGCGGGCCAAGCGGCCGGATGAGGTTGAGGGCAAGGACTATTTCTTTATCAGTCAGGCCGAATTTGATCGCCGGCTGGCCGACAACGAATTGTTGGAGCACACCCGGATCCACAGCAACCATTACGCCACCCCGGCCGATTACATTATGCAGCAGATTCAGCAGGGCAACAGCGTGCTGCTGGTGATTGAATCCTTGGGGATGCGGCAAATTCGCTTGCGCGATGACCTGAAACCCTATCTAACCTCAATCTTTCTGCTGCCGGTCAGCATGCAGGAGTTGCACGATCGGCTGGCCTCCCGCCCCAAGGCCGATCCGCAGGAAAACCGCCGCCGCCTGGACAACGCCTATCAGGAAATCTCCTTTTACAACGAATATGACTATGTTATCGTCAACCGCACGATTCTGGACAGCACCGCCTTTGCCTATGATATTATCCTGGGGCAGGACAAGTCGGAGCAGCGCCCGACCAACCCCGATATACAGGCGCATGTCGCCGCGCTGATCCAACAGATGGTTTAAGTTGGGGCGAAAAATTTCGCTTGGCTAAGGGTGGGGAATTGTCGTATAGAACAGAGTAATCTTAAAAAACCCTGTCAAAATTTCTTGTAGACATTTCATGGTTGATACCACCAAAACGGCCCCCGATAAACTTGTGGTGAAAAAGCCCCGTGCTGCTAAGGCCGCTGTGCCTAATGCCTCGGCAGCTGTTGCCGATCATCACGATACCGAATCGCAGCATACGCGCCGTGACTTTTTGGCGCTGGCCGCGGGCGGTGCCTGTGTGTTGGGCGCGGGGGTGGCGTTGGTGCCCTTTGTTGACAGCATGAATCCGGCCGCTGACACCTTGGCCTTGGCCAGCGTTGAGGTGGATATTTCCAAGGTGCAGCCCGGGCAGGGCATGACGGTTAGCTGGCGGGGCAAGCCGATTTTTATCCGCCGCCGCACGCCTGAGGAGATTCAGGAGGCTGAGAAGGCATCCTTGTCGGAGCTTAAGGACCCGCAGGCCGACAAAGATCGCGTCAAAAAGGCCGAATGGCTGGTGGTGATTGGCATTTGCACCCATCTGGGTTGCGTGCCGCTGGGCACCAAATCCACCGAAACGCGGGGGGAGTATCAGGGCTGGTTTTGCCCCTGCCACGGCTCATCCTATGACACCTCAGGCCGCATCCGTAAGGGGCCGGCGCCCACCAATCTTGAGGTTCCCCCCTACAGTTTTGTCAGCGATACCCTGTTGAAAATCGGCTAACCCCCCACCCATTTCATTCCACTGGATCCTTCACCATGGCCGCACCCACCAAACCACAAAAACCAGGTCTGTTTGGCTGGATCGAATACCGCCTGCCGATTTTCGACTTCCTGAACCGCGAGTTGCGGCAGTATCCAACCCCCAAAAACCTTAGCTACGCTTGGAATTTTGGCTCGCTGGCCGGCATTATTCTGCTGATCATGATTCTGTCGGGGCTTTTTTTGGCGATGAACTATCAGCCCAGCACCGACAAGGCGTTTGATAGTGTTGAGCGGATTATGCGCGATGTGAATTTTGGCTGGTTGTTGCGCTACATCCACGCCAATGGCGCCTCAGCCTTTTTTGTGGTGGTGTATTTGCATATTTTTCGCGGGCTGTACTACGGCTCCTATAAGGCGCCACGGGAATTGTTGTGGTTGCTGGGCGTGGTGATCCTGCTGCTGATGATGGCCACCGCGTTTATGGGCTATGTGTTGCCCTGGGGGCAGATGAGCTATTGGGGCGCCACCGTGATCACCAACCTGTTCGGCGCCATTCCGGTGGTGGGGGAGGCGTTGAAAACCTGGATTTGGGGCGGCTTCTCGGTAGACAACCCCACGCTGAACCGCTTTTTCGTGCTGCACTATCTGATGCCGTTTATGATTCTGGGCGTGGCCTTTTTGCACCTGATCGCGCTGCATACCCACGGTTCTAACAATCCAACCGGTTTGGATGCGAAGAAGGAAGATAAGATTCCCTTCCACCCCTATTACACCATCAAGGATTTGTTTGGGCTGGGGATATTTTTGGTGATCTTCGCCCTGTTTGTGTTCTATGTGCCCAATTATTTGGGGCATCCTGACAACTACATGCCGGCCAACCCGTTGGTGACGCCCGCCCATATTGTGCCAGAGTGGTACTTCCTGCCGTTTTATGCGATTTTGCGGGCGATTCCCGACAAATTGGGTGGGGTGATGATGATGTTTGGCTCCATCGCGCTGCTGGCCGCCATGCCGTGGTTGGATCGGCATCCGGTGCGCAGTGGCCGCTATCGCCCCCTGTTCAAATGGTTTTTCTGGCTGTTCACCATCAACGCGGTGGCGCTGGGCTGGGTTGGCGGCAAACCGGCTGAGGGCAACTATTTGTTGATCAGCCGGGTGTGCACCGCCTGGTACTTCTTGCATATGTTGGTGGTGTTGCCGGTTCTCAGCAAATTTGAAAAACCGCTGCCCCTGCCAGAATCTATTGACGCGGCAGGTCATCATGGTTAGGGGGTTTAAATTTCTGTTGGTGTTGGGCGCTGTGGCCTTTGCCTTGCCGATGTCGTCGGTGATGGCTGCGGGCGGCGGCGCTGTGGAAGAGGGGGCGGTTTCCACCAACCCTGAGCCTTTGCCCGAACATGACTGGAGCTTTCAGGGGCCGGTTGGCACCTATGACCGCGCCGCCATGCAACGTGGCTTTCAGGTCTACCGCCAGGTCTGTTCCAGCTGCCATGGGCTAAAGCGGGTGGCGTTTCGCAATTTGGCCGATTTGGGCTACTCGCCTGAGGAAATCAAGGCGATTGCGGCGGAATCTCAGGTGACCGATGGCCCGAATGATGAGGGGGAGATGTTTGAGCGCAAGGCCACCCCCGCCGATCATTTGGTGGGCCCCTATGCCAACGAAAAGGCGGCGCGGGCGGCCAACAATGGCGCCTATCCGCCCGATCAATCGCTGATCATTAAGGCGCGCCATGACGGTGCCAACTATGTGCGCGCGCTGCTGTTGGGCTATGAGTCAGCGCCAGAGGGCATGAAAATGCAAGACGGCATGCACTACAACAAATATTTCCCCGGCCGGCAGATTGCGATGGCCAACCCGTTGAGCGAGGGGGTGGTGACCTATCAGGATGGCACCGCCGCAACCCCAGAACAGATGGCCAACGACGTGGTAACCTTCCTTAGCTGGGCGGCTGAGCCTGAGGCTGAGGCGCGCAAGCGGATGGGCGCCAAGGTTCTGATCTTCTTAATCCCGATGACCATTCTGCTCTATCTGTTGAAACGCAAGATCTGGGCGGATGTGAAGAAAAAGAAAAAAGCCGCTTAGGGCATCAACTTGGCCGTTGCCTCTAGCTTTTTCTGTGCGGTTCCCTATATAAGCGGTATACCCAACCTTTTGCAGAAGTTTTCTTGATGTTTATTCAAACCGAATCGACCCCCAACCCCAACAGCCTGAAGTTTATTCCGGGCCAGCCAGTGATGACCAGCGGCACCGCGGATTTCCGTGAGGTGGGCAAGGCGCAAAAATCACCCTTGGCCAAGCGGTTGTTTGCGGTTGAGGGGGTAACCGGCGTTTATTTGGGCGGCGACTTTATCAGCGTGACCAAGGATGAGGCGGCGGACTGGGTGTTGCTGAAACCATCCCTGATCGGCGCGATTATGGATCACTACACCAGCGGCGATGTGGCGATGGCGGATGCTGCTGCGGGCGCGTCAACCCCAGCCGCGGATGACAGCGAATTGGTGCTGCAGATTAAGGAAGTGTTGGACACCAGGGTGCGTCCGGCGGTGGCGATGGATGGCGGCGATATCATTTTTGACCGTTTTGAGGATGGGGTGGTCTATCTGTATTTGCAGGGCGCCTGTTCCGGCTGCCCCAGCTCAACCGCTACCTTGAAAAACGGTATTGAGAATATGTTGCGTTATTACGTGCCAGAGGTAGAGGAGGTGCGGGCGGCCAATGGCTAGAGCATTTCCCATTTAGCCCACCACGTCGTCAGACTACGGACTCGCCGATGCTCACGTATATAGGATACGCTCCGCTCTTCTCGCCTTGTCTTCCTAGTGGTGAACTAAAGCGAAAACGCTCTAGGCCTGCCGCCCCCTCTGTTTTGCCGGAATCCTCCCCGCTTACCCTGTTGATTGACACCGCGCAGGATTGTCGGGTCGGCCTGTTCGCCGGCGACCAGCTGTTGCTATGGCTTGAGGAAGATGTGGGCAAGCACCACGAAACCCACCTGTTGCCGTTGATTGACCGCGCGCTGTTGCAAGCCGGCAAGCAATTTGCGGATCTCACCCAGATCGCCGTGGTTGCAGGCCAAGGCGCCTTTACCAGCCTCCGCGTTGGGGTCGCCACCGCCAAGGCTCTGGCCTTTGGGCTGAACCTGCCGCTCTCATTCCCCTCCTGCGCAGGGGTGCCCGAAGGGCGGGGTGGTTCTTGCAACAAATAATTCGAACATGGTGCTGCTCGCGCGCATCACACGCACACCGAAGGGACCACCCCGTCAGGCTTCGCCTGCCACCCCTCCGCAAGAGGGGAATTAAGATGGAGAGGTGAATTTGCGGCTAATCCTCAGGAAAACAGACCTTTAAACTATCCACCCAGGCTTGCTGTTCATCGGTCAGGCGGTGGCTGTAGAATTTGGCCAGTTTCAGGCGTTCGGCGTCAAACAATTCTTGACAGCTTTCGATGATCGCCTTTTTGGTGGATTCTTCCACTTCCAACTCAAAATGGCGGCAAATGGCATCGATGATCGGTTTTTGATCCGCAACCCCCAGCAGCAGTTCGGCGTTTAGCCACAGCGGGTTCAGCTCGTAATCCTTGACCGCCTTTTTCCAGCCGTGCTTGAATTGCAACAGCCATGGCGCGCGCAGTTTTAAGGTGAGATCCAACCGTTGTTCGATGGGCAATTGGGCAATTTCCGCCAAGGCGGGGTCGATGCGAAGGCCGTTGGCAACCGCATCATCATAGGCGGCAATCGCCATCGGCAATTCTGATGTCATAATAATCAGGCGCATTTTAAAGGCGGTGATCAACCTTAGGTTGGGCGCGCTGGCCAGGGTGGTGTGTTGGCTAAAGGTTGCGGTGCGCAGGTTGGCGGTTAGGTGCGGCAGGTGCAGATCCTGCTCCGATGACCAATAGGAATAGCAAATCGGCGCATCCTGCATGCCGGTCAGGCTTTGCACCACCGCGCGTAGGTAAAGATGCGATACACCGGGCATGGCGGTTAGCAACAAACGCTCAGGCAACCCATCCTCCTCAACCGCCATGGTGTAGTCGGTCAGCTGGGAATGGCCGTCGTTGGTTTCCAACAAGGCTTCCAGAATATTGCGCAGACGCCCATCCTCGGGGAACAGGGCGGCCGCCAGTCTGGCCGCCTCCAACGCCTTTTGGGCATCCAAAGGTTGCAGGGCGCGCGCCATTTCGCCAAAGGCACCGCCCAACATTTCCTGATTGTCGCGGTCGCCGACCAGCAAATCCAGCGCGCTGGTCAGTTTTTCGGCGGCCTGATCCAGCTGGTTGTTGCGGATCAGCGTGATGCCGATGATGGTTGAGGCCTTGATCAGGCTGTGCAGAATGGCGGGATTCTCAGGATCCTGCGCCAAAGCCTTTCTGGCAAAAATTTCAGCCGCATCATACATGCCGCGGGATAGCGCGACATCCGCCATGCCCAATTGCCCCAACGGGTGATCGGCGTCGCGGTCCAGCAGGGTGCGAAAGGCCACCGTTGCCTTGTCCCACTGCTGCTCATCAATTTGTTCATAGCCATATTCCAACAAGGCCTCATCAGAAAAGCTGGCAAGATCAACCTTTTCCTCAGCCTTATAGATTTTTTTGGCCTTAGGTTCAGCGGTGGTTTTGGGAGCGGTTTTTGGATTGGGCTTGCTGGGCATGGTTGAATCCTTAGGCATGAAAAAATGGGCGGGTTGCCGTGCTTTAACCTACATAAGCTGAGCCCCATGCGCAAGATTGACCATGCGGCGATCATGGGGCACAGTTGGCCGATGAAGCGTCGAGCCTTAACATTTTTCCGGGTTTTCCGGCCAAAAATCCTTGTACCTATTGTGGTGGTGGTTGTTTTGCTGGTGGCCTTGGGTTTGAACCTTAAACCCAAAAAAACGTCAACCTTGACGCTGCATCTGCCGCAAACGCCCAGTTTTACGCTTCCTCAATTGGGAGTGAATGCAGCGCCCAATTTCGCCAGCACGGAACTGGCGGGGCAGGTGGTGCTGGTCAATTTTTTTGCCAGCTGGTGCACGACCTGCCAGCTTGAGCATGCCTTGCTGGTTGAGTTGCACAAACAGCTGCCGGAGGTCAAATTTATCGGCATTGCCTATCGCGACAGCGCGGACAAGGCGCAGGCCTATTTGGCGCGGGCGGGCAACCCCTATGACACCGTGTTGCTGGATGAAAACGGGCAGGGCGCGGTGGCCTGGGGCACCATGGGGGTTCCGGAAACCTTTGTGATCAGCCGCAATGGGGTGATCGAATACCGCCAGATTGGCCCGATTTCGGTTGGTCAGGCGCAGGGGCAGTTGCGCTTCCTGCTAACATCTTTGTTAAAAGATGTGGATACGACCCCCAAACCAAAATAGAGGCGAACATTGATGAATGGGGGGCGCTGCTTCGCCAAGGCTGTGGTGCTGGGTTGGTTGTTGGTGGGCGCGGCAGCCGCATGCGCTGCACCGCTGTTTGCGGCTGAGGCGTCATCCCTGGATGATCAAGTGCAGCAGATTGCCGCGCAACTGCGCTGCATGGTGTGCAACGGCCAAAGCGTGGCGGATAGCAACGCATCCTGGGCGCAGGATGTGCGCTATTTTGTCCAAACAAAATTGCAGCAGGGGTGGTCGGTGCCGCAGATCAAGGCCTATTTGCAGGAGCGCTACGGGCCGCAAATCCTGTTCGAAACCCCCGGAAACAGCCCCGCTGCCTGGATTCTATGGAGCCTGCCAGCCGGATGCCTGGTGATGGTGGGTTGGCGCCTGCGCCGCTATATCGGTTAACCCATCAAGGTGGCGGCGCTGTAGATATCCCCATTGACGTAGGAGCTGATATGGCGGATGCCATCCTCAAGCTCCACCCGCACGCTTTCGTACAGTTCTTGCATCGATACAACCGCGATGATGTCGCCATTGACCTCAACCGGCAGGTGGCGAATTCCATGTTCACGCATCAATCCCAAGGCCTTCTCCGTCGTATCAAAGGGGGAAATGGTGGTGGTCAGGGGCGACATAACAGATTTCAACGGGGTAAGCGTGGGATCCAATTTGCCAGCGGCGACCTTCATCAACAAATCCCGTTCGCTAAACGATCCGCAAATGGTGTTGTGTTCGGTTACAAACAGGATCGCGATGTTGCGTTCTGCCATGATCTGACAGGCCATCTGGACGGTGGTGTTTGCCGGAACCGATGTGACACCCATTTTCTTGAAAATCTTGTTGAGAGCACGATACGTCATTGAGAAACCTCCTTTGGTAACACTTCCTTAATATACCACAAAAACGCCCAAAATCAGCAAAAATATTTTTTATGGTGGTTGACATTTCGATTCTTCAGGAATAAAAAGAGAGGTTTTTTTTGTGCGGCGCAGCAAAAATGCTGAGCAAACCCGTGATCTGCTGCTGTCTTCCATTTCAATACCCCCTGTTCAAATGGGGGAAAAACCCGTAAACCAAAGAGATCAATTCTTTTGGAAAGGGCAGGGGATGCAGCATCGTATTCTGGTTTGTGGCGCGCGTGAGCATAATTTAAAGAATATCACGGTTGAGCTGCCACGCGATCAGTTGATCGTGATCACGGGGCTTAGCGGATCGGGCAAATCGTCGCTGGCTTTTGACACGATTTATGCTGAGGGGCAGCGGCGGTATGTGGAGAGTTTGTCGGCCTATGCCCGCCAGTTTTTGGAGATGGTGCACAAGCCCGATGTCGATAGCATTGAGGGGTTGTCGCCCGCCATCGCTATTCAGCAAAAAACCACCAGCAACAACCCGCGCTCAACCGTTGGTACGGTGACCGAGATTTATGATTACCTGCGCCTGTTGTTTGCGCGGGCGGGCGTGCCCCATTCCCCCACCACCGGCCTGCCGATCGAAAGCCAAACCGTTAGCCAAATGGTCGATGGCATCATGCAATTGCCTGAGGGATCAAAATTGTTGCTGATCGCCCCGGTCATCAGCGGCCGCAAGGGCGAGTATAAGAAGGAGCTGCAGGAGTTGCGGCGCAAGGGCTATCAGCGGCTGCGCATCGATGGGACCATCTATAACGATGACGATCCCCTGCCCACCCTGGCCAAAACCAAGGCGCACAGCATTGAGGTGGTGGTGGATCGGGTGGTGGTGGCACCAGAATTGGGCAACCGCCTGGCCGATAGTGTTGAGGCGGCGTTAAAGCTGTCGTCTGGCCTGCTGCTGGTGGAATCGGTGGATGGCAAGATCAAGCAGCGCTATTCCAGCCTGCACGCCTGCCCCGAATCAGGCTTTACCATGCCGGAGATTGAGCCGCGCCTGTTTTCCTTCAACAGCCCCTATGGCGCGTGCCCCACCTGCACCGGCCTTGGCAGCATGCTCGGTTTTGGTGTTGATTTGGTGGTGCCGGATAAACGGCTTAGCCTGCGCGATGGCGCGATTGCCCCCTGGCCGCATGAGGGGCGCCAGCCGGCAGCCAGCCTTTACCTCCAAATCCTGCAGTCGTTATGCACCTATGCCCAGCAATCGATGTTGACCCCGTGGCGTGATCTGCCCGCCAGTTTTCAGCAATTGGTGTTGTACGGCAGCGGCACGGTGGGGATCCCGATGCAGATTGATGGGGTGCGGCTGGATAGCAAGCGCGGCAAGCTTACGAGCCACGCGCCATTTGTGGGCGTCATCCCCGGCTTGCAAAGAACCTGGGAGGACGCCAATGGCTGGCAGCGTTCTGTGTTGGAGCAATTTATGGAGCCAGCTCCCTGCAGCGACTGCAACGGGTACCGTCTGAAGCCTGAGGCCTTGTGCGTGAAGCTGGCCGATCACCATATTGGGCAGATTAGCGCCATGTCGGTGGCCGATGCCCTGCCGTGGATCCAGGCGCTGCCCGCCAAGCTTAGCCAAAAGCAGCAGGCAATCGCGGAAAGGGTGCTGAAGGAAATTGGCGAGCGCCTTAGCTTTTTGCATGATGTGGGGCTCAGCTACCTAACCCTGTCACGCCCAGCTGGCACGCTGTCGGGGGGGGAGAGCCAGCGCATCCAGCTGGCCTCGCAAATTGGCGCGGGGCTGACCGGCGTGTTGTATGTGTTGGATGAGCCCAGTATTGGGTTGCATCAGCATGACAACCAAAAATTGCTCAACACCCTGCAACGGCTAAAAGACCTGGGCAACACGGTGATCGTGGTGGAACATGATGAGGATGCGATGCGTCAGGCCGACTATCTGTTGGATATGGGGCCAGGGGCGGGCGTGCACGGCGGCCAGGTGGTGGCGATCGGCACGCCGCAGCAGGTGATGGCCAATCCCGACAGCCTGACCGCTGCCTATCTCACCGGCACCAAACGGATTGAGCGGTTGCAACCCATCCGCACCCCCAACCCCAAACGGGTGCTGACCATCAAAAACGCCCGCGGCAACAATCTTAAGGGGGTGGACGCCACCATTCCGCTGAGCTGTTTTGTCTGCGTCACTGGCCTGTCGGGCAGCGGCAAATCGACCCTGATTCTGGATACCCTGTACCAGGGGGTGGCGCGCCGTTTTAATAGCAGCCATGATCCGGCGGCGCCGCATGATGCGATTACCGGCATGGAATATATCGACAAGGTGATCGATATGGACCAAAGCCCGATCGGCCGCACGCCGCGATCCAACCCCGCCACCTATATCGGCGCCTTTACCCCCATCCGCGATTGGTTTGCCGGCCTGCCGGAATCCAAGGCGCGTGGTTATTTGCCTGGGCGGTTCTCCTTTAACGTCAAAGGCGGGCGGTGCGAGGCGTGCCAGGGCGATGGGCTGATCAAAATCGAAATGCACTTCCTGCCCGATGTCTATGTGGATTGCGATCAATGCCACGGCCAACGCTACAACCGCGAAACCTTGGAGGTCACCTATCGCGAGCAGTCGATCGCGCAGGTGCTGGCGATGACGATTGAGGAGGGGGCGGCGTTTTTCAGCGCGGTGCCCAGCATCCGTGAAAAGCTGCAGGTGCTGGTGGATGTTGGGCTTGGCTATGTCAAGCTGGGGCAATCCGCCACCACCCTGTCGGGGGGTGAGGCGCAACGGGTGAAGCTGGCCAAGGAACTGACCCGCCGTGCCACCGGCCGCACCCTGTATATCCTGGATGAGCCCACCACCGGTTTGCATTTCGAGGATATTCGCAGGCTGTTGATCGTGCTGCAACGCCTGGTGGATCAGGGCAACACCGTGGTGGTGATTGAACACAACCTCGACGTGATCAAAACCGCCGATTGGCTGATCGACCTGGGGCCTGAGGGGGGGGACGGCGGCGGCCAAATCATCGCCACCGGCACGCCTGAGCAGGTGGCCAAGGTCAAGGGCAGCTACACCGGCCAATACCTACAACGCCTGCTCGCCCCCAAACTTGGTACCGCTGCGAACGGGCCGGGTGCGGTGGCGGCGTAGGGGGAATTCCCCTCCCGCGGAGGGGTGCCCGAAGGGCGGGGTGGTTCTTTGTGTCAGCAAAAATGCAGCAATGGACGGTTGACCAACCCTTTTTTGAAAGAAGGTGCGCGTCCCTAAGTGTTTAGTTCCTTAGTCTTGCGGTATAACATACCGCAAGACTAAGGAACTAAACAAATAATGTCCCAATCATCCGCCCTGCAAAGCACCCCCACCAGCGTCACCAACAACACCTCGCTCAACGAATACGTCACCATCCCCGCCACCCGATGGTTCGGCACGTCCTTGATATACTCCAAAAAGCTTATCATCGTGGGTTCTCCTCACAAAACCCACAAAAAACCCGCCCAAAATTAATAAATCGTTAACGATTGAGTATTTCGCCCTGTTTTGTGCAGCAGGGGGGTGATTTTATGTAGCAAGGGGGTGCTTTTGTGCTAAAAGATCGGGTATGACTCTATTGGCCAACGACCCATCCTATCAGTATTTTCGCGGCAACCGCTATGATTTTCGTCGGCTTGAGGGGACGGACGATCTGCAGGCGATTTTGGATCTCAGCCAGCAGGTCTATGGGCAGGCGGCGGTTGATTTGGACACCAGACAGCGGTGGAGTGCGCGCTTCCCTGACGGCAATTTGGGCTGTTTCTTTTGCGGTGTGCTGGTCGGTTTTCTCAGCATTTGGCCGATCAGCGCCAGCGATGCCGAGGCGTTGGAGGCTGGGCAATTGCATGAGGGGCAGGTGACGCCGCTGACCTTGGCAGAGTGTCAGCAGCAACCGGCGGGGCATTGGCTGTGTCTTTCCATCATCATTTCGGATGTGTTTCGGGGGCTGGCCGGCAGCCCGATCAAGCATTTGATTGAACAGGCCCTGCTGCGCCTGCATGCGCAGCGGTTGTTGGCAGAACCTTTCCATCTATACGCCCAGGCCTCAACGCCTGAGGGGATGCGGCTGATGTTGCGCAGCGGCTTTGCCGAGTGCCGCACCGCCGATCAAATGCCCAACGCCCTGCCGCTGCATTGCGTGCGTTGCCCAACCATTGCATCGTTGCAAACCACCCTGCTACGTGGGGCGAGCAGCCTGTTAAGCTAAGGAATTTGGTGCACCCCTACCATAGGGGGTGGGGATGTGGTATAGGGGTGGGTATGATTGATGCAATTTCTGATGCGCTGGCGTGGCTTTTTGGCTCGATCGGTCAGATTTTTGGCCATAAAACGGCGCGTCACCATGCCCAAAATGAGGGCGATTGGATTCAGGTTGGCCCCTTTTTGCGGCGGCGAAAAGCCGGTGGGCTTTATGATCCGCAAGAAAATGAGCTGGTGGACAACCAAACGGTGATGATCGCTATCGCGGTTTTTGCCGCGGAGCTGTGCCTGTCGGATGGCCATGCGGATGAGGAGGAGCGGGCGGCCTTTGCCAATATTTTTTCCTTCCCAGGCTATGATCAGCAGGCGGTTCAGGAGCTGTTAAACGAGGCTGAGCGGATGGCGCCGGCTGGCGCGGATGCGGTGGCGACCCGCTTTTTTGGCGAACGCCTGGGCGAGATTCGCAGCCTGCACAAAAACGCCCGCATCAAAGTTATCATCGGGCTTTGTCACGTGGCGCAGGTCGGCGGCATTAGCGGCGGTGAGCGGGAGTATTTGTGTAAAGTGGCGGAGGCTATCGGTTTTTCGCGCGGCGAATTTGAGGATTTGTTTAAGCAATATCAGGAGCATTTGGTGCCGCCAGCCTCGCTGGAGGCGGCGCACGAGCATGGGGAGCATTTGGGGCATGTGGAGGCCAGCCTAACCGCGGCCGAAAAAAGCGTATCGGCCGAGATTGCCTATGCGCGTAAGGAACAGCTGAACAGCCAGTTGGAGGCGATGCGTCAGTTAAACACCAAGGAGTCAACCAAGGTGGGGCAGGGCAGCGGCGGCAACAGCCAGCTTGACGCCGCCTTTGCCACCCAACGCGCCAAGCAACAGGGCGATGGCAAAATGCTCTGATGCTTGAGTTTTTTGCCAGCTTAAGGCAGCAAATGGCCCATAAGATCGCGCTTGGTGCCTAAATAGGCTTGGTTTAGCGGGTTGCTGCCCACCTGCAACCGTTGGCTGCTTTCAACCTTGATGCCCGCTTGGGTAAGGGCGTCAAGCTTGGCCGGGTTGTTGGTTAGCAGGCGGATTTCGGTCAGCTGAAAATGCCCCAGCATGGCGATGGCGGCGGCATAATCCCGCTGGTCAGTAGGCAAGCCCAGCTGGTGGTTGGCCTCAAGCGTGTTGGCGCCCTGATCCTGCAGCTGATAGGCGCGTATTTTGTTGCCCAGCCCAATTCCGCGCCCCTCATGCCCGCGCAGGTACAGCAGCAAGCCGTTTTGCGAGGCCGCGATCATCGCCAAGGCTGCCTGCAACTGTGGGCCGCAGTCGCAGCGCAGGGAGCCCAACGCATCGCCGGTCAGGCATTCCGAATGCAGCCGCACCAGCGCGCCGTTGGTGGGTGCGGTGGTGGTGGCCAGCGCCAAATGCTCCAACCCGCTGGCCTGCTCGCGAAAGGCCGACAGCGCAAAACTGCCGTGCGGGGTGGGCAGGGTGGTGGTGGCAAGATGGTTCAGCATTAAGGGGATCATGATGGTGGGATAAGGGGGGGCGGCTAAGCTTAAAGCGGCAGCCAGTTTTCTAGACTAAACAGGGCAGGGTTAAAAGGCAAATAGGGGGGGGGCTGATGGCTGCGGGGCAGGAAGTTGATCGGCAGGGGGGCGGCGGGATCCCCGTTCAGATAGCAGGTGACGACATCATCTTCCACAGGGCTGGGGTGCGTGATATGCACCAACAGGTTCCACGCGCCTTGGGCAAAAATCTGGGTTAGCAGGGTGGGGCCAGCCTCAACCAACACTTCCAACACCCCGGCTTTGCCCAGGGCGGCGATGGCGGTGATTAGATCATCGGCGTGCTGCACGATGAAGCCATGCTGGCTGGCTTGTGCGTCATAGCTTGGCGGCACGCGGTGGCGTCGATCAAGCACCACCAAGTGCCGTTGCGTGTCGGGAAAGTCAGGGACATGGCGCACGGTGAACAGCGGGTTATCGCTAAGCACCGTGCCGCTGCCGGTTAACAGCGCGCCCGCCTTTTTGCGCAGGCGGTGAGCCAAGCGCAGGGATTCTGGGCTGGTAAAGGTGCGCTGGCCTGGGGGGGGGATCATCGCGTTTTGCCAGGACAGCTTGTCAGAAGAATGGCTGGCGAGTTTGACGGTGACCCAGGGCAGGCCGGTTTGCTGGTGGTACAAAAAGGGCGCCAGCTGTTGGCGGCAGGCTTGCTCCCAATTGGTGGTTTTTTGGGGGGCCACCACTACCTCAACCCCTGCCGCCCGCAGGCGTTCGATGCCGCCACCGGCCTTGGGGCTTGGATCACGCACCCCAACCCACACACGGCGAACGCCGGCCTGCAACAGCGCATCAACGCAAGGCGGCGTGCGGCCATGGTGGTTGCAGGGCTCTAGGGTTACCGCCAAGCCGTCGATCTGTTCCAGCAGGCCTTGTTCGCGGCATTGTTGCAGCACCAGCACCTCGGCATGACCCTGACCCGCCCGTTGGTGGGCGGCGGCGGCCAAAATTAGGCCATTCTGGCTAACCGCGGCGGCGCCAACGGTTGGATTGACGATGGCCGAGCCCAACCAAGCTTGCGCTACCGCTAAGGCTGATTGTTCCGCCAACTGCTGGGGGTTGGGGGTAAGCTGATCCTTAGGGGTCAATCGCTTTGACCACCAGCGATTCCATTTTTACGGTCAACAGATCGTATTTAAACCCGGGCAGTTTAATCAACCACGGCCCCAGCTGTTGGTTGATGCTGGCCGCCGCCTGCTTGGCGGTTTCATCGGCGGTATCGGTGGTGCTGGCGGCAAAGGCCACCCAACCGTTTTCGGATGGGGTGGTGGACCAGGTCGCGGTGATGATCAGGCCGGTAAAGCTGGTAAAGCGGGAGGTGCCAAAGCCATGACCGGCGCTGTCCAGCAAGGGCCGTTCCGCCACCTTTCTCACATCCTCAAACTCCATAAAAGCGAGGCTAGAGGCAATGCCCGGCAGCATTTTGTCTGAGAGCAATTCGGTGGATGGGGGTTGGTTGAGGATGGCGAGGGGCTTTTCCGCCTCCTCATGACCAATTTGCAGTTCCAACCATTTGGGCTTGGTTTCGGCGGGTTTTGGCTTGGCATCTTTGGGTTGGTTGGCCGCATTCTCCGCCGCATCTGCGGTTTCGGGTTGGGTGATGCTTAAAGACTTAACGCTGGTCAGCGGCATGTCGATCAGGCTGCCACGCAGAAAAAGCGTGCTGGTGTTGGGCAGGGCGGCCAAGCCATCCACCAGCCAAACTTGGGGATCGCCCGCCAAACGGACAAAGCCATAGGCCGTGCCGCTTTTGGCGCCCGCCGTTTGCATTTTGCCCAGCAACACATCGGCCAGAATCTTATCCGAGGCATCGGCAATGGTTAGCTGAACCGAGTTTGGAATGGTCTCAGCTTTTTTGTCGTCTTTTTTTTCTGCAGTTTGCTTGTCATCGGTTTTTTGATCAGTTGGCGGTGTTTGATCCGCCGCCTTTTCATCGGCCGCAGGTTTTTTGTCTTGATCGGTTTTTTCGTCTGTCGTTGTGGTTTTTTGGTCTTCGGGCTTTTTGGCCGGCTGATCCTCAACATTCAGTTGCGCGTGGTTGGCGGGATCTTTGGTTTTGGCCTCAAGTTTTTGCAGATTGGCGACGCTAAGCAGCAGGGCGCGCAGGCGCACCGTTTCCGCGGGAAAATCCTGCTTGCTGGCCACCACCCAGTCGTTGTCTTTTTTGACCAGCTTGGCCTCAAGCGGTCCACGGCGGATGGTTACCGCCGCCACCTGATCCAATTGTTCGCCAAGTTTGGGGAACAGCAGCGTGCCGCCATCGTTGTGGCCCAAGCGTTCCGACCAATTGCTGATGGTGGCCAGCAGCACCACAACGCCCAGAAACATCAGAAAGCGGATTGCCACCCCAGGCAAAAAAGATTGGCGGGCGGGCGGGGTTTTAGGCGGTTTTGGCATGGTTGTTCTCCAAAACAGGCAAGGCTTTGAGTTTGGCTTTTTTGGGACGGCTTAGCAGCAATTGAACCAGCAGGGCGATCAGCAGCACCACCGGAATCAACAGGGTGCAAATCAGCAACAGCTGGATTTTCAAGCGCTGCAGATCAGCCTGCAAGGCGGCCTGCACCTGACGCAGCTTTTTGCGAATTTCCAGGGCATCGGCGCGGAATTTTTGGATTGCCGCGTTCTGCTCAGCCGAAACGCCCACCGCTTGCCCAGATCCCGCATCGGCGGCTCCTGGAGAGGTCTGGCCGCTTTGCAGCTGCGCCAACTGCGCCTCGGTTTCTTTCAGTTTTTGCTGCAGCTGTTTTTCCTGTTCACGGAAACGCACCTCAGCCTCCGACTGCAAGCGATTCACCCGCACAAAGGGGCGCAGGCCGGTGCCGCGGGAGCGCAGGGATACAAGAGCGTCGCTGCCCACCAGATTGTCCATGGCGTTGAAAAACAGATCGCCATTGCCGGCCTTGGGCTTGCCCACCACCTGACCATAGAACTCCTCCAGCGACAGCCATTGCTCATCGGCCAGGAAATCCGTGTCGGCGATCACCACCAAACGCAGGTCATGCTCGCCCTTGCTGATAAATTTCTGGCCAGCCTCCCGCACAAAGGGGTTGTTGGGTTGATCGGTGTAAAGCGAGGTGATGGGGCCATTAACCTTAGCCACCAAGGTCACGGGCTTGCCCAAAGGCTCCTGCAGATCCGCCAGCGTGCTGGGATCCTTCAAATCGTTCATGACCTTGCGGGAGACCAAACTGGCCTTGTCGCTGGAGGTCACCAGGGTTGAAAACTGGGTGCTGGCGCCTGGAACCGCTTCCAGCGCGCCGGCTGAAGCAAAATTGAGGCCTGACAATTCACCGGTCATCGGGTCTTTCGACTCAATCCACTTTGGCCCCACCCCCAGCCATGGCAGATAGTCGATACGCTCTGCACCCTCCCCACGTTTTAGGGTGATTTGGCGGGCCAGCGTCGGATCCAAGACGATTTTGGATTTCTCAATTTGCACGCCCCAACGCTTAAACAGCGCCAACAGTTTGTCGTCCAGCACCGTAAAGGGGCGGCCGATGTTTTGTCCGCCCAACTCATTTTCGGGCAGTGGATCCAGCACCGCTAGAATCCGCCCTTTGTGCATGGCGTATTGATCCAGCATGAAAATCGCCTGTTCGCTGATGTCGCGTGGTTGGATCAGGATCAGCATGTCAAAATCATTGCTCATCCCCTCCCCATCCGCCGCCACCAGCCGCACGTCATATTCCTTGGACAATTGGCGATAGATCATCCAAGGCTGGCTGGGGGTGCCAGAAAGAATGCCGGCGCTGTCGCCCATGATCGGAATGCCGCTGAACAGGCCCACCACCGGCTTACGCTCCCGCGTTAGGCGTTCAACCAGCCTGGCCAAGTCGTATTCCAAAAAGGTCTCGCGATCCAGCTGGAAAAAGGGCAAGACCTCAATCTTATCGGTGGTGGTGGTGGCGACCAAACCAAAGAACACGCTTTCCTGCTCACCAGCCGGCAGCGCTTTCAGGCCATAGGCCATCGCCCGATCCTCCTCCTCAGAAAAGGGGGTGGGGTTGATGATCTGCAGCTTGATTTTGCCCTTGGTTTGTTGGTTCAGTTCCTGCAACAAATCGGTCACCCGGGTGGCGTAGCTGGCATAGGCGGGCGCCAACCGCCCCAAACGTTCGGAGTAGTACAATTTAAAGGTGATCGGTTCCTTAATCGTCGACAGCACCTGTTTGGTGCCCTTAGCTAGGGTAAACAGGCGCTCGCTGGTGGCATCCACCTTGGTCGTCCTAAGCCAAGGAAGGGCCAGGAAGAAAACCGCCAAACAAACAACCACCAACCCCCACCAACGGCGAGGGGAAAGAGGCGAAAAAAGTTTTTGAATCGATTGAAAAAACATGGTGCTACGCCGTTTTCTTAAGATGAACAATCACGATGGTTGCTTGCAAAAACAGATAAATCAGCAGGCCGAAGTAAAGCAGGGTGTCTAGCCCAATCACCCCCTGCGTGGTGCGGTCGTAATGCTCCATCAGGCTAAGGCTGGCCATCGCGTTCAACAGCCAGGCTGGCGCCCAGCTTTGCAAGAAGCCCAACACGATCGGGGATCCGCTGGCGATCAGCACAAAACAAAGCGCCACCCCCAAAATAAAGGCAATCACCTGGTTTTTGGTCAACGCCGACATCGCCGAGCCTAAGGCCAACATGGTGCCAGCCAACAGCCAGCTGGCCAGATAGCTAACCAGAATCACCCCGTTGTCGGGATAACCCAAGTAGTTGACCACCACCCACAACGGAAAGGTCAGCAACAGGGCCAGCCCGGCAAACAGCCAAGCCGCAAAAAACTTGCCCACCACCGCGGTGGTCAGGTCGATCGGCATGGTCAGCAGCAACTCATGCGTGCCCAATTTGCGCTCCTCAGCCCACAGGCGCATGGTTAGGGCTGGCATCAGCAGCAGATAAAGCCAAGGATGAAACTGGAAAAATGGCTGCAAATCGGCCAAGCCGCGCTCAAAAAAACTGCCCAGGGTAAAGGTAAAGGTGCCGGCCAGCGACAGGAAGATAATCAAAAAGACATAGGCCAGCGCGTTGGCGAAATAGGCGCCCAGCTCCCGCCGTATCAACACAAACAAGGGATCGCCCAGCAAGCTGGTGTTTTGATGCGTGACCGTTGTCGCGCCAGCGCTTGCGTTAACCATGACCAAACTCCCCACCCGTTACACGGCGAAACACGTTATCCATCACATCTTGTTCCAGCAACAGCCGGTCAAATGCCCAATTCTTGGCGCGCGCTGTTTTGTTTACCTCAGCCAGCAACTCCGCCGGATGTTGGTTGAGCAGGCGAATTCCTACCAGCTGGTCGTTTACCAACACCTCCTCAACCTCGGTGACCAAGGCGTGTGCGGCAAAGGCCTGGCGCAACCCTGTTAGAACCGAATCCTCGCCATAGGCCAACACCGCCTGATAGCGGGGTGAAAGCTTGCACAGCTCCACCGGCGTGCCCATGGCCACCATTTTGCCCTTGGCGATAATCATTGCCCGCGTGCACACCGCCCCCACCTCCTCCAACAAATGGGTGGAGATCAAAATGGCCTTGGTGGCCGACAGGCGCTTGATCAGTTGGCGCACATGGAATTTTTGGTTGGGATCCAACCCATCGGTCGGCTCATCCAAAATCAACACCGCCGGGTCATGCAAAATCGCTTGGGCAAAGCCCACCCGCCGTTTAAAGCCCTTAGACAGCGCCTCAATCCGCTTGCCCAACACCTCCTCAAGCTGCAGGGTGGCAATCGACACCTCCAACCGCTCTTTAAGATAGCTGCCGCGCACCCCGCGGATATTGCCGCAGAATTTCAGGAAGTCCAGCACGGTCATGTCCAGATACAGCGGTGCCCCCTCAGGCAGATAGCCCAACTGCGCCTTAACCGCGATTGGATCGGTGGCCAAGTCAATGCCATCCAGATTCACCGTGCCGCTGGTGGGGGTCATAAAGCCGGTCAGCATCCGCATCGTGGTGGTTTTGCCCGCACCATTTGGCCCCAGAAATCCCAACACCTCCTGCGGTTTGAGGGTCAGGGAGATTCCATCGACGGCGGCGGCGTTGCCAAATTTTTTCACCAAATTTTCTGCGGACAGCATCGCGTTACTCTGCTTTCATGTTTTTGGGGCTAGGGTCGGAAGCATCGGGTTTCGCGGCACCCTGATCTTTGGCAGGGTCAAGATGCTGCTTAGCTAATTCCGCCTCTATAACTTTTTTCATATCGCTGCTGCCAGGGCCTGTCAAGGATGACCATGTCTTGGCAACACGGCCATCCACCCCGATCAGGATTTTGTGAAAGTTCCATTTTGGCACCGCGTCGCTGCCAAAACTGGTCTTTGCCCATTGGTAAAAGGGGTGCGCCCCATCGCCCTTAACCACCTGTTTGGCGGCCAACGGGAAGCTGACCCCATAGTTGATGGCGCAGAATTTTTTGATTTCGGCGGCATCACCAGGCTCCTGCCCGCCAAAATCGTTGGATGGCACGCCGATCACCATCAGGCCGCGCGGCCGGTAGTTTTGCCACAACTGCTCCAACCCCTCATACTGCGGGGTAAAGCCGCATTTCGAGGCGGTGTTGACGATCAGAATGGGGTGGCCGCGGTAGCTGTCCAGCCGAATCTCATCGCCGGTTAGCCCATCAAAAGCAAAGGCATAAGCGTCCGTAAGGGGGGCGCCAGAATCAGGATGCGAAGTGGTCACGGGGGCGTCCTTTTCAGCAGGTTTTGCGGGATCAGAAAGTTTTTCAGGATAGGAAAAGCTTGCGTTAGCGGCATGCAGGGGGGCATTGGATCCGGCGCATAAAAACAAACCGATGGCGAATGTCAGGCAGGTAAAGTGTTGGCGATTGGGTGTCATTGGCCGTCTTTCACCAACAAGGGTCATGCCGCGGCGCGCAAAACGGTCAGCGCCTGGGCGTGAAGATCGGCGTTGCCGGCGGCCAACACCGCGGTTTTGCCGCTGGTGGTGATCAGCTGGGATCCATCCCAGCCGGTAATCACCCCGCCAGCACCCTGAACAATCGGTACCAAGGCGGCGTAGTCATGCACCTGCATCCCTGGCCCCTCACTCACCAAATCGATGTGGCCATTGGCCAACAGCCCAAAGGCGTAGCAATTGCCGCCAAAGCTGGTAAAGCGGCAGGCATCATGCAGCGCAAAAAACTGCTTCCGGCGCGCATCGTCGTAATAAAAAATGCCGGTGGTGGAAAGAATGGCGTCTTTTAAAACCGATTGCGGGGTTGTTTTGACGGGTTGGCCGTTAAAAAGGGTGGGTTGGCCGGCAATCCCCAACCAACGTTCGTTGGTGATCGGTTGATCCATCAGTCCCAGCACAAATTGCCCCTGATAGGCCAAGCCGATCAGGGTGCCAAACATCGGTTTGCCCACCATAAAGGCCTTGGTGCCATCGATCGGGTCCAGAATCCATTGCCAATCCGCCCCCGCATTCTCATAGCCATATTCCTCCCCAATCACGCCAAAGCCTGGGTCGGCGGCCAAAATCAGCTTGCGCATCGCCGCCTCAGACTCCCGATCCGCGATGGTTACGGGCGAGGCATCGTTTTTGGTTTCATGGGCGGGGTGTTGGCGAAAATACGGCCGAATCACCGCGCCCGCGGCGGCGGCCAGCTCGGTGGCTAAGGTGATGTAGGCGGGGGGGATGGATGCAGCGTTCATGGCCCAGATCATGCCAGAGGATGTGGGCGGGAAGCAAGTATATTTTCGTTGCCCAGATCAAATGCTTGCCAATTGACAGCTGCTGGCTTTGTGGGCATATCGGTAGCATGTTAAAATCATGTTAGAGATTGCCCCAGGGGTTGCTGATGCCTAAAATTGTTTTTGTCGATCGTGATGGTTCTAAGCTTGAGGTGGATGCGCCGCTTGGTCTATCGGTTTTGGAGGTGGCGCACCGCAATCAAATTGATTTGGAGGGCGCGTGTGAGGGCAGCTTGGCCTGTTCGACTTGCCATGTAATTGTGGATCCTGAGGATTATGAGCGGTTGCCGGCAGCGGCTGAGGCTGAGGAGGATATGTTGGATCTGGCCTTTGGCCTTACCCACACCAGCCGCTTGGGATGCCAGATTATCATGACGCCGGAATTGGATGGGCTGCGGGTTCGCCTGCCGGCCGCGACCCGCAATATTCAGGTGGATAAGGCGTCAAAATAGTATTTGACATCGCCGCCCAACCCGCCTAATTTGGCGTAACTTGTATAGCTTAAGGGATCATTTTATGTACGCAATTATTCGCACTGGCGGAAAACAATACCGTGTTGAGGCCAACCGCAACATTCGTGTGGAAAAAATTGGTGGGGAGGCGGGCAGCCGTATGGCGTTGAATGAGGTGATGATGATCGGCGGCGATAACGCTGTGATCGGTACACCCACGGTTCAGGGCGCGGTGGTGAATGTTGAGGTGGTTGAGCAAACCCGCAACGATACCGTGTTGATTTTCAAGAAGATTCGTCGCCACAACTACCGCCGCAAAAACGGCCATCGTCAGCCAATGACGGTGCTTAAGGTGCTGGAAATTTTGCGTCCCGGTCAGGTTTCGAGCCTCTCTTCTAAGGCAGAGGTGGCTGTTGAGGCGGTTGAGGCGAAAAAGCCAGCCGTTAAAAAGGCGGCGGCTAAAGTTCAAAAAGATGAATCGGTTTCGGTTCAGTCAGATCAAGCGGAGTAGATTTAAATCATGGCACATAAAAAAGCAGGTGGTAGTTCACGCAACGGTCGCGATTCAGCAGGGCGCAGACTTGGGGTGAAAAAATTTGGCGGCGAGCGCGTGTTGG
Source organism: Alphaproteobacteria bacterium (assembly GCA_044345375.1). Lineage (GTDB taxonomy): Bacteria > Pseudomonadota > Alphaproteobacteria > CAISOG01 > CAISOG01 > CAISOG01. The sequence continues at coordinate 78,379 of JBIJBF010000005.1, forward strand.
CCGGCAATATTATCGTGCGTCAGCGCGGCACCAAATTTCATATCGGTGCCAATGTTGGTCTTGGCCGTGACCACACGATTTTTGCGCTAACCCCCGGGGTGGTGGCGTTTCGTCGTGGCCGTTTGGATCGCGTGTTCGTTAGCGTGGTTCAGCCTGTTGAGACGGTAAGCGCTGCTGCTTAAGCTTAAGCGTTTCAAAAACTTTCCAAAACAGGCGCTGCTGGCAGTGGTTGCGCTGTACAGCTGGACACTTGGCGCTGTTCTTCCCCCCGCATGCCGTTTTAACCCCAGCTGTTCGGTGTACGCGCAGCAGGCCTTGCGTCAGTTGCCGTTGCATCACGCCCTGTGGCGGATCCTGGGTCGGCTGTTGCGCTGCCATCCTTTTCATGCGGGTGGGGATGATCCGGTGGTGGGGGTGAGGAAGTGAATGACCATCCCTCTTAATTCCCCTCCCTTGGAGGGGTGGCCGGCGCAGCCAGCCCCCCATTAAAAATTTTCAGGGGCACCCGGGCCCCTTTAAAAATTTGTCAGGCGCAGCCTGACGGGGTGGTTGCCTATCGCGGCATTTGACCATTCCAGAATCTTGCCATAAGTGCAGAAGCGTACAACCACCCCCCGCCCATCAAACCACTAAGTGACAGAGTGGTGCACTTGGTAGTTTAAGTGGCGGTTTTAGTTTTTTGATTGTTTGATCACCTGCATCCTAATCATCCATCCCTGATGTACGCCGCCGATGCCTTGCGTTCGTTTGATCAGTTTCAGGCGGAGGTGGCGGCGTAAACCCCTAATCCTGCAACGCCTGGGCCAAATCAGCGACCAGATCGCGCTCGTCCTCAATGCCTACCGAAAGGCGGATCAGGCCGTCGGCGATGCCGATTTGGTGACGCACTTCAGCGGGGATGGTGGCGTGGGTCATGGTGGTGGGATGCTCGATCAGGCTTTCCACCCCGCCCAAACTTTCGGCCAGGGTGAAGACCTGCACCTTTTTCAGCGCCCGCACCGCGGCGTTTTGCCCGCCCTTTAGGATTGCGGAGACCATGCCGCCGCCGCCGCGCATTTGTTGGCGTGCCAGGGCATATTGCGGGTGGCTGGGCAGATGTGGGTAATAGACCCGCTCAACCGCTGGGTGCGCCTCCAACCACTGGGCCACCGCCATGGCGTTGCGGCTGTGCCGTTCAACCCGCAGGCCAAGGGTTTTGAGGCCGCGATGGGCCAGAAAACTGTCAAACGGGCCGGCAATCGCTCCGATCGCGTTTTGCAGGAAGCCAAGCTTTTCCGCCAGCTCAGCGTCTTGCCCTACCACCACCAGCCCGCCGATCACGTCCGAATGGCCGTTGATGTATTTGGTGGCCGAATGCAGCACGATGTCGAAACCCAATTCCAACGGCCGCTGCAAATAGGGGGTGGCAAAGGTGTTGTCGGCCACGGTGATCAGGCCGTGCTGTTGGGCGATGGCGGCCAAGGCGGCCAGATCCACCAATTTCAGCAGTGGGTTGGTGGGGGTTTCCACCCACAGCATTTTGGTGTTGGGCTGAATCGCGGCGGCCAGCGCGTTTGGATCGGTTAAATCGACATAGGACACCGTTAGGTTGGCAGAATGTTTGCGCACCCGCTCAAACAGGCGATAGGTGCCGCCGTACAAATCATCGGTGGCGATGATGTGCGAGCCGGCCGCCAGCAGTTCCAACACCGTGGCGGCGCCTGCCAAGCCTGAGGCAAAGGCAAAACCAGCGCTGCCGCCCTCAAGATTTGCCGCCGCCCGCTCATAGGCAAAGCGGGTGGGGTTGTGGCTGCGGCCATAGTCAAACCCCTTATGCTCGCCTGGGCCAATCTGTTGATAGGTTGAGGTGGCGTAGATCGGGGTGATCACCGCGCCGGTGGTGGCATCATGTTCCTGATCGGCATGAATCGCCCGGGTGTCGAATTGCCAAGCGGGGTTGTTTTTTCTGGTCATTTCAGGCGTGTCCTATCTGTTTACGGGAATATTGCAGCAAGTCGATCGGGGTGATCAGCCCCAAAAAGTCGTCGCCATCCATGACGATGGCCACCAAGCCCTGCGCAAACATGGGCAGCAGATCGGTTTGCGGGGTGTTAACCGGCACCGTGATCAGATCGGTGGTCATCACGGCTGCCACGGTAGTGGCAAACTGATCCGGCCGATCCATCACCGCCAGCAGGATGTCCATCTCATCAACGATGCCCAGCAGCCGGCCGTTGTCCATCACCGGCAATTGCGACACATCGTGCATCTTCATTTTGCGGTAGACGGCCTGCAGGGTTTCTGACGGCAAGGCGGTGACCACGTTTTTGCTGTTGTGCGGGCGGGCGATCACATCCCGCAAATCATGGGTGGCGGCGCGGTTGACCAAGCCCTGATCATCCAGCCAATAATGGTTGTAGATTTTTGACAGGTATTTGTTGCCGCTGTCGCAGACCAGCGTCACCACCCGTTTCGGGGTGGTTTGCGCCCGGCAATAACGCAGCGCGGCGGCGATCAGGGTGCCTGAGGAGGATCCGCAAATAATCCCCTCATGCTGCAACACCGCCCGGGCGGTGGCGATGCTTTCGCTGTCGGTGATGGTATAGGCCTTGGCCACCAAATCGAGTTGGCAGTTGGTGGGCACAAAATCCTCGCCAATCCCCTCAACCAGCCAATTGCCGGCCTCAATCATCACCCCCTCGTTCACCAGTGGCGCCAGAATCGAGCCCTTGGGATCGGCCAGAATCATTTCGGTGTGGGGCGATACCTTAGCAAAATAGCGCCCCAGACCGGTCAGGGTGCCGCCTGAGCCAACCCCCACCACCATCGCGTCGATCCGCTGATCCATCTGCTGCCAAATTTCGGGGCCGGTGGTGCGCTGATGCGCCAGCGGGTTGTTGGGATTTTCAAACTGGTTGACGTAAAATGCCCCACGCTCAGTGGCAATCCGCCTGGCCATATCCTGATAATAGTCCGGATGGCCAACGCCCACATCCGATCGGGTCATGATCACCTCAACCCCTGAGGCCTGCAGGTGGTGAATCTTCTCCTGGCTCATTTTGTCGGGGATCACCAGAATCAGGTGATAGCCTTTTTGGCTGGCGACCAACGCCAGGCCAAGACCGGTGTTGCCGGCGGTGGCCTCAACCAATGTATCGCCCGGCCGAATCTGCCCCTGCTGCTCCGCCGCTGCAATCACCGACAGGGCGATGCGGTCCTTGATCGATCCGGATGGGTTGTGGCTTTCCAGTTTCAAGAACAGGCTGCACAGCCCCGTATCCAGCTTGTTCACCCGCACCATCGGGGTGTTGCCAATCAGGTCAAGAATGTTTTGCGGTGTGGTCATGATGTTGTTGTGTGGTGTTGGTGATGGGGCACTCCCTAACAATACGGGAGCAGGATTAAGACAAGGTTGCCTAACGCAACCTTAGCATGCGGCGCTGCAACAGCAGGGCGCGCCACAACAACACGATCCACAACAGATCGGCGAAAACTTAATACCGATGGAAGATTCACTCACCATACCAATAAGTGTAGGGAAGTACGCGCCGGCTGTAAAGCGGGTTGGTTGATGGGTTCGGGGCAGGGTAGGGCAGCCGCTTACGCCTCAGGCTGCCAGGGCTCATAGTCGCCGATGGCTTTGGGGCGTTGGCCACCGCGCAGCACGTGTCCGCGGGGGCGCCAGGCCCATTTGGTGCCGGTGAGGTTGGGGTGGTGCGGTTTTTGCCAGCTGGCGGGCTGGCGCCCCCCCGGTTTTTGCGGGCTGGCGGGCGGCTGCTCAGCGTTGTGATGCAGCCAGGCGTGCCATTCGGGCGGAACCTTGCTGGCCTCTGGTTGCCCGGCAAACAGCATCCAACGCCTAGGTTGCCGGCCAGACTTTGCGGGGCGTTTTTCGGTAAAATACCGGTTGCCATAGCCATCACTGCCAACCAATGCGCCGCACAGCAGGGTAAAAATTTTGGTGCCTAAATGCATCACGCCCCCATTTTTTCTAAAGTTATGCTGCTGTGCAGCAGCAACCCAATTGCAAAGCTTGCCCGGAATCTTTTACAATCAGCCGTCTTGCTCCCTAAGCCTTAATCCATCTATCAGGAACTTGCAACATGTCATCCCATTCCATCGATTTGTCTCAACTGGTTGCGGCTAGGGGGTTGGATTTGCCAAACCCGCCTGGCAGCGTGGCCACCTATGTGCCCTATACCCGCAGCGGTTCCCTGATTTTGTTGTCGGGTCAGATTCCCTTTTGTGACGGCAAGGTGCTGTACACCGGCCATTTGGGGTCGGATGTATCGTTGCAGGATGGGGCCAAGGCGGCGCAGCTTTGCCTGCTGAACCTGTTGGCGCATTTGCAGGTGGCGCTGCGCGAAACGCCCAGCCCGATTTTGCGCTGCGTTCGTCTGGGCGGCTTTATCCAGGCCACCCCCCAGTTTACCGAACATGCCAAGGTAATGAACGGCGCGTCAGACTTGCTGGTGGATTTGCTGGGCGAGCATGGCCGCCATGCCAGAAGCACCGTGGGCGTTTCCAGCCTGCCCCTGAACGCCAGCGTCGAGATTGATGGGGTGTTCTCGATCGCGTAGAGGATCTTTTGAGAGCATCTTAATCCACTTAAAATGCTTTATAAAGCATTTTTGTTTGATTTTTTAAGCCGTCTCTGTTAAGGTTGGATTCGGATCCATCGTAACAGGCCATCGTCTCATGCCTAAGAAAACACCGCTTTTTGAGGCGCCGCCCTATGCGGTCGAACAACGGCTTGTAAGGCTTGGCGCGGATTTGCGCATGGCACGGGTGCGCCGCAAGCTGACGATTGCTGAGGTGGCGGAGAAGATTGGCACTGGGGTGCGCGCGGTTGCGGACGCGGAAAAGGGGAAGGTGTCGACCGGTATCGCGGTCTATGTCGCGCTGCTTTGGGCCTATGGTTTGTTGGATCATCTGGCCGATGTTGCCGACCCCGCGCGCGATGTTGAGGGGCAACGTTTGGCGTTATCACGTGAAAAGAAACGCGCCAGATTAGGTAAGGCAGGGGGAGGAATCGACAATGACTTCTAAATCGGCCGAATGCTTTGTCTATATCACCCTGCCCGGCGCAACCGAGCCGGTAACCGCCGGGCGCTATACGCTGGCCGCTGATCGGCAGGGGGGTGCGCTGGGGCGTTTTGTCTACGGCAAATCCTATCTGGCGCGCACCGATGCTGTCCCGTTTGATCCGATCGAACTAAGGCTTAACGATCGCGTGTTTGAGACCGGCAATCTGGGCGGCATGTTTGGTGCCTTGCGCGATGCAGGGCCCGATTATTGGGGGCGCCGGATTATCGAACGGCATGCGGGCAAGCCACATTTAAGCGAAATCGATTACCTGCTCTATTCGCCTGACGATCGTGCCGGCGCGTTGGGTTTTGGCCTGAACCAGACGCCGCCTGCGCCCAAGCGTTTGTTCAACCAGACGCTGGAATTGGTGAAGCTGCAAGAAATTGCCGACGCGATTGTCAGGGATGAGGAGTTGCCCACGCATGCGGCAGAGGCACAAGCGCTTGATCTGATGCTGGCCGGCACATCCATGGGCGGCGCGCGGCCAAAAGCCGTGGTGGAAGATGCGGACGGCTTGTGGCTGGCCAAATTTAATCGGCATGACGATCAATGGAACAATGCCCGCGTCGAGCACGCGATGCTGCTGCTCGGCCGTGCCTGTGGTTTGCATACGGCGGACAGCCGTGTTGTGACCGTGGGTGAGCAAGATGTGCTGCTGGTTAAACGGTTTGACCGCGAAAAAACGGATACAGGATACACGCGGGCGCGGATGATCAGCGCCCTTACCCTGTTGCGGGCTGAGGATTCGCACCGCTCACGCGATCAATGGTCCTATGTTCTGCTGGTCGAAGAACTCCGTCGCATCAGCGCAAAACCGGCCATTGATGCGGCAGAATTGTTTCGCCGTATGTGTTTCAATGCGCTGATCTCCAACAGCGATGACCACCCGCGCAATCATGCGGTTATCGCTGGCGGACAGGATTGGTCGCTTTCGCCGGCCTATGATCTGACCCCCAGCACACCGATCAGCATTGAACGACGGGATCTGGCCATGGCGTGCGGGGATTGGGGGCGCGTGGCGAATGCCGAAAATATCCTGTCCCAAGGCGCGCGCTTTTTGCAAAAAGCCGATCAGGCAAAGACCATGGTGCAGACCATGTTCGCGCAGGTTCACGCCGGTTGGTACAGCACCATGCGCGCGGCCGGCGTATCCGAAAGAGATTGTGAGCGGCTCAAAGGAGCCTTTGTTTATCCAGGGTTTATGCAGGCAAACGCCCATTAAAGGATCAAGCCTATCCCGCCGCCAGCGCCAAGATTCTGTGCCATTCTGCGGGCGTGACCCGCGATACCGACAGGCGGCTTTGGCGCAGCATCGCCATTTCTGACAGGATGGGGTCGGCCTTAAGTTGGGCTAGGCGAACCGGTTTGTTGAGGGGGTAGCAGGGCGCGACATCCACCATCACAAAGCGGTTCTGCGGATCGCTGGGGTCGGGATAGGCGGCCTCGACGATCTGGCAGACCCCGACAATTTCAAGCCCAATGTTGGAGTGGTAGAAAAAGGCCAGATCGCCCACCGCCATCGCCCGCAGGTTGGCGGCGGCCTGATGGTTGCGCACGCCATCCCAGCCGGTCACCTGTTCGCTAACCAGCTGATTCCAGCTGTAGGCCGATGGTTCCGATTTTAGCAGCCAGTGGTTCATCTTAGGGGGAGGTGCAGCCTAGGCCGCAACCGCCTTGTTGCCCGCATTGGCCAAATTGGCCGCCGCAAAATCCCAATTGATCAGATTGTCCAGATAGCTTTGCACGAAATCTGGACGACGGTTTTGATAGTCCAGATAATAGGCATGCTCCCACACATCAATGGTCAGCAGCGCGGTTTGACCCTTGGTCAGCGGCAAATCGGCGTTGGCGGTTTTGGTGATCGCCAGCTTGCCATCGCTGTCCACCACCAACCAGGCCCAACCGCTGCCAAACTGGCTGATCGCGGCTTGTTTAAAGTCGGCACGGAATTTTTCCATGCCGCCAAGATCACGGTCGATCAGGCCAAGCAGGTTGCTGCTGGGGCTGCCGCCGCCATTGGGCTTCAGGCTTTGCCAGAAGAAACTGTGGTTCCAAACCTGCGCGGCGTTGTTGAAAATGCCGGCCTTGCTGGCATCGCCAGCGGTTTGCGCAATGATCTGCTCCAAATCCAGATCAGCCAGCGGCGTATCCTGAACCAGATTGTTCAGGTTGGTGACATAGGCCTGATGGTGCTTGCCGTAGTGAAAGTCAAAGGTTTTGCCGCTGATAAAGGGTTCCAGCGCGCCTTGGTCATAGGGCAGGGGGGGCAGGGTAAAGGTCATGGTCGGATTCTCCTTAAGGGGGGGTTATTTGGGCAGTTTTAGGCGGGTGGCGTTGCGTTCGTTGGTGGGCAGCGGGATCAGGCCGGCGCTGGTCAGATAGCCATCCGCCCCCACCGCCTCCTCAGCCAACAAGGCTTTGGCAAAGGCTTGCGCGCTTGGCGATTGGCGCAGTGCCTTGGCATCGGCATAAACATACAGGCGGCGGGCCAGGGGATAGGGGCCGTTGGCCACGCTGGCGGCATCGGGCGCGACACCATCCAATTTGGCGGCGGTAAATTGATCGCGCTGCTGATCAAAATAGCTGTAGCCAAACAGGCCGTAACTGCCAGGCTGGGTTTTCAGTTTTTGCAGCAGCAGGTCGTAATTTTCCCCCACCTCAATGAATTTGCCGTCTTGCCGCCACTGGCTGCAGGCTGCCTTGTGTTCCGTCTCCGCCAAGCTTTTGTAGCTGTCAAAGCTGTCGCAGCCCTTGGCGGTTAGCAGCTCAATCAGGGCGTCCCGCGTGCCGGCGCTGGGCGGTGGGCCGTAGAGCACGATGGGCAGCTTGGGCAATTTGGCGTCAATGTCTGACCAGTTTTGATAGGGGTTGTCGACCAGGGTGGTTTGGCCACCCAAACATTTTGTGCCTGCTCCGCATTTGGGTACAGAAGCATGCTTAGCCGCCAGCGCCAAAAACAATTGGGCGGTGGTCAGCTCTAAGGCCGGCGTTTTTTTGCCGCCCGCCAGCACGATGCCATCCATGCCAATCGGCAGCTCAACCAAATCGGTAAAGCCGTTGCCGGCACACAGCTGGCGCTCGCTGTCCTTAATCGGGCGCGATGCCATGGCAAAGGCGGGGTGAATGGTGCCAGCAGCCGCTGGCGCGCAAAACAGTTTAAAGCCGCTGCCGGTGCCCAACGCCTCAACAATCGGGGTGGCCTGTTTGTTTTGGCCAAATTTTTCCGCCACCAAGGTGACCATGGGGTAGACGGTGGCTGATCCGACAATGCGCAACCGATCGTTGGCGTTGGCAGAGGGGGCATCCGCCTGCACCAAACTGGGGGTGGTGATAGCAAAGCCGCACAGCACCAGCAGCAACAGAGCCTTTAATCCACGCATCCTTAGCCTCCATCCAGTTTGTTAAGCGATCGGCTTCCCAAGGTCTAACAGTTTAGGTTGCCCTTGCATAGTCGGATTGTTTGTTGTGTCACGCGCACATGATATGTCCGATTAGTTAGCACATAGTATGTCCGATTTTGGTATCTGATACCTTTTCACCAGTGAGGAGGTAGGGGATGCGGATTAGCCGGGGATTGAAGGAGGCGATACGGATGGAGCGGTTTGAGGATATTTACGATAGTTTACAGAAGGATAGGCTGAGTTGCGAGGAGGCGGCGAAGATCTTGGGATGCAGCATCCGACATTTTCTGCGGCTGCGTGGGCGCTATGCGGGGTTGGTGGCGGTGAGCAAGCGCGGTGGGCCGCACAGGCTGCGGCGGCCGCGGCGTCCGATGAGCGGTATGATGATCCATCAGGACGCGAGCAAGCATGTCTGGTTCGGCACAGAAGCGTGCGATCTGGTGGTGAGCATGGACGATGCGACGAGCGAGATCACGAGCGCCTTTTTCTGCGAGGAGGAAGGCACGAACAGCAGCTTTCGCGGCATTCATGAAACCATCAGCCAATATGGGCTGTTCTGCTCATTTTACACCGATCGCGGCAGCCATTATTTTTACACCCCTGAGGTGGGCGGCAAGGTCGACAAAAGCCGCCCGACCCAAGTTGGGCGGGCACTTTCGCAGCTATCGAAAGTATCGAAAGCTGATGCTTGCCCCCACGCATGATTTGTGGAAGATTTGGCGCATTCGTAGAAGGATATAATGCATGTTCAAACTGTTGTTGTTGCCTGGTGATGGCATTGGCCCTGAGGTCGTGGGGGCGGCGGTGCAGGTGATTGATTGGTTGCGCCTGCATGCGGCCTGGTCGGTTGAGCTGACCAGCGATTTGATTGGCGGCGCGGCCTTTGATCAGCATGGGGTGCCGCTGCATGAGGAAACCTTGGCGCTGGCCGCTGCGTCCGATGCGGTGCTGTTGGGCGCGGTGGGTGGCCCTGCCTATGACGGCTTGCCCTTTCATTTGCGGCCTGAGCAGGGGTTGTTGCAACTGCGCAAGGGCTTGGGGGTCTACGCCAATCTACGCCCCGCCCGGGTTTTTCAGGCCTTGGTTGATGCCTCAAGCTTGAAACCGGCGTTGGTTCAGGGATTGGATATTCTGTTGGTGCGGGAATTAACCGGCGGGCTGTATTTTGGTGAGCCGCGGGGGATTGAGCTGTTGGCGGATGGCCAGCAACGCGGCTTTAACACCCAGGCCTATAGCACGGGTGAGATTGAGCGTATTGCAAGGGTGGCCTTTGAGTTGGCGGGCAAGCGCGGCAAGCGTTTGTGCTCCATCGACAAGGCCAATGTTTTGGAATCGGGCAAATTGTGGCGGCAGGTGGTGGCTAAGATGGGCGCGGCGGAGTATCCCGATATCGCGCTTAGCCATATGTATGTCGACAACGCGGCGATGCAGCTGGTGCGCGCGCCCAAGCAATTTGATGTGATCCTGACCGACAACATGTTCGGCGATATTTTGTCGGATGAGGCCTCGCAGCTGACCGGCTCGCTGGGCATGCTGCCATCAGCTTCTCTGGGAGCCTCGCTTGGTGCAGCAGCGGGGCAGGGGGCTAAGCCAACGCCAGGGCTGTATGAGCCAATTCATGGCAGCGCGCCCGATATTGCCGGCAAGGGCGTGGCCAACCCGTTGGCGACCATCCTAAGCTTGGCGATGTTGTTGCGGTTCAGCGCCAACCGCGCCGATTTGGCTGATTTTCTTGAGCAGGCGGTTGAGCAATTGTTGAATCTTGGGGTGCGCACGGCGGATTTGGCGGCGGTGGGTGAAACCGCGGTGGGGACCCAGGCGGTCACCGCGCGGTTGATCGAGCTGTTGTCGGCCTCATGGGCGGCCTAATGATCGATGCTGCCCTAGAATGGCGGCTGGTGGCGGCAACCAGCCTGCTGACCTTTTTGCTGAGTTTTTTGTTGGTGGGCTTGGCACGGCGCTATTTTTTGCGGCGCCAGGTGTTGGATCACCCCAACGAGCGCTCCTCCCACAGCGTGCCGATCCCCAAGGGTGCTGGTTGGGGGCTGCTGTTGGCGCTGCTGCCCGCGGTTGTGCTGGCGGCGTGGTCGGAGAGAATGGGGGGCATAACAGGGGTGTGGCTGCAAGCCTATGGCCTGGCGATGGTTTTGGCGGCGGTATCCTGGTGGGACGATCTGCATCATCTGCCGCCGCTGTTTCGGTTGGTGGTGCAGCTGGGGGTGGTGATGGTGGGGCTTGGGTTGATTTACGGCGATCGTGCCGGTCAACCGATTCTGCCGTTTTGGAGCTATCAGGTGGAGTTGCTGATGGTCGGCTTTGGCTGGCTTTGGTTCATCAACCTGTACAATTTTATGGATGGCATTGATGGGGTCAGCGGCAGCCAGACGCTGTTTTTGTCGGTTGGCATGGCGGTGTTGATGGTGGCCTTTGGCAAAATGCCTGACCCTTCCTTCCTCATGATGTTGCCAGCGATGGCGGCGGCGGCGGCGGGGTTTTTGTGCTGGAATTGGCCGCCGGCCAAAATCTTTTTGGGCGATGTGGGCAGCGTCCCATTAGGGTTCTTGATGGCCTTTTTCCTGTTGAAAACCGCCAGCCTAGACAAAATGCTGTGGCTGCCGATGATGATCCTGCCGGCCTATTATTTGGCGGACGCCAGCGTGACCCTGTTGCGGCGTCTGGCGCGGCGGGAGAAAATTTGGCATCCGCACCGCGAGCATTTTTTTCAATTGGCGGTGCGCGGTGGGCTTAGCCACGCGGCGGTGGTGTGCAGGGTGGGGATTCTGAACGGGTTTTTGCTGACGCTGGCCTGGCAGGCGCCGCGCCATCCCGTGCGCGCACCCTTAGCCGCGCTGTTGGCGGTGGCCGGCCTGTTGGGCTTGTTCTACGGCCGTTGGTGGTGGTATCGGCGGCGGGGTGGTCAGGACGGCTGACGTTGTCGAGGTGGTCAAGACCGCTAAGACATTTCCAGCATGCGTTGCAGTGGTTTGGCCGCGGCCAATCTCAGCGCCTCAGGCAACTGGATTTCTGGGGCGCGATCCACCATGCATTGGTACAGTTTTTCCAGGGTGTTCAGCGCCATATAGGGGCAGTTGTTGCAGCTGCAGCTGCCATCCACCCCAGGCGCGCCGATCAGGGTTTTGTGCCCTGCGGCTTTTTGCATTTGATGCAGCATGTTGGATTCGGTGGCGACGATAAAGGTCTCAGCCGCGCTCAGCTTAACCCGCGCCAATAGTTGGGAGGTGGAACCGATAAAGTCGGCGCGCGCCAAAATCTCGTCGGGGCATTCGGGATGCGCCAACACCTCAGCGGTTGGGTGGCGGGTTTGCAGTTTGACC
>JBIJBF010000028.1:0-11178 GCA_044345375.1 Alphaproteobacteria bacterium
CGCGGTTTGCATGGTTGGATCCCAATTCACCAGCCGTTTGGCGCGATAGATCAGGCCGGCGTCGAACAATTTTACGAATACTTGCCGCACCAAGGCTGACAGGCCATCGTCCATGGTAAAGCGTTGGCGGCTCCAATCCGGCAGAATGCCAAGGCGGCGCATTTGGGTGGTGATGCGGCCAACCCCGCGTGGATTGATGGCTTTGGTAGCAGGATCGCGGTGGATGCCGCCCGATTCCTGCATCAATTCCCACATTTTGTCGTCAAAGGCCGCCCGGCCCACCTCAAAACGGTGCTTGCCCGCCGCCGCCAGCTGCTTTTCCACCACCAGATGCGCGGCAATGCCCGCATGGTCCACCCCAGGCTGCCACAGCACGTCAAAGCCGGTGGCGCGCTTAAAGCGGCACAAAATATCGGGCAGGGTGTATTGCAGCGCGTGCCCCATATGCAGGCTGCCGGTGACGTTGGGGGGCGGCATGCTGATCGCAAAGGCGGGCTTGCCTGAGTCAGGATTGGCCCTGCCCACCCCGGCTGCCTCCCACTGCTGATAAAGCGCGGACTCAACCGCGGCGGGATCAAAACGTTTTGGCAAGCTGTTCATGTTGGGGCACTTTATCTTTGGCAGGAGCAAATGGGCGGAATCATCGATAGGCAGGCTTGTTAACCGTATCCTAATCAAGTAATCCTATCGTAATCATAAAGACATCAACTGTTCAAACAAGCGCTTTTTTTGCTAGGGGTTTTTTAATGGATACCGAACTGCACGAAAAAATTCTGGTGATTGAGGACGAGGCGCCTTTGCGCGAATTGTTGCAATACAATCTGGAGAAGGAGGGGTATCGGGTAACCCTGGCGGTGGATGGCGAGGATGGCTTGTTGCATGTTGAGGAAAACAAACCCGATTTGATCCTGTTGGATTGGATGTTGCCACAGGTGTCGGGGATCGAGGTTTGCAGGCGTTTGCGCCGCGGCAACGATACCAAGCTGATCCCCATTTTGATGCTGACCGCAAAGGGGGAGGAGGCGGACAAGGTTCGGGGCCTTAGCACCGGTGCCGATGATTACCTGACCAAGCCGTTTTCGGTGCCCGAATTGATCGCGCGGGTTAAGGCCTTGCTGCGCCGCGCCAACCCATCCCGCAGTGAGGAAACCCTGACCTATCGGGAGCTCACCATGGATTTGCGCACCTACCGCGTGCTGCGTGGGGAGGAAGAAATTCATGTCGGCCCCACCGAATTCAAACTGCTGCGCTATTTTATGGAGAATCCCACCCGCGTGTTCAGCCGTGAACAGCTGCTGGATGCCGTTTGGGGCTCCGACATTTATGTCGAACCGCGCACGGTTGATGTGCATATCCGCCGCCTGCGCATCGCCCTGAACCCCAAAGACGATCCATCGCGCGATTACATCCGCACGGTGCGCAGCGCGGGGTATTCGCTGGACGACGCGGCCTAAATTCCCCTCTCCGTCAGGCTTCGCCCGACACCCCTTAGGCTTTATGTAATGGTCTTGCAATGATTTATATGCTATAAATAATCAATTGATTAACGCTGATAATAAAAAGCAGAGATTAAATCATATGAGTAAATTAACCAATGTATTATCACGAGCTACTGCCAGCGTTCAGGATTTTTTTTTATTAAATATATCTTCACAAAAAAGATTAGAAGCGCATGTAAGATCTTTGGGTGTTAAGGTAGAAAAAAAGCGGGTTTTTCAGGAAGATTATAGACCTGAAGGTAAACGCGATAGAATAAACCCAGATAGGCAGTTAAGAGATGCTAATCATGCAAAGGCACGTGATATACAAAAAAGCCAAGAGGTAGAACAAGAATTATTTGAATGGAACAAGACGCATGAAGGCGAGCAACATCCGACTATCGTCTCAGCAGAAGTTCAGCCTATTACCTATGTGCTATATGGTACAGATAAAACAACGACTGTTCATCACAAAGGGTATAGAGAATATTATCATAAGATTGACACAGATAATATGAGTTTGAGATTAGCAGACAATTCTCCATATCATGTTGCTGGACTATCCCAAGAACAAAATCTTACAGGAATATCCCGTACGCCAGATACTGCAGGACTACAGCATACCGACACGGATCTACTAATGATTGCAGCGCAACGAGGGGAAATTCAAAAATAGCTTCAATCTTCATCGCGCATTCCTACTCTTACTATCCACCACCGTTTTTAGCGCCAGAATATCTTGGGCGCGTTGGCGGACGGCGGCGTCTAGTGCTATCTCTCTCTCGGCGGGCGCATCGATCGGCGTTTGCAACACCCGCTGCGCCTGACGTTTGGCGTCCTGCGGCTTCCCCTCCCGCAGGGCTTGTTCGGCCAAGGCCAGATAGCTGGCGGCCAGATGCCCCAGCCGTCCCTCAACCACCGCCAATTGCCGCCAAACCCGCGGGTCAGCGCCCTCCCGCAGCACCACCTGGCGCAGAAGCCCTCTGGCCTCAAGTGTTTTGGGCATGTCATCTTGCGCGATCAGGGCATCCACCAGCGCCAGTTGGATCAACGGCTCGGTTTTAAGGCCAAGGGCGCGCCGATAGGCCGTTTCCGCCTCAGCCACCCGACCATTTTCATACAGCATTTGCCCGCGCAATTCCCAGTAATAGGGATCGCGTGGCGATTCCTGAAGCAGGCGATCAACCCCCGCCAACGCCGCATCCAAATCGTTGCGACGGAAGGCAGCAATGGCGAGGGCGTAGCGTTTTTCCACAGCCTCATCCGGCTGCTTGGCGTACAGCGCGGTCACCGCCTCAGGCGTCAACAAAAACCCGCGCAGCTTGCCCCGCACCCGTGCATAGGCCGCCTCGGTCGCTGCGCCCAACTGTTTGCCCGCATAGGGGGATTTGGCCTGGTGGCTGGCGATGGTGGCGGATCGCTCGGGGGTCAGCGGGTGGCTGCGTTGATAGGGGTTGCCGCCGCTTAGCCCGTTCACCTGCTCCTCCCGCTCAAGAATGCGAAAAAAGGATAACAGCCCCTCACCGCCCAGTTGCAACGCATCCATGGTGCTAAGGGCGGATGCGTCAGCCGCAGATTCCTGCGCGCGCGAAAAGCTCAGGAAACGGCGTTCAACCGCCTGTTGCCCGCCCAGCAAGATGGCGCTTGAGGCACCGGCATTGCCGCTTAAAACACCAGCCGCCGCCGCCAGGGCATAGGTGGCCATTACCCCCATGCCCGCCTGACCAGCCACCTGATCGCGCAGCGCCAAATGACCGCCCACCATATGCCCCACCTCATGCGCCATTACCCCCTGCGCTTGGTCGGCGGTTTCAGCGCGCATCAGCAGGCCTGCGTGCATAAACAGCTGCTGACCATCCGCAACAAAGGCGTTTAGGTCGATGGCGTTGACCACAAAAAGCCGCACCGCCTGTGGGTTAAGGCGGTTGACGACCAGCAGGGGATCCAGCAACCCGCGCAGCACCGTTTCGGTTTCCGCATCACGCAGAATCGGCAGGGCGCGCGCAGATTCGACCTGCGTTGCTGAACAGAACATCAGCAGGAGGACGCCTAAAAGCGTCCAGCGTTTGATCTCTATCATTCCTTGACTCCTATCGAAACCATTGTGAATCCTCATCTTATCGTCATCAGGGGCAGAAAACCACTCCATGCCTAATCCGCCTGCCCTCGAGAGATAATCGTTGGGGGGGGTTGCATACGGGTACAACCTCTGATAGTGTAAACACACAATACACACGCATGTAGTGTGTTTTTGGGTGGCAGGTCATTCTAAACAAAGGGCGTAACAATGAGCACTCTGTTAAACAAAAATGTGATTGTTGATGGTCACCGCACCTCCATGCGGTTGGAGCCAGAAATGTGGGATGCGTTGGCCGAAATATGCCGCCGGGAACAGTTGAACGTGCATGAATTGTGCAGCCGTTTGGAGAGGAATCGGAAGATTTCTACCCTGACCGCTGCCATGCGGGTGTATATCATGAATTATTTTCGTCGGGCGGCACATCGCCTAGCCGGTGAAGAGCTGGCAGGGGATGAGTTCTTGGCGGAGAGAATGATTGGTTCACGATTGGGCAGCGATGCTGTCGGCTATCTTGCTGCTGGTGACTTAACGCATGATTTTAAAGCGGTTCAACCAACGGATGAGCAGCGAAAACAGGCATAATCTATCCCCCACGCAGGCTAAGACAATTTGGCGTTGCTGAGGTTGGCTTCAGCAAACTCTACGTTCTTCAAAATTGCGCCGCGCAAATCAGCCTCACTTAGGTTGGCGCCGCTGAAATTCGTGCCACTTAGGTTGGCTAGCCTAAGATCTGCACCGGTAAGATCAGCCTGGCGCAAATCAGCGTTGGTTAGGTTGCTGTTCCATAGGCGTTTCATGACGATAGGGTCGTTGTTGGGCACATGGATGTTCCCAAGTTTTGTGCCGCGCAGCGATGCCTTAATCAGGCTGGCGCCTGACAAATTGCAACCTTCCATCAACGCGTTGTTAAAACAGGTTCCTTGCAAAAAAGCTTCGCTGAAATCGGTTAAAATCATGGTCGATTGCACAAATTCGCTGTGCTCCAAGTGGCTGCAGGCAAAAATGGCACCGCTGAGATTCAAACCGCTTAAATCGGTTTCTCGTAAATCCAAGCCACTAAAGTTGGCGCGTATGCCATCCGCGCCAGCCTGACGAATCCATCGGTCATGCAGGGCAAAAATACGGCGCGTGTCCATGCTGAAATCATTGGAGAGTTTCCGAAAGTTTGCGCCAGTAAGATCCGCCTCAGTCAGATCGATTTTGTCAAGAACCGCGTTTGCCAGATTGGCGTGACGCATGGTGGTTTCCGACAAGGTGGCACCGGTTAAATTGGCATGTTGCAAACAGGCACCGGTTAAATCTGTTTGGCTAAGATCACATCCGGCAAGATTGGCCTTGGTTAAATCCGCCTTTTTCAGGCTAGCTCCAGTTAAATTGGCGCCGTTTAACCGTGTTTCGGTTAACTTGCAACCATCCATTTTGGCATGGCTAAGATCGGTGATGTGCGCGCCGTTTTCCTTAGACAAACCGGTTGAGCTGGCGGGCAAAAAACTTGCCAAATCTTTGTTTCGATCCGTTTTGATTAAAAGATTGCCGCCTCGCAAATCGGCATGTTGAAAATCAGCACCAGCAAGGTTGGCGCCCCGTAAAACCGCCCCGCGCAAGTCAGTGCCGACCAAAATGCTGTCGCGAAGATCAGCATTTTTTAAATTGGCGGAAAACAGATCAGCATGGCTAAAATTGGCTTTAACCAAACAGGCGTTGGTCAAAACCACACCCGTGCACTTGGCATGAGCCAATTGGACGCTGTTCAGGTTAACGCCCTCCAAATTTAGCAAAGTTAAATTGGCGCGCGTCCCCCCCATACGCTTGTTTAGCCAAAGCTTATGGGCGTTAATCATTTCAAGAAGTTTTCTGGGGTCGTGCATGACGCGCCTTTCTTCAGGGAATTTTAGCGCATAGAAATTAACAAAAAACTTTTGTTAACCCGCGCTTAAGCTTGCCTCCCCCGCGCGGCTACTGCCCCCCCGTAAAGAAGGTTAATCAATAAAAAAGCTGGCGTTCACGGTGATCTGGATGGTTTGCTGGCCTGGCTCAATCGACGGGGCGAAGTCCGGACTGGCCGCAACCATTGCGCCGCGTTGCATTATCGGGCGGGGTGGGGCAGGCTCGATAAAACCGCCACTGCTGTTCAGATTCTGCAGGTTGCCCAGTTTTACACCAGCGCCCTTGGCCAGTTTCAATGCCCGATCACGCGCATCACTGGCCGCCTCCTCAAGGCAAGATTTTTCCGCCTCGGTCTTTTTGGGGGGCGAGAGAAAAAGTTGCAGCTGCCCCACATCGGCCACCGCATTTTTGCTGGCCACCGCGATCACATCGCCCAAACGGCTAAGATCGCTGGTTACCACCGATAAACCCATGCGCGCCTGATAACCACGCCGTTCCCGTTTGTTGTTCGGTTGCACGTAATCCCATTGTTCCTCGATCGAATAATTGTTGGTGGCGAACTCCGCATTGGGCAGTTTTAGCGCCAGAATTTCTGCCCGTACCTGTTCATACTGTTTGGTAGCCAGCGCAATGGCGGTTTTGAGATCTTTGTTCTCCACCACCGCGGTCAGCTGGATACGTCCGCGATCGGGCACCACATCACGGCTGCAAAAACCGGTGGTGCTGATCAGTTTGGGAATGGCCTCCTGCTCCGCATGGGCGGTCGGGGTGAAGACAGCAACGGCGGCAAGAACGGTCAGAAGGGGCAAAAGGCGCATGAGACAACTCCAGTTTCACAAATCTTGCGGCGAGCATAAGAAGATTCAGGCGGATTGGCAAACAGCTTGGGGTTGGTGCAACGCCTGCAGCTGCTGCACCAGCCCATCCCGCGCGGGGGGCAGGCGGCGGCCCTGGGCGGCATAGGTGTTCAGGAAAAAGCCGGTAAGATTCAGCCATTCTTGGGGCAGGTGCGGCATGGGCAGCAGGCGGGGGGCGTAGATGCCAGCACCGGTGATGCTGACCGCGCGGCCGGTTTTGGGCGAAACATAGGCCAAATCTTGCACACTGTTGGTCACCGCGCAACGATCAAGGCTTAGGCCAAACCCCAACTCCTCCAACAACACCAATTCAAAGCCGATATAACGTGCCAGCCAATTTTCCTGCGCCAGACCATCGATGAAGGCAAGGCAGGCATCAAACAGGCGGGGATAGGGGTGCTGCTCAGGCAGCAAATGGTCGCACAGGCCAACCGTGGCCAGCACCGCCTGCAATTTGCCGGCATGCGACATGCTGTGGGTTAAATGACAGCGGATGGGGTTCAGTTGCCAGTTTCCCAAATGCTCCTCAAGCCGCCCACGCCAACGCGCCCGCGTGATTTCGCCGGCCTGCGGGCTGTAACGGGCGCTCCCTTTTCGCGCGGCGGCGGGGCGGTACATGCCACTGGCGCGCCCATGCTCCCGCGTCAACAGATTCAGCCTCAGGGCTGAACTGGTGCCCAGAACCATGCTGCTAAGCACCACCGCGTCATCCTGCCAATCCATATGTCATCTTTCTTGTTTTTGGGGGGGCTTTCTTGAGGTTGTCGGCTTAGCGAACCGCGCCCCAAAGATCCTCCTTATTCGCCCAGCCGCGCTGTTGATCGCCGCCCTTGGTTTCAGGGATTTGCAGGTGGCAACGCCCCTCCTGACATCTGGTAATTTCGGCGATCACGCCCTTTTGCAGCCGTGCAATGGGGCGGGCCTTGGCGCCATAGCCATCATAAAACAACGCGTTGTCGTGAATCACCAAGGCCGTGTCCTTGCCCACCACCATGGTTTGGTGAATCCACCCCTCAGCCCCATCCACATCGCGGATCTTGCGCCAGGTGCTGAACTCCTCCGTAATTTGCACCGGCAGATTTTTGCGGGTGTAGACCCAATCGATCGGGTATCGGGTGCCGGGCCCCGTTCTGGCGTTGACCTCAGCGGTGCGCAGGCTAACAAACCGCGGCAGGCTTAGCCCGGTTTGGCTGCCGATGTTTGGGTTGCTGCTAATGGGGGCGGGGGCGGCAGCTTGCGGTTTAGCAGCATCCGCATCCTCCTCAGCCGCCAGAATCGGGCGGGATAGGCCAACGCACAAAAACACGGTCATCAAGATGGTCAACCAACAGGGCGGGCGATTCATCCCTCAAATCCATCGAACAGGGCGGTGGAGAGATAGCGTTCGGCAAAGGATGGGATGATCACGACAATCCGCTTGCCCGCCGCCTCTGGCCTGTTCGCGATTTGCAAGGCTGCCCACAGCGCCGCGCCGCTGGATATTCCCACTGGCAATCCGTCCAGCCGTGCGATCTGGCGGGCAGTGGCAAAGCTGTCCTCATTGCTGACCGTGATGATTTCGTCGATCAGGGCGGTGTTGAGAACGCTGGGGATAAAGCCGGCGCCGATGCCCTGAATCTTGTGGGGACTGGGTTGGCCACCGCTTAACACCGGGCTATCCTTTGGCTCAACCGCCACGATTTTCAGCTCGGGCAGCTGTTGCTTCAACGCCCCACCCGCGCCGGTCAGGGTGCCGCCGGTGCCCACGCCGCTGACGACATAGTCCAACCGGCCAGCCGTGTCCTGCAAAATCTCAACCGCGGTGGTGGATTGGTGGATGGCGGGATTGGCGGGGTTGTCAAATTGCTGCGGCATAAAGCTGTTGGGGTCTGCCTGATGAAGTTCCAGCGCGCGGGCGATGGCCGCCTTCATCCCGCCCGCCGCTGGTGTTAGCTCCAGTTTGGCGCCCAGCAGCCACAGCATTTTGCGCCGCTCCATCGACATGCTTTCGGGCATGCACAGGATCAGCGGGTAGCCTTTGGCGGCACAGACCATGGCCAGGGCGATGCCGGTGTTGCCTGAGGTCGGCTCAATCACCGTCATGCCAGGTTTTAGCGCGATGCGATCCTTGACCGAGGCCAGCGGGTTGAAAAACTCCAATTTTGCCAACAGCTCAGCCTTTAGCTGGTAATGCTGGGTAAATCGGGGCAGGCGTACCAAGGGCGTTGCACCAATGGTGTCAAGAACGCTGTCGTAAATACGCGCCCGCAAGGGTGGGGGGGTGCTCATGATCCTCACTCCAGAAAAACAATGCCCAAAGGTTACGGTGTTCTGATGCGTTTGACCAGAGATTCCCCCACGCTGTTTTTGTGTGCAGGGACTTATTGGGCGATGCGCCAACTGCCATCAGGCTGGCGACAGGCGGTTCCATAGGCCTCCTGCGCCCGTCCGCCAACCGTTACGGTTTGGCTGAATTCACGGCAGTATTCACCGCTGGGTGCCTGATAGGCGGGTTTGGGAATGATGGTGCCAGAATTGCCCGAATCGGGGTTGCGCCAGGCGGTTGGCGTGCCCGAAGGGGCGGTTTCAAAGGCGGTTTGCCCGGCGCGGTTGGCGTACATCGCATCCGCCTTGTCCAGCGATTGCCCGACCTGATTGCCCAAAAACGCGCCCAGCAGGGTGCCGGTGGCCACCATCGCCAATTGGCCATTGCCCTTGCCAAATTGCGAGCCAACCACCGCGCCGCCAACCCCGCCCAGCACGGTTCCCACCCCCTCCTTCACCCCAGTTCCACCACCACCACCGTTCAGGTTGGTGCATCCGGTTAGGCCAGCGGTTGCAACAAGGGCAGCGATCAACATGCTACACAGGGTGCGGCCAAAATGACGGTTGTGGGCTTCGCGCATGGGGAATTCCTTTGAAAAAACGAAATTGGTTGTGACGGTTAACACTGTACAGCTTGCGCAAAGTTTCTGGCAAGAAAATGGTGATGTTGCGGCAAAATCATGGTAAAGCCTTCTAGTCATTCCACTTTAAAAACTTACAGTGCTGCAAATATCACGAGCTCTGCGGTTGCGGTGCTCATGTACCTATAGGTACACTCCGCTCCGTTTCTCGATCTCATGACATTTTCGCAAGCTGTAACTTTTTAAATTGAAACGACTATAGGGCAACAAGGGGTGAAGCAGCATGGGCGCGGCCAACAACATCGCAATTCTGGGTGCCGGCAGTTGGGGCACCGCCCTGGCGCAGCTGTATGCGGAGTCTGGTTGGCGGGTGCAGCTGTGGTCGCATCGCGCGGCGGTGGCGGCTGAAATGCAGCAAAGCCGACGGCATCCGCGCTTTTTCCCCCAGTTGGTGCTGGCACCCACCCTGACCGTCACAGATGATCTGGCCGCCGCCCTAGCAGAGGCCAGCGATGTGATCTTGGCGATTCCATCCAGCCATGTGGTGGAGCTGGCGGCGCGCATTGCCCCGCTGCTGAACCCGCAAACGCTGGTGATCAATGCGGCCAAGGGGTTCGTGACGGGGTGCTCTGCCGCATCCCATCAGCCGCCGCAACATTTGCTGCTGGACGCCATCCGCCACTGCCTGCCAGATGCACAGCCGCTGGCGGTGCTGTCGGGCCCGAATTTCGCGGGGGAGGTGGCCGACGGCTTGCCCTGCGCCGCTACCCTTGGCTGCACCGACAGCGCGATCGGCATGCGGGGGGTGGAACGCCTAAGCCTGCCGCCGCGTTACCGCCTGTACCACAACAGCGATGTGATCGGCGTGCAGGTGGGCGGGGCGTTGAAAAACGTGGTGGCCCTGGCCGCAGGAATGGCGATGGGGGCGGGGCTGGGTGAGAATGCGCGCGCCGCCCTGATCACCCGTGGTTTGGCCGAAATGGCTAGGTTGGCTGAGGTGATGGGGGGGCTTCGCACCACCCTGATGGGGCTGGCCGGCCTAGGCGATTTGCTGCTGACCGCGACCAGCGAACAATCGCGCAATTATCGCCTTGGACTGGCCTTAGGCCGGGGAGAAAAGCTGGAGCAGCTGTTGGCCGAGCATCCCTCAACGGTTGAGGGGGTGTCGGCGGCCGCTAGCATTGCCAGCCTGTGCCAAGATTACGCGGTTGAGCTGCCCCTAATCAGCGCGGTGCAGCCCCTGTTGCAGGGGAAAATATCGTTGCCAGATGTGGTGCAGGCTCTGCTAACACGGCCGTTTAGGGCAGAAGCCTAGCGGTAACGGCTGGGATTCGCCCGCAGCTTTTGCAGCCGTGCAACAACCAACGCTATCGTGCCGATACCGGCAATCAGAATCAGTTGCCGACCGGCCAAGCCTAACAAATTATGGCCGATAAATAAGGTCACGGAAGCCAACAAAATGCCAAGGGTGTTGATAAAAGTCAGGCCGGCCAGAATCTTGCCGCGGTTGTCATCGGGGCAATGCGCCAGAAAAAAGCTGTAGATCGGCACGCTGTAAAAGGCGGCGCTGATTCCCAACACCACCATGGCGATGGCGGCGAACAGAAAATTGCTGGCCAGAAACAGCGCAACACTGGCCGCGCCCATGCCAACGGCTGCGTAATACAGATAAGACAGCTTGGCCTGATGACCCGACAATTTCCCAGCCAGCACGCTGCCCACCACAATGCCAATGCCAGCGCTGGCCGCCAGCCAACCGGTTTGATCGGCGGGCAGGCCAAGCTCCTGCTCCCCCACCATCACCAAGGCCAGCTGCACCAGCGCGCCAAAAAACCAAAACCAGGCGATCAAGCCGGCCGCCAAGCTTAGCTGCGGCGTTTTCCGGATCATCGCAATGGCGGTCAGCAGGCTGCGCCAACTGTTCTGCTTGCCACTGGCCTCGCCCACATGGGGGGTGCGTGGGGTGGCCCAGGCGGCGGCAATGCCGCACA
>JBIJBF010000029.1:0-10835 GCA_044345375.1 Alphaproteobacteria bacterium
CGGCGGTCAGGTTCAGCAGCTGGTTCGCGCCGCCAAACAGGCGGCCCTCGTGAAAGGCGACGCCCAGCGAGGTAAGCCGACCAACCTTACCCAAATTGTCCCAACGATAAGCCTCCAGCAGATGCCCGCTCCGGCGATCAAAAAACAGAAAAGCCAAGTTGTGCGGCTCGCCACCGTGACGCAGCGGCATCAGGGCATAGGAACCTTTGGGACCCCATGGGTAATCAATTTTAAAGGCATGATTGATGTGTTGTTGTGCAATTTCTTGAAAAAGCTGATTCATGGAAATGTCAGGCAACGCCGCATCACTTAGCGATAGGGGGCTTAGCGAGTGAGGTCTGGCCGAAAAGACCGCTTTCGGGAACCCCTCACCCACACGGGTGGAAAGATCCGTCAGCAAGCCCCCCCATAAAATCGACCACGGCAAACCGGTGATCAGCAACGCGCCTATCCATAGACCCACCCATGCGCCAGGAACGGCATGAAATTCTCGCCATAGCTTGCGCCCCCTTGTGTGGGTGTTGGAAACCAGAACGCCGCGTTTTTGATGCCTGCGTGGCCACCAAAGATAAAAACCGGTTGCCAGCATGACGATCAGCCAGCAGGCGGCCAGCTCGGTGATTACCCGCCCTGGCGTTCCCAACATCAGTCCCTTGTGAATCTCACGCGCCAGATTCATCAAGCGCCATTTTTCAACAACCGTGCCCAGCACCTGCTGGGTGGTGGGGTGCAAAAAAACCGTCAGCTTCACCCCATCTTTGGTGGTCAGGACGACCTGAGCCGTTTGACGAGACGTGGCGGGCGGTTGATAGCTGTGCACCTGCCTGGCGCTCCATCGATTCTTGGCCGCTTGTACAAGGGCATCATGATCGATCACGCCCTGATAGGCTGCTGGCAAATACAAACGATCGCCATAGAGCAAGTCTTCGATTTGCGGCTGCAACAGGTAAAGCCCCCCCGTCACCGCCATGATGAAGATAATCGGGGTGACGAAAAGCCCCGCATAAAAATGCCAACGCCAGAAGAAATTGTAGTACGGCGGTTTGATCGACATCTACAGCTTAATCCGCACGCCTGCATAAACCGACCGCCCATCGCCTGGATAAAACACGTTGGTGTTGCCCTTGCTATTAACCGTCGTGCTAAAGGTGGAAATATAGGTCTTGTTCAAAAGATTGCGCCCATCAAGGAAAAGACTGACGTTGGGGGTCACATCATAGCCCGCGCCAAGACCGACAAGCCCATATCCAGGCGATTTCAAGCTGTTGGCAAAATCCACATCCGCGCTGCCCGCCAGCTCGATGTTCGGCGCAACATACCAATGATCGGCATGATCGTAGCGCAGCTCAGCCTGGAATAAATGTTGGGGTTGTCCGGCAATGTTGTTATCGCCATATTGCGGATCGTTCTCAAAGTAATAATCGCTGAAGGTATAGGCGTTGCGAATTTGCAAATGATCGTCTTTGGCCAGCAGGTTGTTGGCCAATTGCAGGTCTAAACCAAGTTCGAGGCCTTGATGAACCGTATTCCCAGCGTTAAAGGTGCTGGCCGGGACGCCTGAGCCAGTTGTGAATTGCAGCAGTTCATCTTTAATCCATGCACGGTACAGGCTGATATCCCACCCAGCAATGCCATAGTTGCCACGGCTTCCCACTTCTGCTGTCCACGCTTTTTGCGCGTCAACGGGCGTGAAACCCACCGTTCCGCTTTGTGTCAGCTCAGAGAAGGTCGGCGGCTCATGGCTTTTGCTGACATTCGCAAAGACTTGCAGATCTTTGTTAGGCTCGTAAAGAACGCCCAGTTTTGGATTCAAGGCGTTGTAGCTTTTGCTGTCGCTTTCGCTGGGTCGCAGGTTGTTGTTTTCATCACGGTTGGCATAGCTTACCTGCGCCCCGGTAACCAACGCCCATTCCGGCACGACAAAAAAATGATTCTCCCCATAAAGCGTAACATTTTCAGAATGTTGATCGGCATCGGCCGTTAACGCACCGCGTGACCCCCGAACATTCTGGAAGACCTTGGCCTCCACGGTGCCTAGGTGGGTGCTAAGCCCCAGGCGGTAACGGTTGCGATGCTCAGCCAGCTCGTATTCGCCAGAGCCCTGCGCAAAGGCGCCATAATCAAGGCTTTCTTGGTCGATCACACCAATAAAAGGCGTCAGGGGGTGGAACAAATCCTTGGAATTGACAAAGGCTCCAACATCGATTTTGTCGTCATTGTCCAAGCTAAAGGTGGTTTTGTTGGCAAGACGCACGGATCGGATATCGCGCTTCTGATCGTCTCTAATGGCGGATGGGTCAGCCGTTTTGGGGCTGTCTAGGGCTGTGGCCTGGTTTAGGCTTCCGGGCAATTCCTGACCAATGCTGTTGCCGCTAAGATAAAAACGCGTTTCCACATCCTCAGCAATTTTCTTGCCGAAATTGCTGTTAAACTTGACGTTTTCCTGCTCCCCATGCTTGCGAAACCCCTCACTGCTGGTGCCGGTCAGGCTTAAGAACAGATCAGCATGGCCAAAATCACGCCCTGATTGGGTGTTCAGACGATAGGTGCTGAAAGAACCCGCCTCTGCGCGAATTTGGTCGCCTGGATCGCTTTTGCCGGTTTTGCTGACCATATTCACCGCGCCGCCCAATGTCGCGCTGCCGTATTGCAAGGCGTTGGCGCCCTTGAACACCTCAATACGCTGGGTGGCCAACGAATCCGCTTCCTGAAAATCGGCCGACCCATCGGCAAGGTTAAACGGTATGCCATCTTGCAGCAAATCCAACCCACGCAAATGGAATCCACGCGATAGACCCGACCCACGGATAGAGATTCTGACCTCCTCACCAAAGCGTTTTTGTGCATAAACGCCGGGAATATAGGCCAGCGTATCCTCAAAATTCAAGGTGTATTTGTCCGCGAAGTCTTTGGCATCGACCACGGCGACCCCACCAGGTGTTTGCTGAATCTCCCTGGTGGCGGCGGCGTTATCCGGCACCGTTAGCGCCCCCTGCCCGGTGGCCGTCACCACCACAGCGGGCAGTTGGTTGACCGCGTTCTGATCGGCCGCGTGCGCGGGCAAGGTCGCCAGCGCGATGGGGCACAGCAATAAGGTCAAAACGGATGTTTTCATAACAGCCTCGTGATTTTTGTTTGGGTGGGAGAAGGGGGAACACAGGCGAACAGGTACTGTGTATAAAGCCATGGTTTGTCTTTGGGAATGTGACAAGATGTCGCAGGGACATGGACAAGAAAATGCGATATAGTCGTTTCAATTTAAAAAGTTACAGCTTGCGAAAATGTCATGAGATCGAGAAACGGAGCGGAGTGTACCATGGGTACATGAGCACCGTATCGCAGAGCTCGTGATATTTGCAGCACTGTAAGTTTTTAAAGTGGAATGACGTTAATAGGTCATCATGGAACATCTATCAGCACATCAAAATTTGAAACTGCTCTGGTGGCTTAGAAATATTGCGATGGTCGGGCAGATCGTGGCGATTCTGGTGGTAACCTACGCGCTGCGAATCCCGCTGCAAACCACCCCTTTGTACCTTATCATCGCCGGTTCCATGGGGTTGAATGGCTTTACATGGTGGCGGTTCAGGCGCCGGCGGATGGTTTCTGAGCAAGAATTTTTCGTGCAATTGTTCTTGGATATGTTGGCGCTTTATGGATTGCTGTATTGCACGGGGGGCGCGACCAATCCATTCGCCTCCCTATTCATTCTGCAGGTGGTGATTGCCGCCGTAACCCTGCCAGCCTTTTACACCTGGATGACGGCGGGGATTACGGTGATTTTCTATACGTTGCTGATGTTCTGGAATATTGAGGTTCCGTATTTTCTGCATCATCATCTTGGTGATTTTTTCAGTTTGCATGTGCAGGGGATGTGGATTGCGTTTGTGTTGCTGGCGCTGATCGTGGCATGGTTTATCGTGCGCATGAACACCACTATCCGCCGTCAGGACGCCTTGTTGGCTGAGGCAGAAAAAATGGCATCATTGGGAACGATGGCCACCGGCGCCGCGCATGAGCTTGGAACGCCCCTGGCCACCATGGCTGTGCTGGCTGAGGAGGCAGACCCAGAAACCGCACGCCGGCTGCAGGAGCAAATCAAACGATGCAAACAGATCCTTTTCAGCATTACAGCGGCCGGCGGGGTTGCCCGCGCAGAAAGTGGGGCGCCCATGCAGTTGGATCGCTTTCTTGAAACAATCGTTGCAGATTGGGCGCAGGCGAATCCTGGTATCCAGCTGGAAACCAGCCTCCAGGGAACCGGGCACCCCTGTGTGTTGGCGGAGCATGGCTTCAGACAAGTGCTGATCAATCTTCTCGATAACGCGGCCGATGCATCGCCCCTATCGGTCACATTGGAAGCCTCCTGGACACCGCAAGTCTTGCGCATTTGCATCCGCGATCAGGGCAACGGCATGCCCGAAGCGATCAAACAATCGATCGGGGCGGCCGGCATCACCACCAAACAGGATGGGTTGGGTTTGGGCATTTTCCTCGCCAAAAGTGTCATGGCCCGCCTGGGGGGAACGCTTGCATTCAAGGATGCCCCCGACCAAGGCACCTTGGCGATGATTCACTTGCCCCTTAAAAGGATTGCGGTATGACCAGCCTGTTGATTGTGGATGATGACCTAGCCCTATGCGATGCATTGTATCACCATTTCGTCAAGCGTGGGTATGAGGTCAGAACGGCACATGATGTAGCAGAGGCCGTCAAAACGGCTGAGGATTTTAATCCAGAATGGGCGTTGATCGACTTGAAGATGCGCAAGCAATCTGGCCTAGAACTCATTCCCCAATTGCTGGGGGTTGATGCACAAACCCGCATCGTCGTTTTAACCGGCTACGCCAATATCGTCACCGCGGTGGAGGCCATTAAGCTGGGCGCGGTGCATTATCTGGCCAAACCGGTTTCAACGGAGGAGATTATTGCCGCGTTTCACAAGGCAGACGGCGATCCCAAAACGCCCGTGGTGGCGGAAACCTTGAAACTGGATGAGGCCGAGCGCGAACATATCGTAACCGTCTTTGAGCGCAACAAACGCAACATCTCGGCCACTGCCCGCGAACTGGGCCTGCATCGCCGAACATTGCAGCGAAAAATCGATAAGTTGCGCCCTTCCCTTTTGCCGGCCAGTGCGCTAGAGCATAGGGCATCATGATAGCTGCTTTAGAATCCTACCGCGCTGGCCTATGGGGGCGTGCCCATTGGTTGAAAAACTTGGGGTCGGGCGTGGTGGTGGGCTTGGTGGCCCTGCCGCTGGCCATGGCCTTTGCGATCGCCAGCGGTGCAAAGCCTGAGCAGGGGCTCTACACCGCGATTGTTGCCGGATTTTTAAGCGGGATGCTGGGCGGCAGCCGTCTGCAGATCAGCGGCCCAACCGGTGCCTTTATCGCGATTTTGTCGGGCATTACCGCCACCCATGGGATTGCGGGGTTGCAGCTGGCCACCCTGATGGCCGGTGTGATGCTGCTGGCGATGGGGCTGCTGCGCTTTGGCACCATGATCAAATACATCCCAACCCCCGTGATTACCGGCTTTACCAGCGGCATTGCGGTGATCATTTGGGTGGGGCAGTGGAAGGATTTTTTCGGCCTAAAGCCTGCCGGCACCAGCCTGCTGTTCCATGAAAAGCTGTTAAGCCTGCTGACCGCGATGCCGCATTTGGATTGGGGCACCACCTCAGTCGCCTGTCAAACCCTGCTGGTGTTGATTCTGGCGCCCAAATTTGTGCCCAAAATCCCAGCCCCCCTGTTGGCGATTGTTTACGCCACCGTCGTGCAGGTGGGGATGTTTCACGATGTTGCGACGATCGGCAGCGCCTTTGGCGGCATTCCGCAGTCGTTGCCGCAGTGGCAGGGGATCAGCCTTAGCTGGGAAAAGATTCTGGTGCTGCTGGGGCCCGCCTTTGCGGTGGCGATGCTGGGGGCGATTGAATCGCTGCTTTCCGCGGTGGTGGCCGATGGAATGGCCGGCACCAAGCACAATTCGAACCAGGAGTTGATCGGCCAGGGTTTGGCCAACATCGCATCCCCCCTGTTCGGCGGGTTTGCCTCAACCGGCGCGATTGCCCGCACCGCCACCAACATCCGCCATGGCGCCACCAGCCCGCTGTCGGGGGTGATTCATTGCGCGGTTTTGCTGCTGATCATGCTGGTGCTGGCGCCGCTGGCCAAGCATTTGCCGCTGTGCGCCCTGTCGGCCGTGCTGTTCGTGGTGGCCTATCGGATGAGCGAGTGGCAGCATTTTGTGTATCTGTTCAAAACCGCGCCCAAATCGGATGTGGCGATCATGCTGATCACCTTTGGCCTAACCGTGTTCAGCGATCTGGTGGTGGCGGTGAACGCGGGGGTGATGCTGTCGGCGCTGCTGTTTATGAAACGCATGGCCGATTCGGTGAACGCTGAGGAAATTGATCGCGATGAGCCCACCATCACCCTTCCCCACAACACCCTGTTGTACCGAATTGATGGCCCCGTCTTCTTTGGCGCGGCCGAAAAGCTGCAGGATACCTTGGCCGCCATCCATGATGCGGTTGCGGTGTTTATTCTAGACCTCAGCCGCGTGCCCTTTATGGATGCCACCGGCACCGCCGCGCTTAAGGAGCTGACCCGCAATTTTCACAAAAGGGGCACCCGCGTGGTGCTGTGCGGCGCAAGACCGCAGGTGTTGGCGGGGCTAGACAAGGCAGGCCTGATCGCCGATCTGGGATTGGAAAATGTGCTGCCCAGCCTGGCCGCCTATCAGCAGCAGCAGGCCGATCAAAACCAAGATGTTGGAGGCCGGGACCGGAATTGAACCGACGTACGAGGCTTTGCAGGCCCCTGCATAACCACTCTGCCACCCGGCCAGCATGGTAGAAAAACATTAAGAAGACTTAACCGCTGTTGGTCAAGCCTTGTGGTAATCTTTTGCTGGGGGTAAAGATAGATGATGAAACTCTGGATTCACACAGGTAAGCTTTGATGCCCCATACCGCCCATAACACAGCTATGAACACCAGCTCCTTTACCATTGCACGCCGCAACATGGTGCTGAGCCAGATCAACACCAACAAGGTGATCGACCCGCGGTTGCTGGCGGCGTTGGAACAATTGCCGCGCGAATGGTTTGTGCCGGATGCCGCCCTGCCCTTGGCCTATGGTGATGTGGATGTGCCGCTGGGCAATGGCCGCTATTTGTTAGAGCCGATGGTGCTGGCGCGCCTGCTGCAGGCCGCGGCGATCCATCCAAACGACCATGTGTTGGATCTGGCGCCCGCCAGCGGCTATAGCACCGCCCTGTTTGCCCTGCTGGCCGGCAGCGTGGTGGCGGTGGAGCCGGATGCTGGGTTGCGTCAACTGGCTAAGGCGAATTTGCAACAGCTGCAGGAGGATTTTCAACTGGCGCCCGTCACCTGGCTGGCGAAGGATCAGGGGGTTGGTGGCGGCGCGCCTGAACAGGGGCCATACGATATTATGCTGCTGAACGGCGCCACCGCCAGCCTGCCAAGCGCCTATGCCGCGCAGCTAAAGCTGGGTGGGCGGTTGTTATGCATTCGCCGTGGCGCGGATGACGCGGTGGCCAAGGCGACATTGTACACCAAACACCACAACCATCTTGATCACCTGCCGCTATTCGATTGCGCCACCCCGTGGCTGCCAGAATTGTCGCCGCCGCCGGCCTTTGTGTTTTAAATGGGGATGTTTGCCGCCCTGTTCCCCACCCTGTTGAACATGACGCTGTTGATTGGGTTGGGCTATCTGTTGGGACGGCTGCACAAAATTGACCTGAATTCGGTCGCGGCTTTGGTGATCTACGGTTTTTCCCCCATCGTCGTGTTTGGCGCGGTGTTGCAGCTCAATTTTACGCCGGCCTTGGCGCTGTTGCCGATCATTAGCTTTGTGTTGGCCAGCGTTACGGGGCTATCCTGTCTTTGGCTTGGGCATCGTTTGTTGCCCAAAAACAACCTGGGCGTTTTTCTGTTACCCAATGCCACCGGCGCCGGCAATGTGGGCTATTTCGGTCTGCCGGTTGCCATGGCGTTGCTTGGTGAAAAAAACATCGGCATTTATATATTTACCATTCTTGGTGTCAACATGTATGAAGCAACCCTTAGCTATTATTTCCTAGCGCGCGGCAGGCTAACTACCACGCAGGCGGTGCGGCGGGTGCTGCGCCTGCCGATTATTTACGCCATGATCATTGGCGTGGGGTTATCCAGCCTGCATGTCGCCCTGCCCCTGCCGTTGTTGAAGTTTTGGGAGATTGCTAAGGGCGCCTATGTCTGTTTGGGCATGATGCTGTTGGGGTTGGCGCTGGCGAACCAAAAACGCTTAGGCTGGGATTTACCCCTGTTGGGGATCAGCCTGTTTGGTAAGTTTTTGCTGGTACCCCTGTTAACCCTTGCGGTGGTGCTGGCCGATCAACGCTACACCATGCTGTTAACCCCGATTATGGCGCAATGTTTGATGGTGATAGCGGTGGTGCCCAGCGCGGCCAATTTAAACGCCTATGCCGTTCAAAACAACATGCCGGTGGACAAGGCCGCCAGCATCGTGCTGGTCAGCAGCCTGTGCGCGATTGTCGGCACACCGCTGCTGCTGCAACTGCTGTTAAATCTGGCGGGTATGCGTTGAGATAGCGGAAGCCGCCTAAACGTCGCTGCTTTTGATGGTTTTGCAGGTCATCGCGCGGTTGGTTAACACCCCACAGGCATCCAGCGCATCGGTTTTGTCTAACCCGGTCAGGCGCACCTGATACAGCCGAACCCCATCGCGGTTGATCGGGGCGATGCGTGGGCGCGGCGCACTAACCACCCCCCGCAGATGGCCGCTGGCCAAGCGCACGACCTTTTGTGCCGTTCCCTGGTTGCGATAGGCTCCCAATTGCACCGCCCAATTGTTGTTTGCCCGTGAGGGTTTGGCAGTCTTGCTAAGCTTGGTGGCACCCTGTTGTTTGGGCGCAGCAGCCGTGTTCACCAAACGATAGCTGGGCTGGCTTGCCGCACTAGCTTTGGTAACACTGGCTTTCGTAAGATTGGCCGAAGCATCTGCCAGTTGTGTAGGTGCCGCCTGCTGAGCCTCAGCCTTAGCGGCGGTCTTCACCTCTGGCACTGGCTGCGTTTCGGCCGCCGCCACCCGTGGCATCGCATCGCCCACCGAACGCGCCGCAAAGCTTTTGTCCAACAGCGACACCATTTGTTTATCACGCGCCGCCGCACTGGTTCCACCCATCACCACCCCCACCAAACGGGTATCGGCACGGGTGGCTGAGGTCACGATATTAAAGCCCGACATTCTGACATAGCCGGTTTTCATGCCATCGGTGCCAGGATAATTGGCCAGCATGCGGTTGTGGTTGGTATAGGTGCGCCCGCGAAAGGTAAAGCTGCGGGTGCGGAAATACGGGTAATATTCAGGAAAATGGCGCTGCAACGCCAGCCCCAGGGTGGCCTGATCCCGCGCGGTGGTCACCTGCGCGACGTCAGGCAGACCAGAGGCGTTTTTGTAGGTTGTGCGGCTCATCCCCAATTGACGGGCGCGATAGGTCATCAGCTGGGCAAAGCGATCCTCATCCCCCGCCAAGGCCTCAGCCAGCACACTGGCCGCATCATTGGCCGAACGGGTTACCAGCCCCAAAATACACTGCTCAACCGTGATGCTATCACCCGCCCGTAACGCCAAATTGGTCGGCGCACGGCTGGCGGCATGTTCCGAAATCGGCAGGCTTTGCTGCAAGCTTAACTGCCCTTGTTTTAAGGCCTGAAAGGTCAGGTACAGGGTCATCATTTTGGTCAGGCTGGCGGGGTGGCGTGTCTCATCCGCGCGATCCTGCAACAAAATCTGCCCGTTGCTGGCATCGATCACCATGGCGGCGTAGCGGTTGGATGCGGTTGCGGGGATGGATTTGGATTTGGGATTGGCACGCGCCTGAACCGACGGCGCCTGAAGCAGCAACGCTGCCACCAAAATCATTAAGCCAAAAAAAGGACGCGACAAAGAAAATTTGGTCATATTTTGGCTTTACGTTTAGGCATTGCAAGATTCATCAAAACAGCAGAAATTGATTGGGTGGCTTTTACAAAACACCACGGTATAAATTTCTCAAAAAACCTACTCCTTAACTATACCAAACCACCCAGATGGATACAAGTAAGTTGTTATGTTAAAACCGCAACAATCCACCCGCCTTGGCCTGATCGCCTATTACGCTGCCAGTTTCAGCAGCGCGATGTTGGACAATTTTTTCAAATTTATCCTGTCGCTGTTGGTGGTGGTGCCAACGGTGGCCAACCCAAACAGCCATGACCATTTTTTGCCGATTGTTGGCGCGGCGGTGGTGGTGCCCTATTTGTTGCTGTCTGGAACGGGGGGGATGCTGGCCGATCGTTTCCGCAAGCGGGATGTGCTGTTGCTGGCCAAAATCGGCGAACTGCTGACCGCTGGTTTAAGTTGCGCCCTGTTTCTGTTGCCCGTAACCACCCCGCAGCTTTGGGCATTGATTGCGGTGTTGGGCTTAACCGCCTGTTTATCCGCGCTGGCCAGCCCATCAAAATACGGCATTTTGCCGGAGCTGGTTCCCGCTGAAAACTTGCCCACCGCCAACGGCTATCTGGAGGCCTCAACATTCCTGGGGATCATCGCCGGCACCGCGCTGGCTGGGATTTTGTATGAATTATGGGGGCACAGCCTTGCCCGGTTGGGCTGGGTGATGCTGGGCATCGTGCTGTGCGGCATTGCCGCCGCCTGGGCCACCCCACGCACCCCCCATGTGGGCGAGGCCAGTGGCAAGCAGAACAGTTGGCGCAGCCTGCTGACCGCCATTGCGATGATCCGGAAAACGCCGCAGCTAAG
>JBIJBF010000017.1:0-32202 GCA_044345375.1 Alphaproteobacteria bacterium
CATTGGGGTCTCGATGAGCAGCCAGGCCAACCAAAGCAGCCAATCGCTGTTGAGACTGTTCCAGTAACTTTTTCTCTCTTACCATGACTTGGGGGGTATGCCATCACCGGCGTGCCCCCCTTTTTTTTGCGATTCTTTTTCTGGTCAAGCTTGGGCAATAGCTGTAACATAAAGCCGAAATTTTTGTTGGCTTGTACTGTTTTGCTTGGGAAAAAATGACCGCACCCCTGAACCAAACCCTGAATGCTGATCCCAAACTTACGCCAACCCTGACCTTGGATGGGTCAGATTATGGCAACCGGGCGGGGGCGCCACCAAAACGTCCGCAGCTGGAGCTGCATCTTGAGCCCAATTACCGCAATCAGGGGCGCTCGCGTTCCACCAACCCCCCCTCACGCATTCCTGAGGAGATGGTTGAGCAGGTTGAGCACGGCATCAACATCCGCCACCGCACCACTTTGGGCGAAAGGGCAGGGGGGGAACGCGTGGCACGACCGTATGACCGTCACCGTTCATCGATTGGGGTCACGCGCACCATGCTAGCGCTGGCGGTGTTGGGAATTGTTGGCGGCTTTTTTTACCTTCTGGATGGCGCCCGCCCGCAGTTGTCGGATCCTGCCGCCTTGCCACTGGTGGTCGCGGATGCTGGGGCATTTAAGGTGAAGCCTGCCAATCCTGGCGGGATGGAGGTGCCGCATCAGGATGTGTTGGTGTATCAGGAGCTGTTAGGGCAAAAACCTGAGGGGGAGGCGCAGGTTGCGGGCAGCGCGGAGGCGCCGATTAACGTGACCGAGCAGATTCAGGAAACGCATCAGCAGACGGCTGTCGATGCCGCAGGAGCTCCGCCGCCCACAGCCCAAGCGCCTGCGAACAGCAACAAGATTGAGGTGCCAAACACCGCCCCCGCCACTGCTGAGCTGGATGCAGAGCCGGTTAAGCCTGCCGTGATTAGCCCCCAGCCGGTGGTATCTCCGCCAGCGGCTCCCATAGCATCTGAGATCAAACCCAGCAGTCCCGTCGCCAAAACACCGCCCAAACCCGCAGCGGCGAGCAAGCCAGCGACCAAAACCGCGTCCTCATCCAGCAAATTTGCCCTGCCGCCCAGTTCTGGCGCGGTGCGGCAACCCCTGCGCCTGCAGTTGGCGGCGGTTCGTACCGAGGCGGATGCGCAGGCGGAGTGGAAAAGATTGCAGGCCAAATTTCCAGCATTGCGCGAATATTCTCTGGATGTGCAGCCCTTGCCCAAGCCGGTGGCAGGCTATCACTACCGCGTGATGGTGGGCTCTATGCCGGATAGGGCGGCGGCAACAGGGCTTTGTCAAAGCCTGCAGGCCAAGAAACAGGCGTGCAGCCTGATTGAGCTGGGCGGAGCGTAATCGGCAACCATGCTGGCCCCTCTCCCCCCCCTGACCGTCCTGCTGGCCGCGCCGCGTGGCTTTTGCGCCGGGGTTGATCGCGCGGTGAAAATGGTTGAGCGCGCCTTGGCAAAATTCGGCGCGCCGATTTATGTGCGCCATGAGATTGTGCACAACCGTTTCGTGGTCGACAATCTAACCGCCCAGGGGGTGGTGTTTGTTAAGGAGTTGGATGAGGTGCCGGGCGGCGGACGGGTGATTTTTTCCGCGCATGGGGTGCCCAAATCGGTGCCCCAAGACGCCGCCAATCGCCAGCTGATTTATTTCGACGCCACCTGCCCGCTGGTCAGCAAGGTGCATCGCGGGGTTGAGAAATATCATGGGGAGGGGCGCCATGTGGTGCTGATCGGTCACGCCGGCCATCCTGAGGTGGTGGGCACGATGGGGCAGGTGCCGGCGGGCAGCATCACCCTGATCGAAACGGTGGCGGATGTGGAAAAATTGGTGTTCGCGCCCGACGTCGCGTTAGCCTACGCCAGCCAGACCACGCTGTCGGTGGATGAAACCCACGGCATTATTGCGGCGTTGCGTGCGCGTTTTCCCTGGATTGCCGAGCCGTTGAAGGAGGATATTTGCTACGCCACCACCAACCGGCAGCTGGCGGTGAAGAACCTGGCGCCGCGCTGCGATGCCTTTTGGGTGATTGGCGCGCCGAACAGCAGCAATTCGATGCGCTTGGTTGAGGTGGCGGCCTTGGCGGGTTGCCCCAGCGCCCGCCTGCTGCAACGAGCCTCCGACATTGATTGGGCGGGGTTGGATGGCGTGGCGGTGTTGGGAGTCAGCGCCGGCGCCTCAGCCCCCGCTGTATTGATTGATGAGGTGGTTGCAGCCCTGCGCCAGCGCTTTGCCGTGGTGTTGGAGGAGGTGGCGGTGGTTGAGGAAGACGTGGAATTCCACCTGCCCGCTGCTTTAAGAAAATAGCGCTTAAGCCGCGATTTCCCTCCCAGTTGTGCGCCTGCAAAATTGCGGCTGCTAAGCGACGGTCTATACTTACAGCTGTAGCAAGATTAAATGATCCTAAATCGTTTTTCTGGGGGGTTGTGTGCGAAGAGGTGTTAGAAATGCAAAATGGTGATAGCGATCAAAAAGCCGCCGGTTCTTGTAGGATAGCGTATATCTATCTTCCTTATGGGCTAGATGGGAGGAATCATGATTCTTATCAAAAGATATTGGTGGCGACCGAAACGGCTTTATATACTAACGCAGAATTAAAAGACGTTACATACAGTACTGGATCGATTAAAGTTGAGCGTCAATTAAGCAATCATCAGGCTATTGATTATCAGGCTGTTGAAAAGCAAGTAAAAATAAGAAAAGATCTTGAAGAGATGGATTATAACAAAATAGATTCTCTAAAAACTATTCTAGCGGACTTGCAAAGATATCATCCAGAAAAAATTTATTATAAAAATCATGACCACCTAGAACCTCTTCCTTATGGGGCTGCTTGGTTTTTTTGTATTAAAAGAAAGCCTGAATGTGTTGAGATGCATGTCATTCTTGATTCTCTTAACGAGGCTATCGGCAAACAGGGTGTTATTAGACACAAGAAAGAAGATGAGATCTTTTGCTCAAGAGGCCCCATCGAAGAACATTATCTAATTGACGGCTTGGACGGTAATCCGATTTTTTCTGAAATAGAGATCCCGTATATTGTTGAGAGTAATCTCTATTGCGCGCAAAAAACCTACGGTTAGTTTTGTCGGTCTTGATCCAGCCACCGCCAGCTTGCGCACAGCGCGGCTATTGAGAACGGCGGGGCAATAGGCTATACAGGAAGACGTTAGGGATGGGTGGCTAAGCCCGGTTCTCCTAAAAATTTAGCTCCTGTAAGTCAAGCATCATATCGATTAATCATGACCGCTCAATCTGACTTTTTCCCCCCAAAAATCGCCCCCCAAAAAATAGCAGTGGTGTTGTTTAACCTTGGCGGCCCCCTGACCCCTGCGGATGTGCGGCCGTTTTTGTTCAATTTGTTTCGCGATCCGGCGATTTTGCGGATGCCCACGGTGCCACGCTGGCTGCTGGCGCAGCTGATTTCGCGGCTGCGGGCGGCTAAAGCGCGCGGGATTTATGCGCTGTTGGGGGGTGGATCGCCGTTGTTGGCCAACACGAGGGCGCAGGCGGCGGCGCTGCAAACCGCCTTGGAAAACAGCGGTCAGGCGGGGCAAACCCTGTGGCAGATCAGCATCGCCATGCGCTATTGGCAGCCCACCACGCAGCAGGCGGTGCAGGAGGTGCAGGCCTTCGCGCCCGATCAGATCGTGTTGTTGCCGCTGTACCCACAGTTTTCCACCACCACCACCGCCTCCTCCCGCACCGCTTGGCAGCAGGAGGCGGCCAAACAGGCCTTGCGCATCCCCACCACCACCCTGTGTTGCTACCCAACCGCGGCGGGATTGGTGAATGCCTATGCCGAACTGGCGGTGGCTGAATTGCGAAAGGTGCCGGCCGAGCATGGAACCCCGCGCCTGCTGTACTCCGCGCATGGCTTGCCTGAAAAGATCGTCCAGGCGGGCGATCCCTATGCCGCGCAGGTGGCGCTGACGGCGGCGGCGATCACCGACCGCATTCGCGCGCTGCAGCCGGAGCTGTTGTTCGAACCCCGCCTATGTTTTCAAAGCCGTGTCGGACCGGTCAAATGGCTGGAGCCCAGCACGGAGCAGGAAATTGCCAAGGCTGGCCAAGACCAAGCCCCCCTGGTGGTGCTGCCCATCGCCTTTGTCAGCGATCATTCGGAAACCTTGGTGGAGCTGGATGTGGAATACGCCCATCTGGCGGCCGAGGCCGGCGTGCCCTTTTACGCCCGCGTGCCGGTGGTTGGCACCCACCCCGCCTTTATTCAGGCCCTGGCTGAGCAGGTCGGCATCGCGCTGCAGGCTCAGCGCGCAAGCGATCCAACAGCGGAAAATCTGGATAGGGTGGTAGGGCCAAAACTGTGTCCGAAGGGCTCAGCCTGCGCCTGTGTTTAGCGCGATCTGGCCAAGTTTTCGCCCGCCAAGAGCAGACCCGAGGTGATCGGGCGGTCAGGATTAATCGATATAGGGGGATCGTACCCGTTGCATGAAACGGAGATCAGGATCAAATTTGTTCAAAACGGCATCGGTAATGCCAAAGCTAGCCGCGTTATCAATGGCTTGGTTGATCAGCCCCAAGGTTTTAAAATCGCCCTTACGCACCGAAGCCACGATCTTGTAAACACCAATGGCCTTACCAGCAAACAATCCCTTAAGCTGATTGGGGTTGGATTTTTCAAACAACTGAAACGACATTGGATCGGTCAGCAGGACATCAGCCTTACGGGTGGTTAGATTGACGAACAGTTGGGTTGGATCGGTGGTTCCAGGCATCGAAATCATTTTGGCCTTGGGGAAAAGCCGCTGCGCCAAATCCATCGAAAAGTCGCCATCAATTCCGCTAAATCTTACCGTCTCATTGTTTAAATCACTAAGCTTGGTAAAGCGTTGTTCATCCGTCCGCGCATAAACAACGGCTTTAGAACCGTAGAACGGATTGGAATACTCCACAAATTTTCCGGCTGACATCACAAACGGCGCATCTAGACAAACAGCATCAACCTTACCGTTAGTAAGGTCTTCGACTTGAGCGCCAATAATGACCTCCTTCCATTCCACTTTCAGGTCTAAGGTAGCAAAGGCTTGGTTCACCGCATCAATCTGGATGCCGCTTAATTCGCCGGTGTTCACATTTTTTTCCGCAAAGCCAGGCCAAGGGAAATAACCGCAAACAATGGTGCCCGATTTGACGATGCGGTCATAGGTGTCCAACTTGTCCGCAGCTTTTGCGGCTGTCTTTTCGGCATTGGGCGAAGCATCCTGCTGCTGGCTGCTGCCAAAACTAATGTGCAGTCCTCCGCCTATGTAGCTACCAAGCAGTAACCCTACAACACCAAAGCCGATAACCGCGAAGACATAAAGCAGCAACTTCTGGGTGGGAAATTTCTTTGTAGCTTTTGTCACGGGAAACCTCTTGATGCTTGACTTACACAGGCTGGTTTTTAAGCGCAGCGCCTAATCGTCCACCTCGTCCTCAGCAAAATCGATCGCCACGCCGATCAATTCTTCGGCCGCATCTGGGTTGCTGCTTGCGGAAAACTCCTCATCCAAGTCGTCGTCATCATCATCATCGGCGGAAGAAACGTTAAAGCCGCCGGCCAACTCATCCTCCACCACAATCAGGCTGTCGTTGCCGAACGACATTTCATCATCCTCATCCGCAGGGGCGTCAGGACGGCCATAACGTTGCAGGCCGCGCACAATCTCTTCCTTGAGATCCGCAACCAGAACTTTTTGTTCGGCGATTTCACGCAGGGCAATCACCGGATTTTTGTCGTTGTCACGCGGCACGGTCAGGGCAGCACCGGCACCCACATCACGCGCCCGCTGCGCCGCGGCCATCACCAGCTCAAATGGGTTGGGAACAATCGCCAAACAATCTTCAACGGTTACACGTGCCATTGCACAGCCTCTTTCCTAAAAATTTAAGATAAGCCTATCATTAAGCACGAGATGGGGTTCAATGCAACCAGCAAATCTGCGTTATTGCACAGGCTGCTCTTCACCAACCGTTTCCACGGTGCGGCGGTGATAGGCGTCAATCACCTGCTCTGGGGTGCCAGCGGTAAGGATTTGGCCATGTTCCAGCAGCACGGCCTTGTTGCATAGCTTTTGGATGATGGTGTCGGAGTGCGAGGCAAGCACGACGATTTTGCTGCGGTTCATGAATTCCACCAACCGCTTTTCCGCCTTGTCGATAAAGGCCGCGTCGCCGGTGCCAATCACCTCATCCATCAGCAAAATATCCGAATCCATGGCGGTGACGGTGGCAAAGGCCAGCCTGGTCGCCATGCCAGCGGAATAGATGCGCACCGGCATGTCAAGATAGCTGCCCAGCTCGGTAAAGGCCGCGATCTCGTCAATTTTCTTGTTGATTTCGGCGCGCTTCATGCCCAGCAGCAGGCCGCGAATGATGATGTTTTCATAGCCGGTCGCCTCAGGCTCCATCCCCAGCGAAATGTTCAGGGTAGAAACAATCAGTCCTTTGGTTTTGACGCTGCCGCTGCTGGGCGGATAAATGCCCGCCAAGACCTTTAACAGCGTGGATTTGCCGGCACCGTTGTGGCCAACCAGCCCCAGGCGGTCGCCCTCAGCCAAAGAAAAGCTGATGTCCTGCAGCGCTTTGACCACCGGCACGGCATCGCCCGAGGAAATAATGCCACCGGTGGCGGCGCCCAGCAGATGCGCCTTTAACGATCGGCTGCCCATGCCCACCAGCGGGTAATCAAGATACAGCTTGTGGACGTCAATCGAACTCATCTGGCCTGTCCCCTATACCCAAAAGGCGATGCGCGGGCTTTTGCTTTTGTAAATCCAAGCCGCAATGATGGAGCTGACCAGCAGGGTCAGCAACGATACCCCAAAGGATAGCAGGTTGGGCAGCTGGCCCAGCAGGGGGGAGCGCACCAGATCGATAAAATACCCCATGGGGTTGGCCGCAATCACCCAGCTGCCCTCAGCCAGCAGGCGGGGGAACCAGAAAATCGGCGTCACAAAAAACACCACCTGCAGCATGCTTTGGGTAATTTGCGAAAGATCACGAAAGCGCGCGCCAACAATGCTAAGCGGGATACTGACAGCCAGCAGGTTCAGCATCACCAGCAGCAGCCCTGGAATCGCCAGCAACATCGGCCAGCCTGGCCAAATGCCAAAAAACAGGTAGATCCCCACCACGATCAGCAGGTTGTGGCCAAAAACAATCAGGTTGCGGGTCAGGGCGCGCAGCAGGATGATCAGCGGGTTAATCCGCATGTCCTTCATATAGGGCGCGTTGTCGACAAACAGGTTGGGCATCTCGCCAATACAGCTTGAGATTAAGCCCCAAACCACCAGGCCAATCGATAGAAACGGCAGCAATTCCGCCACTTGGGTTTTAAAAAGCCGGCTGTAGACCATGCCAAGCGCCACGCAAAAAATCGCCATGCTAAGCGTGATCCAGAACGGGCCAATTTTGGAGCGCCGGTATTTGATTTTGATGTCCTGCCAAGCCAAAAACGACCAAAGGTCATAGGCGGCAAAGGCCCCCAGCAAGTCACCCCGTTTGCGATCTTGCTGTTGGTGATCTTGACTGTTCATAAAACCCAGCTTGCCCAAAACACCCATCCCCCCAAAACACGTCCAGAGGTCATTTAACCGAAGATGCGGTTGGATGTCTACAGACTGCTTATCGCAAACCGCGGGGGCAGAATGGGGGCTTGGTGGAGGGGGCAGGATTCGAACCTGCGAAATCTGAGATGGCTGATTTACAGTCAGCTGCCTTTGACCGCTCGGCAACCCCTCCGCAAGACGTTGGCCACAAGAGGCACCAGTTGAGCAAACGTCGGCAGTGGATCTTAATGCCACAAATACGGCGCTTTGGCTAGGGGGGTGGTTAAAAAAATTTGCGGGGTGACAAAGGGCAAGCAAAAATGAGGGGGCGCTAACAATTGCTAACAAAAAGTTTGTTGTGTTTCGGGGGATAGCTGGTCATTTTGAAGTTGTAGGATGCGCGGGGGCGCGTCTAAAGAAGTCTATCTATGCATAGGTACGGTTGATCGTGAGACAAGTGGAAAGCGTTGCTGCTGTTGGTGCAAGAGCTAGGGGTGCGGGTGGCTTGGCGCGCGCGCGTTCGCCGGAGGTTGTGCATGGGCTGTTTACCAAGGATTTTTCCACCATGTCTGCAGACATTTACGCACCGGTGATCGGGGTGCCCACAACATTGCCCGTATCTGGGCAGACCAATTTTCAGGCCACCACCGCGCAAACGGTTACCTGTCGTGGCATTTCCCTGCACGGGGGATCGCTGACCACCCTGACCATTATGCCGGCTGAGGCGGGCAGCGGCATTTGTTTCCGCCGCAGCGATCTGGCGATGCAGCCCTGGATTCTGGCGGATTGGCGGGTGGTGGCGCAAACCCCCCTGTGCACCACGCTGATGCTGCCCGATGCGCAGAAAATTGCGACGATTGAGCATTTGATGGCCGCTTTTTGGGCGGCTGGCATTGATAACGCGCAGGTTTTGGTGGATGGGCCAGAACTGCCGATTCTGGATGGCAGCGCGATGCCCTATTTGCAGCTGCTGGCGGATGCCGGCCGCGTTGTGCAATCCGCGCCGCGTCGGGTGATGAAGTTGTTGAAACCCCTGCGGATTGAAGATGGCGACCGGTGGGTTGAGCTGTTGCCCTTTGATGGCTTTGCGATCGATTTTGAGATTGATTTTGCCAATCCGGTGATTGGCCGTCAGCGTTATATTTTTAACGGCGATCCCGCGGAATTTACGCAAAGTTTGGCCGCCGCCCGTACCTTTGGCTTTTTGCGGGATGTGGAACCGTTGCGGGCGCAGGGGTTGGTGTTGGGTGCCAGCACCGAAAATTCGGTGGTGGTGGGCGATGATCAGGTGATGAATCCGGGCGGGTTGCGCTTTGTTGATGAATTTGTTCGGCACAAGGTTTTGGACTGTGTGGGCGACTTTATGATGGTGGGGGCACATCTGCAGGCCAAAATCCGCGCCTATAAATCTGGCCATGCCATGAACTCCTACGCGGTGCAACGCCTGGTTGCCACACCGGATGCGTGGGTTTGGAGTGATGGATCGTTGGATCTGACGTATCCTTAAATGCCCCAACCCGTTTTTGTTTTGGTGCGCCCCCAATTGCCCGAAAATATCGGCGCGGTTGCACGGGCGATGGCCAATATGGGCTTTGACCGCCTGCGGGTGGTGCGCCCCTGCCGCTACTGGAATGGGATTAAGGCCAAGGCGGTGTCAGCGGGTGCTGATCGGGTGTTGGAGCAGGCGACGGTTTTTAACAGCGTGGCGGAATCTATTGCGGATCTGGGCATGGTCTACGCCACCAGCGACCGTGCCCGCTATCTGAACAAGCCCTTTGTCGATTTGGGGGCGGCCACCCCGCAGCTGGCCAGCTATTTGGCGGATGGCGCTGCGGTTGGCCTTTTGTTTGGCCCTGAGCGCACGGGGTTGGAGAACGCGGATCTGGCCGCCGCCAACCAGATTATCACCATTCCCGCCGATCCCGCCCTCTCCTCCCTCAATTTGGCGCAGGCGGTGCTGTTGGTGGCGTGGCAGCTGCGTCAGGCCAGCCTAAC
Organism: Alphaproteobacteria bacterium; assembly: GCA_044345375.1. GTDB lineage: Bacteria > Pseudomonadota > Alphaproteobacteria > CAISOG01 > CAISOG01 > CAISOG01. The sequence goes on from JBIJBF010000017.1 coordinate 9,575, forward strand.
GGCGCAGCCCGAAGCGATGGATCTGTTGCTGCAGCATGGGGTGGGGGGGGCAAGCCCGCCCGAACCGCTGGCCCCCAAGGCCGATTTGGATTTTTTCCTGCAACGTTTGGGCGAAAAATTGTTGGACGCCGGTTTTGTCGACAATCTTGACCTAAGCCGCGTAAAGTGGCGGAAAATTCAGAATTTGTTCCAAAAAACCCCCTACAGCCAGGGCGAGCTGTATCTGCTGCAGGGCATTCTAACCGCGCTTTCAAGTTTGAGGGGGCAGGCTAATGTTAAAAAGTAAACCGGGTTAATAGCCGATGGAACGATCAAATAGCCCGATCGGGGGCAGCCCCTGTTCCAGCCGTTTTAAATTTTCGGCCACCACCAAGGCGGCGGTTTCAGGAATCAGGCGGGCGGCAACATGGGGGGTGATGGTGATTTTGGGATGTTGCCAAAACCCATGGGTTGCCGGCAAGGGCTCATGATGAAAAACATCCAACCAGGCACCGGCCAACGGACCATGATCCAAGGCGTGCAACAAATCCTGCTCAACCACCAACCCACCACGCGCCAAGTTGATCAGGTAAGAACCCTGTTTGCAGGCCATCAGCTGGGTTTTGCCCAACAGATTTTGGGTTTGTGGGGTTTGCGGCAAAAGTACAACGGTGTAATCGCAACGCGCCAACAGGCTTAGCAGACCATCCGCCCCATGCCAGCAGGTGATGCCATCAAGCTGTTTTGGCTGGCGGCTCCACCCATGCAACTGAAAGCCAAAATCTTTTAAGCGCGCGGCGGCAACCATTGCCATCGGCCCCAAACCCAGCAAGCCTACCGAAAAATCTGGGGTGTAGCGCGGTGGGTGGGCATCCCACAACGCGTTTTGCTGATTTTGCTGATACTGGGGCATCCGGCGGTGGCAATGCAAAACGCTTAGCAACACCATTTCGGCCATGGTTTGTTGTTGCCTGGGATCCACCATGCGCACGATGGGCAGATGGGCTGGCAGCAGGGGGTCTTTAAGGATGTGATCAACGCCGGTTGCAATCGAAAAAACCATTTTTAGATTGGGCAATGCGGCCAAAACACCAGAGGGCGGGCACCAAACTAGGGCGTACTCAATGGAATTCAGGTCTGCGGAGTGTTTGAAGCGCGCCAATTCCTGATCCGAATCGGTGTTAACCGCGATGATCTTAAGATGCGGGCATTCCCGTGCCAAAACCTCCTTCCACGGCTCTGGCGCGTAAAAAGAATTGGTCAGGATTGCTAAAGTCGTCATGTGCTTTGATCAACTGGACAAAACATAGGCGATTTGACCGTTGCGGTAGCTAAGGCTAAGGCTGCCGTTGGCCAGGTTCAGGGCATGATCGCCAAACAGCGGGGCGCGCCAGCCGGTCAGCATCGGCAGGTCGCGTTGGCCAGCGGCAAATTGTTGCAGCTCAAGCGCGGTGGCCAACAGGCTGGGCGCAATCTCCATCTCCTCAGCCCGCAGTTTCAGCAACAGTTTCAGCATTTCCAATAGGGCGGATTGGCTGTTGTTCAGCGGCGGCGCCTGCTGCAGCGGCGGCAGGGCAGGGGGGTGGTTCAGGATGTGTTGAATGGCGGCCAGCAGCTGATTGGCCTTGGCGCCCTCACGCCAGCTGGGGGACAACACGCGGCGTCCGGCCACTTCCGCCAGCGTTTTGGGCGCAGATTCCGCCAGATCCTGCACCGCGTCGTCGCTAAGCACCCATCGCCGTGGCCGATCCTGCTTCATCGCCTGTTCGTCGCGCCATTGCAGCAGGCCAAACAGCAATTGTTGGCGCGGCAGTTTCCAATAGCTGTTGGCGAATTTGCGCCATTGGTTGCTGATGTCGGGTTGGTAAAGGGTTGGGTCCAACAGCTCAGACGCCGTATCCAGCAGCCAATCTTGCCGCCCATGGGCGATCAAATCCTGGCGCAGCTTGGCCGCCAAACGGGGCAGGTATTGCACATCGGCGGCGGCGTAAACCAGTTGGGTGGTTTTCAGCGGGCGCATCGACCAATCGGTGCCGCGTGCCGATTTGTTGAGATTGAGATCCAGCGCGCGCAGGGCCAATTCGGCGTAGGACACCTGCTCACCATAGCCCAAAAAACGCGCCGCAACTTGGGTATCAAACAGCCGTTGGGGCAGCTGGCCAAACCCGTGCCACAACACCTCCAAATCGCCCTTGGCGCTGTGCAGCACAAAGGTTAGATCGGGGCGGGTTAACAGCGCGCGCAGGGGCGCAAGATCGATGCCGGCGGCCAGCGGGTCAATCAGCCAGCAGTCTTTAGCGGTCGCCAATTGGATCAGGCATAGCTGCGGGTAATAGGTCTTTTCCCGCATAAATTCGGTGTCCAGCGCCAGCTCAGTTGTCTCCGCCAGCTCCTCAACCATCGTTTGCAACGCTTGGGTGGTGGTGATCAGACGGTATTCGGGCGGCGTTGAATTCGGCATTTATTTCTTGGCGCCTTGCTCCATGTAGCGGAAAAAACGGCCATTGGGGGAAAGAATCAGGCTGGTATCGCTGTTGGCCAAACTGCTGCGATAGGCCTCAAGCGAGCGGTAAAAGCTGTAAAACTCGGGGTCGACGTTCAAGGAATCTGCGTACAGCTTGATCGCCTCAGAATCGCCCTGCCCACGCAGTTTTTGCGCCTCCCGCGTTGCCTCAGCCAACAAAATGGTCCGTTCGCGGTCGGCGTTGGCGCGAATTTGTGCCGCCTGTTCCGCCCCTTGCGCGCGGAATTCCTTGGCCTCACGATCGCGTTCGCTGATCATGCGGTTGTAAATCGATTGGCTGGTTTGGTCGGGCAAATCGGCGCGGCGAATCCGCACATCGATCACATCCACCCCAAATTGCCGGCTGGAATCCCGCACCTCATTTTTAATGTCGTCCATAATCCGCACCCGCGAATCCGACAACACGTTGGACAGCGTCACATTGCCCAACACCCGCCGCATGCTGGAGTTGATAATGCTGCTCATCCGTGCCTCAACGCTGGTTTCATCGCGCACGGTTTGATAAAATTTCAGCGGGTCGGTAATGCGGTAACGGGCATAGGTATCCACCTCAATCCGCTTTTGATCGGCCAAAATCACCTGCTGGCCAGTGGGGTTCACATCCAGCAGCCGTTTGTCAAACACCAGGGTGTCTTCCCACGGGAATTTGGCGTGCAGCCCAGGTTTTTGGATGGCGTGCTTGGCCTCACCAAACTGCACCACCAACACCTGCTCGGTCTCCGTCACCGTAAACAGACAGGTCGTGGCCAAAATTAGCAAAAGTACCGCCGAAATGGCCGAAAGAAAGATGGTGCGTGGCATGAACGTTTTTCCTATGGCTTGGTATCGGTTTTGGCGGCGCTGTTGGCCTTATTATCCCCAAGGCCGTTCAGCGGCAGATAGGGCATCACCCCATTGCCAGCGGTGGGATCAACCACAATTTTGTGGGCGTTCTTCAGCACCTGTTCCATGGTTTCCAGATACATCCGTTCCCGCGTCACCTCACGCGAAGATTTATAGGCGTTGTAGACGGCCAGATAGCGTTCGGCATCCCCCTTGGCGGCGTTGATCACCTGCTCACGATAGGCGGCGGCGTCCTGCGACAGTTTGGCGGCATCACCACGGGCGCGCGGGATAATATCGTTGCGGTACCCCTCAGCCTCATTGCGCAAGCGCTCTTTGTCTGCACGGGCGCGCTGCACCTCGTTAAAGGCGTCCACCACCTGCGATGGGGGGTCCACCGCCTGCAGCTGGATTTGGCTGACGGTAATGCCCGATTGGTATTCATCCAACAGCCGTTGCATCACGGTTTGCACATCCTGCTCAATCCGCGCCCGTCCCTCCGTCAAGGCATTTTGAATCGGGGTTTGCCCAATCACCTCCCGCATCGCGCTCTCGGCAATCATCTGCAGGGCGATATCGGGGCGGCGCACGCGGAACAAATAGGATTCGGCGTTTTGGATGCGCCACAATACGGTAAAATCGATCGCCACAATATTCTCGTCGCCGGTCAGCATCAGGCTGTCGGCGCTGTCGGCCTTTGCCGCATTGTCGGAACGACCCGCGGTGTTGCGGCGTGCCTCAGCTGGGGAGCGGAAGCCAATTTCTAGCCGGTTCTCGCGCGTTACCTGCGGCTTCAAAACGGTTTCAACCGGATAGGGAATGTGGAAGCGCAAGCCAGGCTGGGTGGTGCGCACATACTCGCCAAAGCGCAGCACCACGCCCTGCTGATCCGGCTGCACACGGTACAAGCCCGACACCAGCCACAGCAGCCCCACCAACATCAGCGCCAGCAACAGGCCGCGTTTTTTGTCGCCACGATCCGGCCAATAGGGTTGCACCTGCGCCTTTAATTGGCGAATAACCTCATCAATACTTTCACGGCCACCGCCGTTGCCTGGGCCAAAGGGGCGCTTGGGGCCGCCCCCGCTCCCCCAAGGGTTGCCACCGCCCCCTGAACCATTACCAGAAGATCCCCCAGAGTTTCCCCAAGGGTTGTTGAGATGCCGTTGAATCATCATGGGCCTTCAATTAAGGTGGGTTGGAAAAGCAACTTGTGAAAGGCAATATAGGCAGAAGTTGCGACACTGGCAAGACGACACTCACATCCCCCCTTAACCCCCCACAACCACCAACCGGAATACAAGGATTATGACGATGGCAAACGCTCTTTTTTCGCAAAAACTGCTGCTGGAAGCTGGCGGTTTGCAGCAAAATCCCCAATGGGCTGGGTTGTTGGAAAAGTTGCCAGCAGCGGTGCAGGGGGTGCGTGATGCCTATGAGGGCCACAGCCTGCCCCTGTTGCGCCTGCCCGAACGCGGCGATGATTTGGATGCGGTGGCTGGGGTGGTGCAGCGGTTGGCGGGTTATCCCTATTTGCTGGTGCTTGGCACTGGTGGGTCATCGCTGGGCGGGCAGACCTTGTACGCGTTGGCAGATGCGGGTTTTGGCAACCGCTTTGCGGGGCGCCCCAAGCTGATTTTTCTGGACAATGTCGATCCCCGCACCTTTGCCCTGCTGGCGCAACAAATTCCGTTGGATCGTGCGGGAATTCTGGCGATTTCCAAATCGGGCGGCACCGCCGAAACCCTGATGCAGCTGCTGACCCTGCAACAGATGGGGGATATTCAGGCGGAACAGGTGGTGGTGATTACCGAGCCGGCTGGCGGTGATGGCGCGGCCAATCCCCTGCGCGCGCTGGCGGCGCAGCACGGCTATCAAACCCTGGAACATGACCCGCAGGTGGGCGGGCGCTTTAGCGTGTTGTCGTTGGTGGGATTGCTGCCGGCAATGGTGGCGGGCTTGGATGCGCGGGCGGTGCGGCGCGGCGCCAATCAGCCGTTGCAACAGCTGCTCGATCCGCTTGCCGCCGCCGAATCGATTCCCAGCGCGATTGGCGCGGTGGCCAGTGTTGGCGCGCTGCAGGCTGGGTTGCCGATGCAGGTGGTGATGCCCTATGTGGATGCTCTGCGCTGCCTGGGGCAATGGCATCGCCAGTTGTGGGCGGAAAGCGTGGGCAAGGATGGGTTGGGCAGCACCCCGATTCCCGCGCTGGGAACGGTGGATCAACACAGCCAGCTGCAGCTGTATCTGGATGGCCCGAACGACAAATTCTATACCCTGATCACCGCGGGTTTGTCTCCACTGCCGAGCAGCCTGGCCAAAGATTTAAACGATCCGCGCCTGGCCTATTTGCAGGGGCATCAGATGGGCGAACTGCTGGTGGCGATGCAGGAGGCAACCGTTAGCACGCTGCTGGCCAAACAACGGCCGCTGCGTCGGCTAGATTTGGCGGGCGCGGTGGATGAAGAGGCCGTGGGCGCCTTGCTGATGCATTTCATGCTGGAAACGATGCTGGCGGCTGATCTGTTGGGCGTAAACGCCTTTGATCAGCCAGCGGTGGAAAGCGGCAAGGTGCTGGCGCGCGCAAATTTGGCGGCGATGGTGGTGAAACCTAAAGCGTTTTCGCTTTAGTTCACCACTAGGAAGGCAAGGCGAGCAGAGCGGAGCGTATCCTATATACGTGAGCATCGGCGAGTCCGTAGCCTGACGACGTGGTGGGCTAAATGGGAAATGCTTTAAAGAAAAAGCGGCTTAACCGCTGAAAAATCATTAGGCACAACCCGGTAATCTTCGGGCAGATTGGCTTGGCTTTCCAACAGCGGGTGGCTGGGCGGCGTTTGCCCAAGCGCATTGCCGACCGCCTCAGGAAATTTGGCGGGATGGGCACAGGCCAAGCTGATGATCGCGCCCTTGGGCTGCGTTGCCGCCAATTGCTCCTGCAACCGCAGCGCCGCGGTCATGCCAACCGCGCCATGCGGGTCTAGGATGTAGCCATAGCGTTGATGAATGGCGTGAATCGTCTCTAGCGTCTGCGCATCACTAACCGCGCTGGCCATAAAATCCTTGGTGTAGTTGGCGTGCGCCGGCGGGCTAAGTTGGTACAGGCCGGTGGTCTGATAATTGGCCAGCGTGGCAGCCAGCCCCGTCGTATCCGCGCCATAGGCATTGGCGACGTAGCGTTCAAAATTGCTGGGGATCAGGATGTCCATGGCGGGGCTAAGGCTGGGTTTGACCGTGCTGGGCTGCAGCGATCCATCCTGCCACAGGCGAAATAGCGCATCGTTGTGGTTGGTGGCCGCGACCAGTTGGCCAAGCGGCCAGCCGGTTTGTTTCAGCGCGTAACCGGCGTAGACATTGCCAAAATTGCCGCTGGGAACCACAAAACTGGGCGGCTGATCGCTGGTTTTTTGATGCTGGGGCAGCTGTTGATAGGCACCAGCGTAATACACCATTTGCGCCAACAGGCGAAACCAGTTGATCGAGTTGACCGCGGCGACCGGTTTGTTGAGTGACACTTCAGGATCCAGCAGCAGCTTTTTCACCAGCCGCTGGGTATCGTCAAAGCTGCCCTCAACCGCAAAAACCCTGAGATTGCGGGATGTCGCTGCCAGTGTGGTCATCTGCCGCCGCTGCGCGGGCACGATCCGCTCATGCGGATAAAAAATGGTGATGTCGATGTTGGGCAGATCGGCAAAGGCCGCTGCCGCTGCCGCCCCCGTATCGCCTGAGGTGGCAACAATCAGCTGCAATTGGCTGTTGTTTTGCTGCAACAGCCACGCCATCGCCCGCGCCAGCAGCTGCAGGGCGTAATCCTTAAAGGCCAGCGTTGGGCCGTGAAACAGCTCAAGCACATAAAGCTGCTCATCCAACTGATGCAGCGGCGCAACCAGGGGCTGGGTAAAGGGGGCATAGGCGTTTTCGATCCATTGCTGCACAACCGCACTTGGTACGGCGTCGCCGATAAAGGGCGACAACACCTCTAAGGCCAGCTGTTGATAGCTAAGGGGCTGCGTCGGCACCTCAAGATGCGGCCAGCTGTTGGGCACATACAGCCCGCCATCGGGCGCCAAACCCGCCAAGGTAACCTCAGCTAAACGGCGTTGGAGGGCGGGGTTGCGGGTGGAGTGGTAGAGCATGACGGGGCATCCTTTGTTTTACAGCTGTTGCATCTGGCCTTGGTCATCATAACAAGCCAAGCAGCAGCCAACAACAGCCAAGTCAGGGCGTATTGGCGGTGGTTGTTGGGCAGATCAAGGCTCCGATCCAGCTGCCAGCTGCCGCTGGTCTGGTTAAAGCTGGCGACCTGCAGGTACAGCTGGGTTTGAAAGCCACGGCTCTCCACGCCAAGCCGTGTTGGCAGATTGGCCAAATCCAGCCACCACCAATCGCCAGCTGGCGGATTGTTGGGCATAAAGCGGTTAAGCTTGGGCGCGGGCAGGGCGAAGGCAAACAGGGCGGTGGGCACCGCTGATCCCGAACCTGCAGATTCACCGCTGCAAAGCCCTGTGTTTTCGCCCCCAATTTTCTCCCCCCCGGCTTTCTCCCAAGGAAAAGTTAGCGCAACGCTGCCGCCATTTTTGGGAAATTCGGCGCGGCAAACACAGCGGTTCCCCAATTCACCCGCCGTATTGGGTTGGTTTTGCAGGCGAAAACACTGGCTTCGGTTGATCAACACCATCAGGTCATAACCGTAATAGGGCAGCAGGGCAGGGGCGTTGGGGGCGGTTAGCGGCGGGCGATGCAGGCCAGCCGCAATGCTGGCCAGCAAATCCTGTTTCCAGCCCAAACGCTGCCACTGCCAAGCGCTTAACCCGATCAGCAGGGCAAAGCCAACGGCGATCAACCCAACATCACGGATAGAAAGACGCATGGGTTAGGACTTGTGCAGCAGGGGCCTGCGGTAATGGGTTAGGCGCTTAAGGATCGGCAGGTGCCATTGCCAAACCACGACGCTGGCGAAAAAGGCGATGGCCAGCGCCGCCAGGCCAAACCCAGTCCAGCCAACCGCGCGAATAACCGGCAGCAAATCTTGACCCGCCTCCAAATAAATCGACACGAACAGGAACAGCCACACCACATCCACAAAATGCCAATACCAGGCGGCGGCCTCAAAGCCAAAATGGTGGTCGGGCTTGAAATGCCCCTTGCGGGCGCGCAACAGGCATACCAGCAAAAAGGTGGTGCCAACGATCACGTGAAAGCCGTGAAAACCGGTCGCCATAAAGAAATTGCTGGGGTAGACGCCATCTTTAAACGCAAAGCTGGTGTGGTGGTATTCAAACGCCTGCACCGCGCTGAAAATCAGGCCCAGCAGCACGGTTATCAGCAGGGCCTGCACCACCTCAACCCGCACGTTCTGCCGAATCGCCTCATGCGCCCAGGTTACGGTGCAGCCGGACAGCAGCAGGATCAGGGTGTTCAGCAACGGAAACTCCATCGCGTCCAGCGTCTTAATGCCCTTAGGCGGCCATACCCCGCCAACCGCCTCAGTCGGGAAAAAGCTGGCGTTAAAGAACGACCAAAAGAACGCGACAAAAAACATCAGTTCCGAGACAATGAACAGGGCCATCCCCAGCCGCAAGCCACGCTGCACCGCGCTGGTGTGATGTCCACCCCCCACCGCCTCATGCACGACATTGCGCCACCAGCCAAACATGCAGCCCAGCACCCCAACCAGCCCGATCAGGCTAAGCCAAGGTTTGTATCCATGAAAATACAGCGCTGCCCCGCCCAGCATGCAACCCGCCGCCAAGGATGACAGCATCGGCCAGGGGCTGGGATCCACCAAATGATAGGGATGACCAGCTGGATGTGTAGAAGAATCTTTGCTCATGAGAAAACTCTAACGGAAAAAACTTTAGAAACCAACAACCCTAATGGGATCAGCATCGAACTGCCTTAAAGTTATAAAAGGAAAAGGATGATTGGCAAGCGTTATCAAAAATTCTTCCGGATGCTTCCCTTGACATGCGGCTGTGAAGCCCCTATCTGTCAGTCACTCATCGGTTATCACTATCGATCGTTGAGTGTTAATTTTCACGTCTTACATCAGGAAGTATGAGGTTATCCATGGTAGCTTTCAATCCATTAGGCGACCGTTTGTTGGTGCGCCGGGTCGAAGAACAAGAAAAAACCAAGGGCGGGATCATCATCCCCGACACGGTTAAAGAAAAGCCACAAACCGGCGAAGTCATCGCAACCGGTCCAGGCGCCCTGAATGATGAGGGCAAGCGCACACCTTTGGATGTTAAAAAGGGTGACTACATCATGTTCGGCAAATGGTCGGGCAGCGAGATCAAACTGGATGGTGAGGACTACATCATCATGAAAGAATCTGATGTGTTGGGTATCGTAACCGACCCTGCCTTGGTTAAAAAAGCCGCTTAATAACGAAAATTGTTCATTTAACTGGAGTAAACATTATGGCTAACAAAGAAGTTGTTGTTGGTAATGAGGGGCGCGCGCGGATTGGTCAGGGTGTTGAAACCTTGGCACGTGCGGTTGCCGTAACCTTGGGGCCTAAGGGTCGCAACGTCATTATCGAAAAGGGTTTTGGCGATCCTGAAATCACCAAAGATGGTGTGAAGGTGGCCAAGGCTGCTGCTGACTTTAAAGACAAATTCGCCAATATGGGCGCGCAATTGGTGAAATCGGTGGCCAGCAAAACAGCTGATGTTGCCGGTGATGGTACCACCACCGCCACCGTGTTGGCCCATTCGATTTTCCGTGAGGGTGCCAAGGCGGTTGCGGCTGGCCTGAACCCGATGGATCTGAAGCGTGGGATCGATCTGGCGGTTGAGGCTGTTGTGGCTCACATCACCAAATCATCCAAAAAAGTTGGCAACTCCCAAGACATTGAGCGCGTTGGCACCATTTCGGCCAATGGCGAAAGTGAAATTGGCCGCATGTTGGCGCAAGCCATGGAAAAAGTGGGCAATGAGGGCGTCATTACGATTGAGGAGGCCAAAAGCTTGGTCACCGAATTGGATGTGGTGGAGGGCATGCAGTTTGATCGCGGCTTCCTTTCGCCCTATTTCGTGACCAACGCCGAAAAAATGCTGTGCGAGTTGGAAAATCCTTTTATCTTGATTTTCGAGAAAAAACTTTCCGGTCTGCAGCCCCTGTTGCCTGTGTTGGAAACCGTTGTGCAATCGGGTCGCCCCCTGTTGATCATTGCTGAAGATGTTGAGGGTGAAGCCCTGGCAACCTTGGTGGTGAACAAACTGCGTGGTGGCCTTAAGGTGGCTGCGGTTAAGGCACCTGGCTTTGGTGATCGTCGCAAGGCGATGCTGGAAGATATCGCGATTCTGACCAAAGGTCAGCTGATCAGCGAAGATCTGGGCATCAAATTGGAAAATGTGAACATCAGCATGTTGGGCAGCGCCAAACGCGTGATCCTGACCAAGGATGACACCACGATCATCGAGGGTTCGGGCGCAAAAGCCGACATCGATGCCCGTTGCAACCAAATCCGTGAACAGGTCAAAGACACCAGTTCCGACTACGACCGCGAAAAAATGCAGGAGCGTCTGGCCAAGTTGTCGGGCGGTGTTGCCGTGATTCGTGTTGGTGGTGCAACCGAGGCTGAGGTGAAGGAGCGTAAGGATCGTGTGGAAGATGCGATGTACGCAACCCGCGCCGCGGTTGAGGAAGGCATTGTCCCAGGTGGCGGCATTTCCTATCTCTACGCCCTGCAATCCTTGGATGCCTTGAAGCCAGCCAATGATGACCAACGCGTTGGTATCGACATCATCCGTCGCGCGCTTAGCTACCCAACCCGTCAAATCGCCGAAAATGCTGGTGTTGATGGCGCGGTGGTGGTTGGCAAAATCGCCGAAAGCAAAGAAGCTGGTTTTGGTTACAACGCCCAAACCAACGAATATTGCGACATGGTGAAGGCCGGCATCATCGATCCAACCAAAGTGGTGCGTCTTGCCCTGCAAAACGCCGCCTCTATTGCTGGGTTGTTGATCACGACCGAAGCGATGGTTGCTGACTTGCCTGAGAAAAAAGCTGCTGCTGGCGGTGCCGGTGGTGGAATGGGCGGTATGGGTGGCATGGGCGATATGGACTTTTAGTCTGAATCGTTCACGGCATTGATCCGTAACGCTTTAGTTTAAGCAAAAAAGAGGGGGGAGAGTTTGGCATCAAGCCTTACTCTCCCCCTTTTTCTTATTCCCCTCTTCGTGTAGTATCCCGTCTGATTGTATAGGATAAGGGCGGGCGATTTTTGATTCTGGATGAGCCCTTTTCCGCCTTGGATTACGCCCGCACCCTGGCCTGGCGCCAAACGATCATGCAGGTGGCTCGCGCTTTCAACCTAACCACGTTGTTCATCAGCCATGATCTTGATGAGGCCCTGTATCTGGGGGATCGCCTGGTGTTCCTTAGCCAAAAGCCAACCAGGGTTCAGGAAATCTTGAGCATCCCCTTCATCCGCCCGCGTGCGCCAAGCCTGTTGGGCACGTCAGAATTTGCGGCGTTAAAACTCACCGCCCTTAAGGTGTTTGCGGCCTGTGGGGATGTATTGCCGCGAGAGTGATGCCCCGCTAGAGGAGCTGATCGGGATTCAACGGCCGATCGCACTTTTGTGAAAAGCGCGATCAGGGGGTGGGGATGCTTAAGCCAAAGAATTCGGTGATGTAGTCAACCGACGGACGGTCAATATTGTAACCCGGCCCCCTGATGACGTCAGAAGGTTCTGAGTGACCACCGCCCTGAACACGCACCACCCGAAATATCACCTTGCCGGCATTGGTGTAGTCGCTTTGAAATTGTTGCGTGCCATCTTCGGGATGGATATCAGGAATAGTGGTTAGCGCGCTAGGGGTTGTGCTGCCGCTAAGAAAGTTTGCCCAACGGTTAATGGTATCTTGTGCGCTTTTTGCCTGTCCCTTGCTGCAGGTGCCATCATCCGCAATACATCCACCGGCTGGCGGCATTTGGTCATCCGCCGTGCCATAGGTGAAGATCATTGGGTGACGAATGCTTGGGTTGGGGCATTCTGAAAGCACCACATCAGCCGAGATTAGGGGAGCAAACCCAGCGAACAGGTCGCCAGCCTCAGCCGCCAACCTAAAGGTCATCATGCCACCGTTCGATCCGCCAACAGCGTACACTCTGGTTGTATCAATACCATCGGTGTTTTTCAGTTCTGCGATCAAATCACGGATAAACTGCACATCATCCCAAGTGGAATAGGAGGGTTCCGTGGCAAATATCCCTCCGTCACCAGGCGTCGCTTGCAGTTTGCGACAGTCGTTCCAGTTGTGTTTGCTTGGCGCGCCAACATTGGGCTTGCCCTCAGGGAATGCCACCGCAAAACCGTTTTTAAGGGCGCGGTTGGTCCACAGGCCACCGTACTCAAAATTCTTGGCGATTTCGGCACTCATTTCCCCCCCATGCAAAACAATAACCAACGGTTTTTTGATACATTGAGCTGGGGCTGGTTGAAAAAGATATTTGCGGACTATGCCATCAGAGTTGATGGTTCTTTCTTGTGCCGCAAGCGCTGACGCGGCACTGGCCAAATATTCCCCGTTCAACGGATAGGGAACAAATAGCTGAGAGGGAAGCACAGCAAAAAAACAGAGGAAAAACACAAAAATACTTTTTTTGTTCATGTTGTTGCCTGCAAATCCAGATGAAAAATAGGGTTGTTTTTTGTAAAGCGTTTGATAACCGGTTGTGGTGTTTCTCAGCAATAAAAAACACTTTAAGTATGCAGGAATCTTAGGCGTAAGACAAGGAAAATTCTAAACATAGCTGCCGCGCACCAGAAACACGATCTGCTCGGCGATATGCACCGTGTTGTCGCCAATGCTTTCAAGGTTTTTGGCGATTTGCAGCAGCGCGACATAGCCCGCCACCAAGCTGCGATCCTCGCCAATATGGCCGATAATCTGCTGGGCAATGCGGTGATAGGCCTCATCGATCGCCTGATCGCTGGCCAACAAGGCGACGGCAGCGGCCGCGTTGCGCTCAGCAAAGGCGTTTAGGGCGTCGGAAAGATGCTTTTGCACCGCCTGCGCCAAATTGGGGATGGCGATCGCCCTCGACAGGCGCGGAGCCTGGCTGACCACCTCAACCCGCCGCGCGATGCTGATCAGGCTATCACCGATTTGTTCCAGCAGGCTGGCGATCCGCACCCCCGCCACCACGGCGCGAAGTTCCAGCGCATAGGGGTGGTGCAGGGCCAACAGCTGCAGGGCGTAACGATCAATCTCACGCCCCGCGTTGTTTAAGGATTGATCGCTGACAATCTTTTCCGCCGCCTCAACATCCTGTTCTTGCAGGGCGCCCAGGCTATTGCGAAAGCGATCCTCAACCAATCCGCCAAGCTGGCTGACCATCGCGGTCATTTGCGCAAAATCGTGGTTCAACAGCATGGGGCGGGCGGCAAATAAGGCTAGTGGTTGGATTGCCACAAGCCTAAGCCAGAATTGTTACGGTTTGGTGACAGCCTCACGATTGTTTCCATTATTAGACTTCTTGCGTGCTCTAAATTGGGTAAGCTGGAAAACGATGGATGCGCGGGGAGAAACCACCCCGCCCTTCGGGCACCCCTCCAAAGAGGGGAATAAGTAGGCGAATAATTCCCCTCTTTGGAGGGGTAGCAGGCGCAGCCTGACGGGGTGGTTCTTCTCTAGCGCAGCAACTGCGTCTTTTCCCGCTGCCAATCCCGCTGTTTGATCGCTTCGCGCTTGTCATAATTTTTGCGGCCACGGGCCAGGGCGATTTCGCATTTGGCGCGGCCGTTGTCGGCAAAGAAAATGCTGAGCGGCACGATGGTAAGCCCCTTTTGGCGGATCGCGCCCAACCAGGTGCCCAGCTGTTTTTGTTTCAGCAACAGCTTGCGCGGGCGGGTGGGGTCGTGGTTAAAGCGGCTGGCCTGCGGGTACACCGAAATATTGGCGCTGTTCAGCCACAGCTCGCCATTTTGTTCCTGCGCAAACGCCTCATTCAGGCTGCATCGCCCCTGGCGCAGCGATTTGACCTCAGTTCCCTGCAGCACCAACCCGGCGGTCAGGGTTTCGACGATCTCGTAATCAAACCGCGCCCGGCGGTTCTGCGCCACGAATTTGTTGGCCGCGTTGCGGGCGTTTGCCTTGCTCATGCGCGCAAGTCCGGCACCAGTTGTTGCAGAGCTTGCCGAATCTTGGCGGCGTTGGCGGGCTGCACGGGGGTCAGCGGCAGGCGGAATTCATCCGCGCAACGCCCCATCAGGCTAAGCGCGTGTTTGACCGGGGCGGGGTTGGATTCCAGAAACAGCGCGTCGCTGAGCGGCAGCAGTTTAAGGTTCAGATCCCGCAGCAACGGCCACACATCCGCCCCCCCCGTGGTGGTCAGCGCCCGCCAATAGCCGTAAAGCTGCACGCACAGGCGCGGCGCGACGTTGCTGGTTACCGATATCCAGCCATCCCCCCCTTGTGCCAAAAAGGCCAGGGCGGTTTGATCGTTGCCGCTTAGCAGCAAAAACTGCGCATCGGTAGCGTTGCGCAATTGCAGGGGGCGGGCGAGGTTGTCGTTGGCGTCCTTAATCCCCACCACCCGCGGCAGTTTGGCCAACTGGCCAACGGTTTCCACCGCCATCTGCAGGCCAGTGCGGCTGGGCACGTCGTAGAGCAGGATCGGCAGGTTGGTGGCGTCATGGATCGCCTGAATATGCAGAACAAGGCCGGCCTGGCTGGGCTTGTTGTAGGCGGGGGTGACCACCAGCGCGGCGCTGGCGCCCAACCTCTCCGCCGATTGGGTCAGGGCAATCGCGGTGGCCGTATCGCTGTCGCCGGTGCCGGCAATAATCGGCACCCGCCCCGCCGCGGTGCTTAGCGCCAGTTGCAACAGCTGATCCCGCTCAGCCACGCTTAGGCTGGCCGACTCAGCCGTGGTGCCCGCCACCACCAGCCCATGAATCCCTTCAGCAATTTGCCACTCCACCAAGCGCTCAAACGCTGCAAAATCAATGGCGCCGTTTGACATGGGCGTCACCAACGCGGTGCTGACCCCACAAAACGGGCGGGGAGGGGACGGCAGAGAGGGGGCATGAGCATGGGGCATAATGCCCAAGATAGATCAAAGGCCGGCATTAGGGAATAGGGGGCGTGGGCAGGCTTGGAGGGGGCGGCAATAGGGCGGGTGGAGGCTATGCGCTTTTTATGGTATTTTTGGGTTGATAAAGATGAGTTTTTGGTTTATTGGTGTGTTAAATTGTTTTTAAAGAGGTTTTT
Organism: Alphaproteobacteria bacterium; assembly: GCA_044345375.1. Classification (GTDB taxonomy): domain Bacteria; phylum Pseudomonadota; class Alphaproteobacteria; order CAISOG01; family CAISOG01; genus CAISOG01. The sequence goes on from JBIJBF010000017.1 coordinate 25,127, forward strand.
TGGAAAATGGTGACCAGATCATGGACTGTTCCAGCACAAGAAGCTGTATTGGAGGAGTTGTTTTGGTACCCCCAAGAGCCCCAATTGTTTTTGGTCGACTTTTCAGCTCGGTCAAATAATTATACAATTAGGGCGTTTAATCATAGTTCAGGCGAGATATCCTGTAGCATTTTTGATAATAGAGATAAATTTCCTTTTGATAAAAAGTTGATTTTTTACACGGAACCGTCATCTAGTAATGCGAATGATAATTTTACATATAGCAGCCGAATCAGTCTTCTAAGGAAACAAAATAGATGTTACATAGAATGCCAAAATGATGAAGGTGAATCCGTTTCTGTGCGTTTTTCACATTTAGAAAGCGATATATCCAAAAAATATTTCATCTTATTAAGAGATGTTTGCCTTAAAGCTATATATTATGCATTTGATGAAGAATAAAATGCAAGAAATAGCGTGTTCGTCGGCGTTGGTACTGATGGTGATATTGAATATATTAGTAATAAAGATCAATTAGAAAAATATTTTCATCAAGATGAATTGAAAGAAGATGAAATACCTTTAATTTCTTATCATATCAACGATTCATATAAATACAAAATCGTTGATCAAATAAAAAATTCGGCCAGGAGTATTCAGCGTATTGTTCAATATGAAAGGGAAAATATTGCTAATGGAAAGATCAGAACATCTGTTCGTATTCGCGAAAAAATTAACGATATCTATCAAGCTATTCAAGACGCCAATTTTAGACCTGATGCAGGCATAGATGGGGTAGAGGATTTGCAAACGGCGGTATATGCTGCGAGAGATTTATTTCCTAATGACGCATTTCTTAATGATTGCGCGAATAATTTGCTAAAAATATTGGGCGATAATGTTGGTATTGCCGCAAAAAACCAGCAGCAATTGTTTTTGTGCAGATAAAGTCATTTTTATTGAACAAATCTATATAAATTATAATTGGAAAAAATGTAATGACAAGACTTCTTAAAAAAAAATTTAGTGAAAACCTAAAATATCCAAAATTGTTTTGCGTTATCATTCAAACAAATCCCAATAAAGATGGGTCTGTATGTACAATAAATGAGTTATTTCCTAATAAAAACCAAAATCAACAATATAAATTTATAAATCTTGAAAACCCTTCAGTTCAAATTGAATTTGGCATTAGGCATAGCTTTGATTTAAAGCCTAATAGTGGTAAACAATTTGATTTTAAATACAGAAATAATAATTATTTAATTTTAGATAAATATATAGATAATGACTATTGTAAATTGCTGGAGCGTTTATATAAACAAACAACCTCGTTAACAGAACCGCAAAAAAATAATAGTCTTTGCCCCATAGAAAATAATCGTAAAAATGTTAGGGGAGGAGTCAATCGGGGAAAGCCATGTTTTTTTGTGGTGCGTCCTGGCGATCCAGAGCCGACAATCGAATTCCTAAGCGAAGAAGACTTATGTGTTGTAACAGAAATTGCTGATTGTCCAGAAGATACAGAAGCAATTGTTCAGTCTTTAAACAAGAGAGTAAAGCAATTTAAAGATCTTTTGGTTTACAAAAAACTTCCTGCTTTCTTGCATGGTGTCACTGTTCTACAACTTAATATTGAAAAACACGCATTATCTCCGGAGAAGTGCAGAATCCTCGGCATAGAAGATAGCAGAGATTTTTTGGTTGATGCTGTGTTGAAGGCGGTTTTAATATTCCCAGACTCGGAAGAGCTTTATAAGGTTGCTAGTTCTGTTCTCGTAAGACTTACAGATAAACCGATGAAAGAGATGTTGTTTCAACGAGCAACTAAAAATATTACAGAAATATTACAAACTGAGCCGCAATTATCCGTCGAAATCCGTAATCAGATCATTAATTTGGCTAAAATACTAAGGATGGCTGATGATGAAACACTTCATATTCAAGAAGTTTGTCCGGAAACTACGCGTTTGATGTTGGTTGATGGCCTCAATACGGCCATCAAGATGTTTTCGTATGATGGAAAATTATGTGATGCTGCAGGTTGGGCGCTCGAAATTTTTGGTGCAGAAGACGATTTAGGGCCAAAGCAAATAGACCAGTTAACGTTAACACGAGAAGAAGCGGGCCTCTTGGAAGAAGACGCATACCCGCTCTTGCTGGAGGAGGAATACAGGCGCAGACGTGGTTATGGGCGATAAGAGAGCGTTGCATTCAGCACCCTTATGCCCCTCTTCGTGTGGTGTTCCATCCGATCATCACACCAAACCACCTAAGAACCACCCCGTCAGGCTTCGCCTGCCACCCCTCCACGAGAGGGGAATTTAGGGGCCCCCCTTACTTCCCCGACAGCACCATGATCAGCTGCATTCCCTCAAGCTTGCTGGGGGCTTCGATTTTGGCGACGTCTTCAACCAGTTCTTGAACCTTGGTCATGATCGCCACGCCCACCTCCTGGTGCATCATTTCGCGGCCGCGGAAGCGCAGGCTGACCTTAACCTTGTCGCCCTCGGCCAGAAATTCGCGCATCGCCTTGATTTTGATCTGCAGGTCGTGTTCGCCGATGCGGGGGCGCAGTTTGACCTCCTTAATCTCCACCACCACCTGTTTTTTGCGCGCCTCAGCCTTTTTCTTTTGTGCCTCGTAGCGGTAGCGGCCGTAGTCCAGAATTTTGCACACGGGGGGTTCGGCGCCTGGCGAAATTTCCACCAGATCCAACCCCTCCTCCTCAGCCCTTATAATCGCGGAACGGGTGGATACCACGCCGATATTCTCGCCATCGCTGCCGATCAGGCGCACCTCAGGCACGGTGATTTGCTCGTTAATGCGGATGCCGCTGGCAAGGCTGTTGGGAACGGGAAGGGTGTTGGCGGGGCGGGTTGGGCGCAAGGTCTGTCTTTCTATCAAGGAAGGGGTTCGGATGATGTTTCGGTGGGAATGTCTTCGCGGCTTTTGACCTCCTGAGCCAGGCGCGCCAGCAACTGGTCGATGGGCATGCTGCCCAAATCATGGCCGCCGCGCAGCCGTACCGATACCGTGCCGTTGGCGGCCTCAGCATCGCCAACCACCAGGGCATAGGGAATTTTGGCCAATTGCGCGGTGCGGATTTTTTTCTGCATCCGCTCGGTCGAGTCATCGATATCCACCCGCAAGCCGCCGGTGCCGGTAACGATGTCGGCGTCAAACAGGGCTTGGTGCACCTGCTGGGCATAGGGGATATGCCGATCGGCGATGGGAATCACCCGCGCCTGAATTGGCGCCAACCAGGTGGGGAAGGCGCCGGCGTAGTGCTCCATCAAAAAGGCCACAAAGCGCTCGTGGGTGCCCAGCGGCGCGCGGTGGATCACATAGACCGGATGTTCCGCCCCATCCTCACCCACATAGCGCAAATCAAAGCGCTCTGAGGCCAGAAAATCGAGCTGGTTGGTGGAAATGGCGTATTCGGTGCCGATGATGCTTTTGATCATGAAGTCGATTTTGGGGCCGTAAAACGCCGCCTCGCCCGTCGCCTCAACAAAGGGCAGGCCGGATTCCACCATCGCTTGCTTCAGCAATTCCATCGCGGCGATCCATTTTTCGGGCGCGTCGACGTATTTGTCCAGCTTGTTCAGATCCGGCTTGGAAAAACGCATGTAGAAATTGTCGATGCCAAACATTTTGTAATAGCGCGCGTGCAGCTGCATCACCTTAAGAAACTCGTCCTTGGCCTGGTCATAGCGGCAATACAGATGGGCATCGTTCATGCACATGCCGCGCACCCGCATCAGGCCGTTCAGCCCGCCGCTGGCCTCATAGCGAAAGACATGGCCATATTCGCTGACCCGCAACGGCAAATCGCGATAAGAATGCGGCTTGGCCAGAAAAACCTGGTGGTGATGGGGGCAGTTCATCGGGCGCAGCCTGTACCGCTCATCCTCAATCTCAATCGCCGCGTACATATCCTCCTGATAATAGGGCAGGTGGCCGGATTGGTAGTACAGCTGTTCCTTGGCCAGCACGGGGGTTGCCACCCGCACATAGCCATCGCGCCGCTCCTGCTGCATCGCCAGCCACTGCAGCTCATCGCGCAGCACCACGCCGGCCGGCAGCCAGATCGGCAGGCCGCGGCCAACGGCATCGGTCAGGCTGTAAATCTCCAGCTCGCGCCCCAATTTGCGGTGATCGCGCTTTTCCGCCTCCTCCAACCGATGCAGATAGGCCGCCAACTGCTCCTCATTCGCCCAGGCGGTGCCGTAGATGCGTTGCAGCATGACGTTGTTGGAATCGCCGCGCCAATAGGCACCGGCCAGTTTGGTCAGCTTAAAAGCCGTGCCCAGATGGCGGGTTGAGGGCAGGTGGGGGCCGCGGCACAAATCGATAAAATCGCCCTGACGGTACAGGCTGATCGGTTGATCGGCGGGGATGCTGGCGATCAGCTCAGCCTTGTAATGCTCCCCCAACTCGGTGAAAAAGGCGACCGCGCGATCCCTCTCCCACTCCTCCCGCACGATTTTTTCATCGCGCTTCACGATTTCGCGCATCCGCGTCTCAATGGCCAGCAAATCATCGGGGGTAAAGCTGGTTTCGCGGTAAAAGTCGTAGTAAAAGCCATCCTCAATCGCCGGGCCAATGGTTACCTGGGTTTCGGGATACAGCTCCTTAACCGCCTCAGCCATCACATGGGCGGCGTCGTGGCGCAGAATTTCCAGCCCCGCCGCATCGTCGCGCGTGATCAGCGATACCGTGGCGGAATGATCCAGACGAAAGCTTAGATCGCGTTCTTGCCCATCCACCACCCACGCCAGCGCCTTAACCGAACGCTGCTTGGCCACGGCAAAGCCGTCCAAAGCCTGATCAGACAAAAGGGTGGTGTTATCCAAAAACTGCAGCGTTAAGGACATAAGATGCTAATAGGTCTTGGTCACGGCATGCGCGGTAATCACGCCAGCGACAACAACCAACAGGAATAGGCTCACAGCAAACATGGCGCTATTGTTAACAAAAAACCTGTGGCCATGCAACAAGTTTTTTCGGTTTGATCGGATTGATGTTTTTACGCCCGCAGGGTAGGTTTGAGCAAGTTTCGGCTATAGGAGTTCCGCCATGAGATTTTTTTCGGTTTTTGCCTTGGTTTTGACCCTGCTGTCCACGCCAGCTTTGGCCGCTGAAAATCCAGCCGCCCCTGCAAAACCCATCATCAAAATCGGCGTAACCATCCCCCTGACCGGCGATTTGGCTTACGCGGGGGAGGGGGTGCGCAATGCGGTCAATATGGCGCTGCAAGCCCTGCCGCCTGACACGAAATACGCCTATCAAGTGGTGTTTGAGGATGATGGGTTGGAGGCCAAACGGGCGGCGGCTGCTGCCAATAAAATGATTTCGACGGATAAAGTGGATGCGCTGATTTCCTATAGCTCTGGCATGGGCGGGGTGGTTTCACCGATTGCCGAGCAGAACAAGATCCTGCATTTCGGCATTACGTCAGCCGCGTCCATTGCGGATGGAGACTACAATTTTACCCACGTAACTCCGCCAAATGACGAGGCGCGTTTGATGGTGGCCGAGTTGAAAAAACGGGGCATCAAAAAAGTTGCCGGAATGTTTATGAATCAGCAGGGCGCGCTGGAGATTCGCGACGCTTTTGTACATGAGATTAAGGGAACCGACATCACCTTGGTTGCCGACAAAATTATCAACCCAAGTGAAAAAGATTTTCGCAGCCTTTTGGCCAAGGCCAAGGCGCAGAACCCTGAGATTTATCTGATCGTTTCCTTTACGCCCCAGCTTGAAATTCTGGTGAAGCAAATCAAAGAGGCGGGCATAACCCAGCCGATTACCTCCATCCTAAGTTTTAGTCTTTCCAACGAGATTGGTTTGTTTGAAGGCATGTGGTATGTGGGGGATTCCATGGCAAACAAAAGCTTTGAAACGCAATATCGGGTGCGTTTTGGCAAGGCACTGTATTGGGGCGTGCCCAATGCCTATGACATTTTTAACCTGATTGTTTATGGCTATGAGCATAAGAACGCTGCGGCAAAACCCGCGACGCTTGACGTGGCAAAAACCCTTTACAGCGTCAAGGATTACGATGGCGTGCTGGGCAAGCTCTCCATCGATGACAAGGGGGTGGTGTTTTCAACGGCGACGGTCAGAACAATCAAAGATGGCAAATCGGTGCTGCTTGATGAAGCTGGAAACAAGTAGGCCTTCTTTAATCGAGCGTTGATGGTTTTGTGGCAGCATCTTAGGCGATGGTTGTGCGCGGTGGGGGGAATGTTGTAACCTTTGCAGCATAAGGATTTTTGATGGATCAATCCCATGGCTGACGCTTCCGCAAATACGGCCGCAACCCTAGGCTTTAAAAATCCGGTGCTGGCGGCGGTGCTGCGCCCCGATATTGGCCTGGCCCTTGGGGTGGTGCTGATTCTGTCGATCATGTTGGTGCCGATTCCAACGCTGGTGATCGATTTGATGCTGGCCTTTTCCTTTACGCTGGCGGTGTTGATTTTGATGACCGCGCTGTTTATCCAAAAGCCGCTGGATTTTTCCAGCTTTCCCACCATCCTGCTGATCTCAACCGTGTTGCGCATCGCCCTGAACGTGGCCAGCACCAAATTGGTGTTGGGCCATGGGCATGAGGGCAGCGCGGCGGCCGGCCATGTGATTGAGGCCTTTGGCAATTTCTTGATCGGCGGCAATTACGTGATCGGCCTGATCGTGTTTTTCATCCTGATCATCATCAATTTTGTGGTGATTACCAAGGGGTCGGGGCGAATTGCTGAGGTGTCGGCGCGCTTTACCCTGGATGCGATTCCGGGCAAGCAGATGGCGATTGATGCCGATCTTTCCGCCGGCATGATTAATGAGGAGCAGGCGCGCACACGCCGGCAGGAGCTGGAGGACGAAAGCACCTTTTTTGGGGCGATGGACGGGGCCAGCAAATTTGTGCGCGGTGATGCGGTGGCCGCGATGCTGATCACCTTTATCAACATTATCGGCGGGATGATTATTGGCATCGCGCAACATGGCCTTAGTTTTAATGAGGCGGCCAAGGCCTATACCCTGTTAACCGTGGGCGATGGGCTGGTGGGGCAGATTCCAGCGCTGTTGGTTTCCAC
>JBIJBF010000018.1:0-29134 GCA_044345375.1 Alphaproteobacteria bacterium
CAATCAACAACACCCACTGCAGGCCGCTGCCAAAAATGGCCTGATACAGGGCGGGGGTATTGGCGGTAAACAGGGCAACCAAACCGGTCAGGGCAAGCGCGCCCGCCATGTAACGGTAAACACCCAACATATAGGCACGCAAACCAGCATCAACGCCAAGCGCTGCATTGGCGGTTTGAACATTACGGGCTTGAAACGGCATAGCGATCCTCACGGTCAATCAATGGAAACTTAACCAATTATAAGAACAACAACGGCTTTTGTCTAGGCCAAGCTGCAAAACTGTGTAAGACTTGAGCATGCGGTTTTCAGATGACTTTGTTGAGCAGATACGGGCCAAAATCCCCTTGGTTCAATACATTGGCCGTTTTGTGCCCCTGCGCCGGGCGGGATCCTCAATGGTTGGATGCTGCCCCTTCCATCAGGAAAAATCCCCCTCGTTTAATGTATCCGATGAACGCGGCCTCTATTACTGTTTTGGTTGCGGCGCCAAGGGCGATGTGTTTGAATTTGTCATGGCGCGCGAAAAACTGGATTTTTCCGCCGCCATCGAACTGCTGGCTAAGGAGGCGGGGTTGGCCCTGCCCACCACAACCGCCGCCCAATTTGGCAAAGACCAACAAAAAACCCAACATCAGGATCGTTTGCGCGGCCTGTTGGAACTGGCCTGCGCCTGGTTTGCCAGACAGCTGGCTGAGGCGGCCGGCGCCAACGCCCGCGCCTATTTAACCAACCGCGGGGTTAGCCAGCAATCGATTGCTGGTTTTGAGCTGGGCTTTGCGCCCAGCAACCGCAACCCCCTGCATGGCTGGCTGACCACACAGGGCATCGCGTTAGAGGATGCGGTTGAGGTCGGCCTGATTGGCATCAAAGATGGGCGGTATTTTGATTGGTTTCGTGACCGCATTATGTTCCCAATTCGGGATGCTAAGGGTCAGCTGTGCGGCTTTGGCGGCCGGGTGCTGCAGGGCAGCCAGGTCAAATACCTGAATTCGCCCGAAACCCCGCTGTTCCAAAAGCGCCATATTCTCTACGGCATGCACCAAACCAAAACCGCCCACAAAAAATCGGCGGGCCTTGGCCATCTGCAACAATTGGTGGTGGTTGAGGGGTATTTGGACGTGATCGCCCTGCATCAGGCCGGTTTTGCCAACGCGGTGGCGCCATTGGGCACGGCGGTGGCGGCTGAGCATATCCAGCAGGCTTTTGCCATAACCGACCATCTGACCATCTGCTTGGATGGCGATGCCGCTGGGCAGCGCGCCGCTGTTCGCACCCTGAACCTCGCCCTGCCCTTCTTAAACGAAAACCGGCAGCTGGATTTTGTGCGGCTGCCGGTTGGCGATGATCCCGACAGCCTGTTGCAACGGGCGGGCAGCGCCAGCTGGGCACGGCTGCAGGCGGGCGCAACCCCGTTGGAGCAGGCGATGGTAAGCCTGAGCGCTGAGGGGTTGGATCTGGCCAAACCCGCCGCCAGAGCCCAATTGCGCCGTCATGTGCAAGAATTGCTGCAGTTGTTGCCCGATGGCACGCTGCGCCAAGAATACCACCATGCGACGACGCAACAATTGGCCGGCTGGCTGGCGCCCTATCAGCAAGCCCCTGCCAAACCCCTGCAGAACAAAACGCCGGCCAAAAACAACAAAAATCGCACCAACCAGCCCGCCCCCCTAACCCTGCATCACCTCTCCCCCAGCCAACTGCCCGCCCTGAAAATCGCCAAAATGCTGCGGGTGTTGGTAGATTCCCCCGAAATCTGGCCCGATGTGGCTGAGGAGGTGATGTTGTTGCCGCTGAACAACCCGATGTTGGAACAGTTGCGCAGCACGATGGCCGATGTGCTGCATCAACCCCTGACCGCGGCGCAGCTGCAGGCCACCCTGCTGAGCCAGGGGCATGACGATGCGCTGCGTTTTTTGCAGCAGCCCGCCATCAGCAACCTGTTGATCCCCTATATGCAACTGGCCAGCAGTGATGAGCGGCAGCAGCGCTGGCAAAATGATTGGCACCAACTGATGGTGGAGATGGAGCTGCAACCCATCCCCACCCCCCATGAATTCCCCGACCAAGAAGCCTGGGAACGCTTTCAAAAACAACGCCTAGCACAAGAAGACCGCCGCAACCTGCTGTGGCAGCAGGATAATGTGTGAATTCCTATCCGCAAAGGGGAACAAGTGAAGAATGACGAGGGCAACGCAATGACCGAGACCGAAAAAAGACCGATCTACCCGATCCATCCCGGCACCATTCTGGGCGATGAGTTGGCTGAGCTGAACATGACGCCGGCTGAGCTGGCACGCGCCCTGCATGTGCCATCGAACCGGATTTACCAATTGATCGCTGGCAAGCGGGCGATGACGGCCGATACCGCCCTGCGCCTGCAGCAATGGCTTGGGGTTGAGGCCGCGTTTTGGCTGAACTTGCAAAAAAGCTATGAACTGGATCTGGCCGCTGAGCAAATTGGCGAGGCCATCAAAGCGACCATTACGCGCCGCGAGCCATCGCCCCAGATTCTTGATTATCCGTTGCAGCAGGGTGCGTAGGCAAAAACGCGCCCGTTAAACCACGCAAGCGCACTCCAACCCACCCATCACCCTACAAAATCGCTTTTCCGCTCTTCCCAAACCGGCGTTTTGCCGTTATTGGTCAGGGAATTGTTTTTATCAACCGCGCCGCAGCTTGGGTTACGGCCGTTATTTTTAGGAGTTTTTTTGTGATGGGTCAAAGCGCTGCTGCCGCCAAAACGGGTGTGAACCCTGACTACAAAGTTGCCGATATTGGCCTTGCCGCCTGGGGACGCAAGGAAATCAGCTTGGCCGAAAGCCAAATGCCAGGCTTGATGGCGCTGCGCAGCGAATACGCTGGCCGCAACCCGCTTAAGGGCGCGCGCATCGCTGGCTGCCTGCACATGACCACCGAAACCGCGGTGCTGATCGAAACCCTGGTCCAATTGGGCGCCGAGGTGCGGTGGAGCAGCTGCAACATCTTCTCAACCGTTGATCAGGCCGCCGCTGCGATTGCCGCCGCTGGCATCCCCGTGTTTGCCTGGAAGGGCGAGACGGAGGAGGAGTATGAATGGTGCATCGAGCAAACCATCCATGGCCCCAACGGCTGGGTGCCCAACATGATTTTGGATGATGGCGCCGATTTGACCTGCATCCTGCATGAACGCTATCCCGAATTGATGAAAAACATCCGCGGCGTGTCTGAGGAGACCACCACGGGGGTTAAACGCCTGTACCGTCTGGCGCAGGAGGGCAAATTGCTGGCGCCGGTGATCAACGTCAATGATTCGGTCACCAAATCCAAATTCGACAATCTCTACGGCTGCCGCGAAAGCCTGTTGGATGGCATCAAACGCGCCACCGACGTGATGATTGCCGGTAAATTGGCCGTGGTGTGCGGCTTTGGCGATGTGGGCAAGGGTTGCGCCGCCGCGCTGCGCAGTTTTGGCGCGCAGGTGGTGGTGACCGAAATCGATCCGATTTGCGCGCTGCAGGCGGCGATGGAAGGCTATCGGGTAACCCGGATTGAGGAGGTGGTGGCCAATGCCGACATCTTCGTCACCGCCACCGGCAATTTGGGCATCATCACGCTGGATCACATGCGCGCGATGAAAGATCGGGCGATTTTGTGCAACATCGGCCATTTTGACAACGAGATTGAGGTGGCGTCCTTGCGCAACTTTAAATGGCAAGAAATCAAGCCGCAGGTGGATGAAATCAGCTTCCCCGACGGCAAACGCCTGATCCTGCTGGCACAAGGCCGTCTGGTCAATTTGGGCTGCGCCACTGGCCACCCTGCCTTTGTGATGAGCACCAGCTTTACCAATCAGGTGCTGGCGCAAATTGAGCTGTGGGGCAATCCGCAGAACTACGACAAGCAGGTTTATGTGTTGCCCAAGGAGCTGGACGAAAAGGTTGCCGCCCTGCATCTGCCACAGCTGGGGGTGAAGCTGACCAAACTGACCACGGAACAGGCCGAATATTTGGGCGTGGACACGCAAGGTCCCTATAAATCCTCGCACTACCGCTACTAATCGCCTATAGAACAGCCGATGCACCCACCCTCTTCCGAAACGATTTTGGATGGGTTGCATCGGCTGTTCCCCAAGCTGATCGACCTGTCGCTGGGGCGGATACAGGATCTGCTGGCCAAGCTGGGCAGCCCGCAAAACGCCCTGAAAAACGTCGTGCATATCGCAGGAACCAACGGCAAGGGTTCCACCACCGCGATGATCGACAGCTTGCTGCGGGCGCGTGGCCATCGGGTGCATCGCTACACCTCCCCCCACTTGGTGCGCTTTCACGAACGCATCCATCTGAACGGTCAGGAAATCAGCGATGCGGCGCTGACCCATTTGTTGCAGCAGGTGGTGACCGCCAATGCGGATGCGCCCATCACCTTTTTTGAGGTCACCACCGCCGCCGCGCTGCTGGGCTTTGCCCAACAGGATCATGACGCGGTGGTTCTGGAAACCGGCCTTGGCGGGCGTTTCGACGCCACCAATGTGGTGACCAACCCCAGCGTCACCGTCATCACCCCAATCGATCTGGATCATCAGGAATATCTGGGCGACAATTTGGCGGCGATTGCGATGGAAAAGGCCGGCATTCTGCGCCCCCAAACCCCCTTGGTGCTGGCCAGCCAACCGCCTGAGGTGGAATCGGTGATTTTGGCGCAGGCCAAGGCTCTAAACGCCCAGGTGCTGATGCAAAACCGCGATTGGCGGATTGAATGGCTGCCGAATCGTCGCGGCATGCGCTATCAATCGATGAACGAGGCTTGGATCGAGCTGCCGCCCCCCGCGCTGGCCGGCCTGCATCAGCTGCAAAACGCTGGCGTGGCGATTACCGCCAGTTTGATCGTGGCGCAAGGCTTGGCAAGCCCGTCTGAGCATCAGCAAAGCCTGGCCCGCGGCCTGACCACGGTGGATTGGCCAGCCCGCCTGCAGCATTTAACCCATGGCGCCGCGGTGGATCAGCTGCCAATTGGTTGGGAATTGTGGTTGGACGGCGCGCACAACCCGCATGGCGCGAGGGCCTTGGCGGCGCAATTGGCCGATTGGCGGCAACAAAACCCCGATCAGCCGATCTATCTGGCGCTTGGCATGTTGGCCAGAAAGCAGCCGGCGGACATCCTGGCAACGCTGTTGCCGCACAGCGACGCCCTGATCGCCCTGCCCATCCCCAATTTTGCCGACCAGCAGTATCCACCAGCGGATCTGTTGGCCGCAGCGCTCAACAGCGGCTACCCCCACCCCTGCTACCAAGCCGCCAATCTGGCAGACGGCGTGCGTTGGTTGTCCACGCAATCCCCCGCACCCGCCAAAATCGTCGTGGCCGGATCGCTGTATCTGGCCGGCGCGGTGCTGAAAAATCCGTAAGGCTGGCGCAATTGTCAATGATTGACAATGATTGTTAAAAACGCTATTTTTAGGGATAGGTCATGACGGGAGAATTCTATGACGCTCAACATCAATCTCACCCCAGAACTTGAAAACATGGTGCGCCAGAAAGTCGCGGGCGGGCTCTATAACAGCGCCAGCGAGGTGGTGCGCGAGGCCCTAAGGCTGATGGAAGCGCAGGATCAACTGCGTGCGGTTCGGTTGGAACAACTGCGTCAGGATATTCAGGAAGGCCTAGACAGCGGTTCGGCGGGTGAACTGGATGTGGAAACCATTAAGCGGCGCGGACGTGCCAAGCTTAACGCCCAAAATCCGCAGTGAGGTAGCGTTTTGCCGCGCGTCCTAAAAACCCTACGCGCTGAACGCGATCTTGATGACATATGGCTCTATATGGCGATCGCAGCCGATCATCCAGAAGCCGCCGACAGATGGCTTGATGCGTTGATGGCGCACGCGCGGCTGGTAGCAACCCAGCCCAAAATGGGCATTGCCCGTCCAGAGGTTGCCCCAGAGATCAGAAGCTTTATCGAGGGACGCTACGTCATTTTCTACCGACCGATACCAGACGGCATAGAAATCGTGCGCGTGTTGCATGGCGCGCGTGACTTGGAAGCGAGTTTCCATACAGATGATTGATGCATGCGGCTGGTCCTTCAGGGATTGACAGGTGATCAAACCGCACACAGACACTCCCACCGCGTCACTCAAATTTACCATTGATCCTGCTATCGCGTGGTGTACTTGCTTGTTTAATGGGCATTTTTAAGCGTTTTATAAACCTCTATAATCTTCTTTTGTCGATCCTCCATCTCAAATGGGTAGGCACGCAAGATGCATTCTGCTGTTTTATCAGAGAATTTGTTCAAAACACTTTTCCCATGCTTCTGGGTGAAATGGTATTCCTCTTTGTTCAAAAGATCTAAGTCCTGCATAATGTAGTGAAGATATGGTGATGTTATCTTAACGTGTGTTCCTAAATCCGTTTTTGTAAAGCGGTGTGTTTTTGAAGGGTCTGTTGGAACCAACTTTTCAAATCCCATTCCGTGCTTAATCTCAACTGTTTTCGTAACAAAAAAAGCTTTTGCAGCCTCGTCTTGTGTTTCCGAGAAACGCCCTTTCATTATCCAGTTCATATGTTTAACGGTTTCAGGCGTCATATAAACTGTGGCGGTCTTGTTATCTCCACTGAGTTCAGAAGCGTCTACGATTACTGCACGATCATGTCCAACCTTATTTATAATCTCCATCTTATCTACGAATGAACGAAAGATATTTTTCGCCCTTTCATCTAAAATGTTTTTTAATTCCAAACATTTAATTTCCTTAGTGGTTGATGCGTAACGATAGTATATAGCTCCTTCGCGTAACAATTGCTTATTTGTTTTACCTTTTTCCTTAGAGTGCTCAAACTTTTCCTTCTTGCAAATTATAGGTTTTTTGGTTGATTTTTTCACCAAAATATACAGGATTTTCTTCCCATAAAATTCCTTTGTGCCTAATTCAAAAGGTACTTCTGGCTCATAATGCCCATTAATATGATTGGAAATAGACGATTCATCAGGTTCATATCCCTTAACTCCAACCAATGTACGAGGCGACTCTGAAATCCCAAAAAATATAACACCACCATTACAGTTAGCAAAAGCAACTATTGTTTGTGCATATTCCCAGATATCGTCACTATTAAAATATTTCTTGAATTCTACCGTCCTACTTTCATGGTTTGACACATGAAATGTATCTGGATTCACATTTAAACCTAATAAATCTAAAATTTTAGTCATTTTTACCTACATATAGTTTTATAAGATTGAATACCCACTCACTGCTCACAGCCAACCCCGCTGCCGGCGCCGAAATAGCTGACCAGATTGTTTTTGGTTTGCCAGACCAGCCAGTCGTCAAAATAATTGGCCGAAATTTGGCTGGAGGGGATGGAGACAAACCGCTCGTCGCCGTTGCTGTTTTCTATTTCAGCCGCGCTGGCGGTGGCGGCGGGGCGTGGTTGATCCAATGCCCAGGCGCCGGCGCCATTTTCGCCAGCGCTGACCAGCACAAAGGCCAAATCTTGGCCACCGGTTAGGGCATAACCCTGATCATCCTCCAGCCGCAACAAAGCGCCAGACCCCTGCAGCACCACGCCGCAATAGCCGGTGTTTAGCGGTTTTCCGGCCAAGCTGCCCACCGCCAGCAGGCCGTTGATGCGGTAATTCAGCCAGCGCCCCCAGCCATCTTTGGCCACCGCCTGCGTTAAACCCAGGGTGCGGTAGGGCAACAACCCCTCCAACTGGCCGCCGCAGTCGCTGGGCACCGCCTGCCCGTTGCCGCCGCTGCCCACCTCAGCCCCCAACGGTTCCCCATTGGTCGTGCCGGGAAATGCTGGACAGGGAATGCGACCGGTTGCGCGCAGATAGGTGGCCAGCGCGGTTTGCGCCTGCTGCAAATGCGCCTCAGTCCGCCGGATCCTGCTGTCTTGCAGGCTTTGCTGCAGCAACGGCAGGGCGCTGCTGATCGCAAAGGTCAACAGCGCCAAGGCCAACGCCACCTCCAACAGGGTGAACCCCCGCCTGCTTCCCCTAAAATGCAGCATCGATACGCCCCCCCTTCCTATAAAACCACCAGCTGTCTTGACGAGACCGCTTATTTTGTCTTTGGTAGAAGCCAAAGACAAGTGGCCAACTACAGGGGGGAACACGGATGACCACCACCGCCGTTACGGATGCTGCAACACTACCATCACTTAACCGTGTGACCCTGGCCTCGCAAATTTTGGCGGGCATCGCGCTGTATGGGATTTTAAGCCTGCACCTGCTGTCGGCCCTGCTGGCTGGCCTGCTGATGCATCATTTGGTGCAGGCCACCGTGCCGCTGTTGGGGCGGGTGGGCATCAAGCCAACGCTTAGCAAGGTAATCGCGCTGATCGCGGTGGCTGGCACCCTGATCACGCTGGTGGTGCTGGGCGTGCTGGCCGCCACCCCGCATGTACAGGAGGAAAGCACCGCCGCCCTGATGCAAAAAATGGCCGATGTGGTTGACCGGGCGCGCAGCTATATGCCAGCCCTGCTGCAGGAACATTTGCCCACCACGTTGGAGGAGTGGCAGGATTCGGTGGCCACCTGGCTGCGCAACAACGCCGTGCAACTCAGCTATGTTGGCAAAACCCTGGGCATCTCGCTGGTGCATATCGTGATCGGCCTGGTGATTGGCGGCATGGTGGCCTTTAACCACAAACCGCAAGATATCAGCCATAAACCAAAGCTTACCCAACAGTTTTTTCAGCCTTCCAAAGACAGCAAACCGCCGTTGGTGCAGGCCTTGACGGAACGGGCGGATTTGTTGCAACGATCTTTTGATCGCATCGTGTTTTCGCAGGTTCGCATATCGGCCTTAAACACCGTGCTTACCGGTCTTTTCCTGGTTTTTATGATGCCGATGATCGGCAACCCCCTGCCCTTTACCAAAACCATGATCGCCATTACCTTTTTCGTTGGATTGCTGCCGGTGATTGGCAACTTAATTTCCTGTACGGCGATTTTTCTGATCGCTCTTAGCGTTTCACTGGTCGATGCGATAGCAGCGCTGGTGTTTTTGGTGGTGATTCACAAATTGGAGTATTTCCTGAACGCCCGCATTATCGGCAGCCGGATTTCCGCCCATGCCTGGGAACTGTTGCTTGCGATGTTGGTGATGGAAGCCTGTTTTGGTATCCCCGGCCTGATCGCCGCGCCGATTTACTATGCCTATCTAAAGGATGAGCTGGCGGAAAAGGGCTTGGTGTAACCGCCATATCCGTTGTTTTTTAACAAACCCGATTAGGGCAAAGGCACCTTATGGCTGGATCACACGAACTGGGCACCCTGCTGGCCGATTTGGCGCTGATTTATCTGGCGGCCAAAATCGGGGGTGAGCTGTTTTTACGGCTTAGGCAGCCAGCGGTGTTGGGCGAATTGGTGGCGGGGCTGATCGTTGGCGTTTCTGGCCTGCAATGGATTGACCCGCAGCAACCCATTTTGCAGCTGATGGCCCAAATTGGCGTTACCCTGCTGCTGTTTGAAATCGGTCTTGAATCGGATATAAAAGCCCTGTTTCGGGTTGGCAAACAGGCGTTGGCGGTGGGTTTGATCGGCATGGTTGCGCCCTTTGCCCTTGGCTATGGCATCATGACCGCGATGGGGGCAGCGCCGTTGTTGTCGGTGTTTGTTGGCGCCACCATGACCGCCACCAGCATCGGCATTACCGCCAAAGTCCTTAGTGATCTTAAGCGGCTGAATTCTACCGAGGGCAAAATCATTTTGGGCGCGGCGATTCTGGACGATATTTTGGGCATCGTGATCTTGTCGGTGATCGCGGGGGTGACCAGCGGCACCAGCTTTAGCTGGCCATCGGTCGCCCTGATTTTTGTGAAGTCTTTGGCATTTTTAACCGTCGCGCTGGTGGTGGGCAATCTGGCGCGCCCCTATTTCATGCGGCTGATCCAACAATTGCGCAGCCGCGGGGTGCTGTTAACCGCATCCTTGATTTTTGCCTTTGCCTTGGCGGTGATCGCCGAAAAGCTGGGATCCGCAGCGATCATCGGTGCCTTTGCCGCGGGGCTGGTGCTGGCCAAATCCGACCAACGGCATGATTTGGAAAAACATTTGCGCCCCGTCACCGATTTTTTCCTGCCGATCTTTTTTGTTACGGTGGGGGCGGGGGTCGAATTGGGCCTGTTCGCCGACCCATCCACAGTCATGCTGACGCTATTCCTGACCGCCGCGGCGATCATCGGCAAGCTGGCGGCTGGAACGATTGGCACGATCGGCTCCCAAAGCTCAGGCTGGATTATCGGTGCCGGCATGGTGCCGCGCGGTGAAGTGGGGTTGATTTTCGCCAGCCTTGGGCTTACCACCGGCGTGTTAAGCGGCGCCAACCACGCGGCGGTGGTGGCGATGGTGATGCTGACCACCTTTATCGGCCCGCTGATGCTGAATTTCTTGATCGCCCGCCAGAACAACAAACCATAGAGCGAGGATGCTCTAGCTTAGGCGGGCCACCACCACGCGATACGGCGAGCAGGAAACGTAATTCAAGCCAAGCCCGCGGCAGAATTTGATGCTGGCCGGATCGCCGCCATGTTCGCCGCAGATCCCGATTTTCAAGGCGGGGTTCACGCCGCGTCCTGATTCCACCGCCAGGCGCATCAGCTGGCCAACGCCAATTTGATCAAGGCTTTTAAAGGGATCAACCGCAATCAACCGCTCAGCCTCATAGCTGGGCAAAAAGCTGCCGGCATCGTCGCGCGACAGGCCCCAAGTGGTTTGGGTTAAGTCGTTGGTGCCGAAGGAGAAAAAGTCGCAGATTTTGGCCAAGTCCGCGGCAATCAGGCAGGCGCGCGGCAATTCAATCATCGTGCCAAACAGATAGGGCGGCACCGCTGTGTTGCTCTCCGCGGCAACCTCTGTCGCAATATTGGCCACCAGCTGCTTCATCCGCGCTAGCTCGCTAACCGTCGCGGTCAGTGGGATCATGATTTCGGGCAGCACCTGATCTTGCCCCAACTCCGCCGCCACGCTGGCCGCCGCGCGCAAAATCGCCCGCACCTGCATCGCGTAGATTTCCGGATAGGTCACCGCCAGCCGACAGCCGCGATGGCCCAGCATCGGGTTGGCCTCAGCCAGCAGCGTTGCGCGCGCGCGCAATTTCTCGGGCGACACCTGCATCAGCTCAGCCACCGCCGCCACCTCCTCGGCGCTGTGCGGCAAAAACTCGTGCAGGGGGGGGTCCAGCAGGCGGATGGTCACCGGATGGCCCGCCATCGCCCTGAAAATCCCCACAAAATCCGCCTCCTGCATCGGCAGCAAGCGCGCCAAGGCCGCCTCACGCTCAGGTAAGGTGTCGGCCAAGATCATCGCGCGCATGGCGGCAATCCGCTCAGCCGCAAAAAACATATGTTCGGTGCGGCACAGGCCAATACCGGTGGCGCCAAATTGCCGTGCCACCGCCGCATCCTCAGGCGTATCGGCATTGGCACGCACCGCCAAACCACGGCTTAGCTCAGCCCATTCCAGCAATTGCTGCAGGGCTGGGCTGGGCGATGGCGGCACCAATTTGGCCGCCCCCAACATCACCTCACCGGCTGCGCCATCCAAGCTGATCACCTGTTCATGGGTGATGACCAGGGCTTCGCCGCCCCCCGATTGCGCAGAGCCCAACACCCGAAAGCCAGAACCATCGGGCAACAGCTGCATGCCGTTCGCCCCCACCACGCAGGGACGCCCCATGCCGCGCGCCACCACCGCCGCATGGCTGGTCATCCCACCGCGCAGGGTCAACACCCCCTTGGCCGCGTGCATGCCCGCAATATCCTCAGGCGAGGTTTCATCGCGCACCAAAATCACTGCCTCGCCATTACCAGCACGTTTCACCGCCTCAGCCGCGGTAAACACTGGCCGACCGCTGGCCGCCCCTGGGCTGGCAGGCAGGCCGCGGGCGATCACCTGACGCGGCGCGTTCGGGTCGATCTGCGGGTGCAGCAACTGCTGCAAATTTTCGGGATCAATCAGGCTAAGCGCGCGCAGGGGATCTGCCGCCCCCTCCCCCACCAAATCAACCGCAATTTGCGCCGCCGCCGCCGCGCTGCGCTTGCCCGCACGGGTTTGCAGCAGGTACAGCTTGCCCTGCTGCACCGTAAATTCGATGTCCTGCATGTCGCCGTAGTGCTTTTCCAATCGCGCCGCCAGCTGCAGCAGCTGTTGATAAACCTGCGGCAACGCCTCCTCCATCGCCAGATCATCCGCCTGCTGCGCCAATTTGGCGGCCAAGCTGATCGGCTGCGGGGTGCGGATGCCGGCCACCACATCCTCCCCCTGCGCGTTGATCAAATACTCGCCCCACAGCGCCCGCGCGCCCGTGCTGGGGTGGCGGGTAAAGGCGACACCGGTGGCGGAATTGTTGCCGCGATTGCCAAACACCATCGCCTGCACGGTCACCGCCGTGCCCATCGCGTCATCAAAGCCGTTCAAGCGACGGTAAACCTGCGCCCGCTCCCCATTCCAACTTAGGAACACGGCGCGGATCGCCGCCCACAACTGGGCGTGGGTATCCTGGGGGAAGGGTTGCCCGGTCACATCCAACACCGCCTGCTGATAGCCAGCAATCACCGCCTGCCAATCCTCAGCCGTCAATTCGTTGTCCAGCCCATAGCCGTTGTGCAATTTATGATCGCTTAACACCTGATCAAACCGCTCATGCGGCACTTCCAGCACCACGCTGCCAAACATTTGGATCAGGCGGCGATAGCTGTCATAGGCGAAACGCGGGTCACCGGTAAGCGTTGCCAAGCCGACCACGGTTTGATCGTTCAGGCCCAGATTCAAAATGGTGTCCATCATCCCCGGCATCGATACCGGCGCGCCAGAGCGTACCGACACCAACAACGGCTTGGCGACATCGCCCAACACCGCGTCCATCTGCTGTTCCAACACCGCCAGCGCGCTGGCCACCTCAGCCTCCAACGCCGCAGCAAAGCTGGCGCCAGCCGCATAAAAGGCGTTGCACACCGCGGTGGTGATGGTAAAGCCTGGCGGAACCGGCAGCCCCAGCGCACTCATCTCCACCAAGCCCGCGCCCTTGCCGCCCAACAGAGCGCGATCAGGCTTGGCCGCTAAAGCCCCACCCGTATGACCACCAAAAGAAAAAACCTGTTGCATGCGCCCAACCTACTCCAACCACCCATTACCAATCAACAAATTTCTGGTGACGCACAGCGGCAGGCCGATAATGTTGCTGATGCTGCCAGAAACCGCCTTCACCAAGGCCTCCGCCCGTCCCTGAATGGCATAGCCGCCCGCCTTGCCCTGCCACTCGTTGCTGGCAATATAGCGGTCAATTTCGGCCGCCGTCAGCTGTTTGATGTGCACCTGCGTCATCACCACCCGCAGCGCGATCTTATCCACCGGGTTGGCCAATGCCACCGCGGTGTACACCCGATGCCGCCGCCCGGAATACAGCCGCCAAAAACTGGCCGCCTCAGCCGCATCGCGCGGCTTGCCCAGAATCCGCCGGCCAACCGCGACGATGGAATCCGCGGCCAGCACGAAACGGCCATCTGGGGAAGCATCCTCCCCCACCAACGCGGCCAGCACCGCCAGCAGCTTTTCATGCGCCACCCGCTTGACATAGGCCTCAGGTACCTCACGCGGCTGGGGCGTCTCGTCAATATCGGCGGGCAACACCCGCGCCGGCACGATGCCGATTTGCTGCAGCAAATCCAGCCGACGGGGGGAGGCTGAGGCAAGGATCAGATGTTGATTCGGCTGGCTCATGGACAGGTTATTGGTCGGAGAGTTGGTTGCGGTAGTGCCAGCTTAAAACCAGATTGCCGGTTAGCATATCAATTTCCTCAATCCGACAAATCAACGGGTCGCCAAGCCCCAGGCTGGTGCTGCTGTTTTTGCTGCTAGCCTGAGAACTGCCCTGAATCAGCCGTTGACGGGCCTGGTCAAAGCGCCAATAACCGCTGGGCAGCATGCTCATCGGCACAAAACCCTCGGCGCCATAGGCGGGAATCAGCACAAACAGCCCCGCGCGGCTAACCCCGCTGATCCGCCCCTCAACCAACGTCTTGCCATGGCTGGCCAGATAGGCGATGGCGTAACGACGAAAGGCGTCGCGCTCAGCACCCGCCGCCCGCCGCTCGGTTCCCGACAGATGCAACCCCACCTCCTCCCACTTCGACAACGGCCAGGTTTTGGCGCTCGCCACCTCCGCCTCCGTTTCTCCCAAACCTAGTGAATGCAACAGCATGCGGTGGACCAACAAATCGGAATATCGGCGGATTGGCGAGGTAAAATGGGCATAATTGGCCAGATTTAGACCAAAATGGCCAATGTTGTTCGGGCTGTACTGCGCCTGCGATTGCGAACGCAGCACCAACTCATTGACCATCGGCGCGGCAGGCGTGCCAAGCACCGTCGCCAACACCTTGTTAAAGCCATGCTGGGTAACGCCATCGCTGTGCCCCAGGCTGATTTCCAATTCGCGCAGCACCTGTTGCAAATTGCTGAGCTTTAGGGGGTCGGGGCGGTCGTGAATGCGGTAAAGCAGGTTGAGTTTGGCCTTTTGCAGGCTTTCGGCGGCGCAAACATTGGCCAGCACCATCAACTCCTCAATCAACTGATGGCTGGCATGGTGGGTGGTTTGGACGATGCTGTCCAACTCCCCCGCCGCGTCAAAGCGCACCTTGTATTCGGGCAGATCGATGTTCAGGGTGCCACGCTTGGCGCGTTGTGCCAGCAGCAGCGCAAAAGCCTGCGACAGCGGCTGGATCAACTTAAGCAGCTCCGCCTGCGGCAAATCGGTGACCACCGCCTGATCCGCCAGTGCCGCATCGGCCTCCACAGCGGTGGCGCCCACCTCACCCGCGGCCAGCTGATCCAACAGCTGCTGCACCTTGGTATAGGTCAGCCGCGCCACCGATTGCATCAGGCCGCGCACAAAACGGTGGTGGATTTTCTGGCCGGTGCTGTCCAGCGTCATCTCAACCGCCAAACAGGCGCGCGGTTGGTTGGGAACCAGCGAGCACCAACCGTTGGACAGGGCCTCAGGCAGCATCGGCACCACCCGATCGGGGAAATACACCGAATTGCCGCGGTTGCGCGCCTCAAGATCCAGCGGCGATTCGGCGGCCACGTAATGCGCCACATCGGCAATCGCCACCATCACCTTAAAGCCGCCAGCGTTGCCCGGATCCTCATCCAGCGCTGCCCAAACCGCGTCGTCGTAATCCCTGGCATCCTCCCCATCAATCGTGATCAGCGCGATGGCGCGCAAATCCACCCGCCCCTGATCCAGCACCGGCGCCGATGCAGCCCCCGCCTGCGCCAGGGCAGACGCCGAGAACTCCAGCGGAATTTCATGCTGGTGGATCGCCAGCAGGCTGATGTTGTTGACCGCCGAACTGTCGCCCAGCACCGCCACCAGCTTGGCCGGAATCCACCCCAAACGCCGGTTGTTGGCACCGGTGGCCGCCGCCTTAACCAGCCAGCCATCGCCCAATTTATGCTCA
Organism: Alphaproteobacteria bacterium; assembly: GCA_044345375.1. GTDB lineage: Bacteria > Pseudomonadota > Alphaproteobacteria > CAISOG01 > CAISOG01 > CAISOG01. The sequence goes on from JBIJBF010000018.1 coordinate 15,453, forward strand.
AGCACGGTTTGGCGATCCAGCTTAAAGGGCACCGGCTGGCGACGGTTGACCGACCAGACCAGCCCGCCATCATGCTGGCGCTCAAACACCCCCACCATCGTCTCGGCCGCCTCCTGCGGCAAAATCCGGATCGGGCGTACCAACACCGTGCCATCCTCCTGCCGATGCAGGCGCGCCAACAGCCGCTGCCCCACCGCCAACGGCAGGCGGTCATGAGGCAGCAACAACCGCCCCAGCGCCCGCCAGGCCGGCTCCTCAGCCAAGCCATACAGCTCGCCGTCCGCATCCATCGCCACCACCTCCATCTGCACAAGGCTGGTGGGCATGGCGTTCAACCACCCCTCATCCTGTTCGGCCGCATCGGGATTGCGCAATTTCTTTTCCTGCCATCGTTTGAGTTTCAGGGCTTTTCGTACCGCTGGCTTATCCAGCCATGCGTCATCCTGGGCAATCGCCGCCAACGCATCGGCGGTGGCGATTTTGGCCGAACCCGCATCCGCAATGGCCGGTTTTTTGTTGGCTTTCAGGGCATGGCGCGCCGCCCGCCCCAATTTGGTGCCAGGAATCTTACCACCCGGCACCTTGGCCACAGCGGTCTGGCGTGGTTTTCCCTTGGCCGCTTTGGATGTTTTTCCAGATTTTGTCGGGGGTTTCTTGCTCATTGCACCAAAATTGCATGTTTGCCGTTGGCTGTACAGCGTCGCGAAAGTTTTGCCGCTTACAGCAACGGCTCAACCAGCTGCTCAACCCCTGTGGTACTGATATTCGGCCAGAAAAAGTCGTTGCGGGTCGGCATGGCGTGGCGGTAGAACTTGCCCCAAGCCGTTTTGGCGGATGGGTCATGGCGCAAGCCCACATGCTCCAACAACTGTTGCCCCTCAGGGCTATAACCCACCGCGGAGACTTGGGCGGGGAAACGGATCATGCCGCTGTCGGCCATGTTGTTCAGCGCCATGCAGATCATTTGCGAAAAGCAACGGCGGGTTTGGTGGTCGCGATGGTTGGGCAGCAACATGCAGCTGGTAATGTACCAATCGCCATGACCGCCGCTGTTCAACAGATGGCTTAGCCGCACTGGCCGCACCGCTGATTCCTCAACCTCATCCTCAGCAATGGCCTCAATATCCGTAGCTTGCAACGGCCACATGCCAAAGTTTCCTATCAGTTCCTGATGATGGAACAGACAAAGTGAGCCATAGGCAAAACGGTCTACCCAGTCGTTCAAAGTCTCTAACGGCCAACCTGCCTCCTGGTAAATTGAGGTGGTGGCGGTGTTTAACGCTACCACCTCCTCATGAGTTCGCGGTGGGCGCAGGGTGTAGTCTTGCATGCGGAAAACGGGGTGATAGGCCATGGGGGCGATTCCTTTTTTACAACAACGATTAAAAACCCAACACCTGCCGTGGGTCAAAGGTCATGGTGATGCTTTTCCACGCATCGTATTTGTCGGGCGGCAGTTTCAGCGGGCTGCAGTCCCACACCGCCCGGCGCGCGCTCTCAGCGGCAGCGCGATAGGCGGGGTCGCTGCTGGCGCGGCCGCTGTCCACCACCGTGGCGGTGCGCACCGCCCCTGTCTGATCCAACTCAATTTTGATCGAGACCACCAAATTTTCGGCGTAGCGCGCCCCCGATGGCACGTTCCAGCAGGGTTCAATTTGTCGCCGGATCAAATCCAAATCCGAAAAACCAACCGGCAAATCCGCCTTGTTTTTGGCATCGCCGCGCACCTTGGCCACCCCATCGGCCTCGCCCTTAGCGGTATCCTGCTGCGGGCTTTGCTTGGACAGGGTTTTTAGGATGTTGTCGGCAAAGGGATCGTCAGGCTTTTTCTGCTCAGCCTTTTTCGCCTCAGCCGCCGCCGCCTGTTTGGCCTGCTCAACCTTTTTGGCCTCCTCCTGCTTTTTGGTTTCCGCCAGTTTTTTGTCCTCAAAGGCCTTTTTCTCGGCCGCCTTTTTCTCCAGCAGTTTTTTCAGGGATTCAATCTCATCCTCAGGCTCCGCCGGCTTGGCAGGCTCAGGTTTGGCCGGTTCTGGCTTGACTTCTGGCTTATGCGGCTCAGGCTTGGGGGGTTCGGGTTCGGCCTTGGCGGCTGGGGGCGGTGGTGGGGGTGGCGGCGCAGGCGTGGGTTTGGGTGGGGTATTGGTTGCAGGGTTGGGGGTGGTGGTCGGCGCGTCAGGGGTGCCCTTGGCCTTGGGCGGGTTGCTGATCTCCACCCGCGGCAACTCGATATCCACCATAAAGCTTGGCTGCACCTCAGGCTTGGTTAGATCTAACCCGGGCAAACCAAAGATGGTGCCCAGCAGCAAGGCGATGTGCAGCAGAATTGAGCACACAATGGCGATGGTTAAGGGTCGACTGTATGTTGCCATCCTTTTCCGCCTCTAGCCCCCTATCTGATCTAGGGTTTGTTGGCGTCATCAGCGGGCGCAGCAGCTTCGGCTGGCGCCGCCGCGTCTGGCAACTGCGCCAACAGGGCAACCTTGGTAAAGCCCGCCTGTTGCAGCACCCCCAACACCTCCATAATCTTGCCATAGGCAATGGTGCGGTCGCCGCGCACGAAAATGCGGGTGTCGGGCTTTTCCTTGGTAATCGCCCGCAGCCGACCGATCAACGCCGCCTGATCCAGCTCGCTTTCCTGCAAAAACAGCTTGCCCTTGGCGTTCAGGCTAACCACCAACGGCTCCTCAGCCTGCGTGCTGGCGGCGGCCTTGGTTTTGGGCAGATCCACCGGCACCGAAACCGTCATCAACGGCGCGGTGACCATGAAAATCACCAGCAACACCAGCATTACGTCGATCATCGGCGTCACGTTAATCTCAGCCATCAACCCACGGTTGCGTCGGTTGCGGCCACGGTTGGAACCGCTTAAGCCACCCGCCATCTATTTATCCTCCAGCTGGCGCGACATGATCGCGCTGAATTCTGAGGCGAAATTGTCAAGACGGGAGCCAAAACGGTTCAAATCCGCCGAAAATTTGTTGTAGGCCACCATCGCCGGAATCGCCGCCACCAAGCCAATCGCGGTGGCAAACAACGCCTCAGCAATCCCCGGTGCCACCACCGCCAGGCTGGTGTTTTGCGAGCCCGCAATCGCCTGAAAGCTGTTCATAATCCCCCACACCGTGCCGAACAGGCCGATAAAGGTGGCGGCGGAGCCAACGGTGGCCAAAAAGCCCATAAACCGTTCCAACCCCTCCATCTCCCGCTGGATGGTCACCGCCATCACCCGCTCAATCCGTTGCTGCAGGCTGGTGCGAATTTTTTGCACCTCGGTCACGCCCTTGTTGATGGTGCGGCGCCATTCGCGCATCGCGGCGGCAAAAACCGCGGTCATCGGATCGCTGGATTGATGGCCAACCCGATCAAACAGCTCCTCCAAACTGCCGCCCGACCAAAAACTCTCCTCAAACCGATCCGCCTTGGATTGCACCCGCTTAACCCGTATGTATTTGTCGACAATAATCGCCCAACACCAAACCGAGGCCAACAGCAGGATCAGCATCACACTCTTAACCACAATGTCGGCCTGCAAAAACAATTCAATCGGCGACAAACTGTGGGCCACGTTCACCCCGCCAGCCAATTTGGCGGCCTCAGCGGTTTGCACGGTGTTGGCAAGATTCAAAGGGTTTGGCATCGCAAGACTCCAGTTTTTTTAAGGTCACAAGCAGCTTAACTGTGTAGCAAAGCTTGCCCCGCTTCGCCAGACCCTAAACAGCGAAGATGGCGGTTTTGTGTTGCCCTAAGAGCCATTTATGCCAAACATAGCGGCATGATCCACCAAGTCGCCCCCCGTTTTTTCTCAAGATGCCCCATGGCCTGGCCACTACGCGCCCTGATGGTGCTGATCGCCGGCGGCTTGGCCAGCTTTTTGTTCCAACCAACCAGCTGGTGGTGGCTGTTGTGGCCAAGCTGCACGCTGCTGCTAAGCCAACTGCGCTTTGAAACCAAAAAATGGCGCGGCTTTTTGTTTGGCTGGCTGTTTGGCTTTGGCATGCTGATGCCCAGCCTGTATTGGATTTCCAACGCCTTTTTGGTTGAGGCGGATCGCTTTGCCTGGGCGATTCCGATCGTCGCCACCGCCCTGCCCGCTGGCCTGGCGCTGTTTAGCGGCTTTGCTGGCCTTGCCACCGTTTTGCTGCCCGTGGACAAACCGATCGCCCGCTGGCTGATGCTGGGCACCGCCTGGGTGGTGGGGGAATGGCTGCGGGGGTGGATTCTGACCGGTTTTCCATGGAACCTGATCGGCTATGCGTGGAGCCAGCAGTTGGTGCCGCTGCAGCTGGTGTCCCTGACCGGTATTTTTGGGCTCAGCCTAATCAGCATGTTGATCGCCAGCGCCCCCGCCCTGTTGCTGGACAGCCACCTTCCCCGTCGCCAACGCCAGCAGGTAGCAACCGCGATCACCGGCCTGCTGATCGGCTGGTTGGGCTATGGCCTGCTGCGGCTTGAGCAACACCCGATTGCGCTGGATCCGGATTTTACCGTGCGCATCGTGCAACCGGCCATCGAGCAAAAAGAAAAATGGGCGGATGGCGCGGCGGAGCGGGCGGCGCAGCGGCTGGTGGCCCTAAGCACTGGGGGGAGCGGTTTTTCTCAAACCGCCCCCGTTAATCTGTTGTTATGGCCAGAAACCGCGGTGCATCAGGATTTGCAGGCCGACCCCGCCTTTCGCTACCAATTAAGCCGCGCGGTGGCGCCCGCCCTGAAAACCGATGGCCATCTGCTAACCGGTATGGTGCGGATGGAGTCGCTTGGGATGGCCGATTTGAGCCGCGGGTCAAATGCCGGCACCCTCGCCTTTCGCAACAGCTTGGGGGTGGTCGACAGCCGCGGCGTGCTAAGCGACAGCTACGACAAGGTCAAGCTGGTGCCGCTTGGCGAATACGTGCCCTATCGCGCTTACCTAGAAAGATGGAACCTTTCCCGCCTAACGCCCGGCCCCTATGACTTTTTGCCGGGGCAAAACGACCATCTGATCCGCCTGTCGGATGGCACCAAATTGGTGCCGCTGATTTGCTACGAGGTGATTTTCCCCGATCTGCAGCTGCGATCCTATTTTGCGGGACCCAACCCACCGCGCGCGATGATGGCGATCACCAACGACGCCTGGTTTGGCAACAGCGCTGGCCCCTATCAACATCTGGCCATGGCGCGGGTGCGGGCGGTGGAATACGGCCTGCCGCTGCTGCGCGCCGCCAACACCGGCATTTCGGCGATTGGGGATCCGTTGGGGCGCACGCTGGCGATCCTGCCGCTGGGGCAAATGGGCAAATTGGATGGCGAGGTGCCCAAAGCCATCCCCAGCTTCTACGCCAAAATGGGGGAACGGCCGTTGGGAATCCTGCTGGCCATCCTGCTGCTGTTGATCGCCCGGATCAGCAAGCCCAAAAAAGATTAAAGCGGGGCGGTGGCGGCTTGTAGCCATTGCGCCTCGTCCACCGACAGCCGTTCAGTCGCCAACAAAGTTTGCTGGGTGCGGGCATGATAGGCGTTCAGCCAGTCACGCTCAGCCGCTGACAGCAGGTCGGTCAGGATCAGACGGCGATCGATGGGGACCAGGGTTAGGGTTTCAAAACCCAAATAGTTGGGATGCGCGGCGTCAGGCTGAACCACCATCAGGCTCTCAATCCGAATACCATAGGATCCTTCCAGATAAAATCCGGGCTCGTTGGAAAGCACCATCCCTGGCTGCAACGGTACACGGCCGCGCGACCCCTGCGCAATCCCCTGCGGCCCCTCATGCACGTTCAAAAAATGGCCGACGCCATGGCCGGTGCTGTGGGCAAAGTCTAGGCCATTTTGCCACAGGGCGTGACGCGCCAACACCTCCAACGCGCCGCCGGTGGTGCTGTTGGGAAACTTGGCCATCGCCAGGGCGATATGACCGCGCAAGACGAGGGTGAAGTGGCGGCACTGCTCAAGGCTTGGCGTGCCGCCGCTAAGCACCGTTCGGGTGACATCGGTGGTGCCATCCCAATATTGGCCACCAGAATCCAGCAGGTACAATTGGCCCTGCAGCAGCGGCGCGGCACTGGCGGCGGTGGCGCGGTAGTGCATGATCGCCCCATGCGCGCCCGCCCCCGAAATGGTCCGAAAACTCTCCCCCACAAAATCTGGATCTTCGCCGCGAAATTCCAGCAGGCGTTCAACAGCCGCCACCTCAGACGGCGGCGGCAGCGTTGTATCCCCCAAACGGTGTTCCAACCAACAAAAAAATTTGACCAGGGCGACCGCATCGCGCACATGGGCGCTGCGCATGGCGGCCACCTCAACCGCGTTTTTGCAGGCGCGCGGCAACAGGGTGGGGTCTTGCCCCGCCTTAACCGCCCAACCCGCCGTCTCAACCGCGCTCACCAACGCCTGTGTGGTGGATTCCAAATCGATGGCCATGCTGGGCTGTTGGGCGGGGCGCAGCTGTTGCAGCAAACCGTGCAGCTGATCGGGATCGGCCACCACCACGGCCTCTGGCAAGGCCGCCACCGCCTGCGGCGTCAGCTTGCGGCGATCCACCAACCAATACACCGGCGCATACGCCGACACCGTGACCAGCAGGCGGGATAGCGGCAGCGGGCAACAGGGCACGTCCGCGCCGCGCAGGTTAAGAACCCAAGCAACACTATCGGCGGTGGCAATCAGGGTGGCCGCCTGTTTGCTGGCCACCAACTGTTGGCGCAGGTGATCCAGCTTGTCAGCGGTGGATTGCCCGGTCAGCTCTAACCGCAGGGGCAGAATCGGCGACAAGGGTGCTGGCGGCTGATCGATCCACAAATGGTCGCTAAGATCATGGGGGATGGCCTGCCAAACCCAGCCCTGCTCCGCACAAAAATCCGCCCAGCTTTGGCAGGATTGGGCGCTGTAAATGCTGGCGTTGCAGGCGACACGACAACCCGCGGGCAGCTTTAACGATTTTAGCCATTCCCGCACCGTTTGTTCGCCGCTGTTGACCAACTGATAGGCGTTGGCATCCACCTGCGCCGCTGCCTGCAGGGTGTAGCGGCCGTCGGTAACCAGCGCCGCCCGATCCTGCAGCACCGCCGCCATGCCGCTGGAGCCTGAAAAACCGGTCAACCACCACAAACGCTCGTCCCCAATCGGGGTGTATTCGTTCAGATAGGGGTCTGAGCGGGGAACCAGCCACACATCGATTTGCTGCGCCTGCATCACGCGCCGAATCGCGGCCAAGCGCTGCGCATGATCGGTGGGCGTGGCATCCGCCAACAGTCCCTGAAATTCGGCTCGCCGCCCATCCACCCACGACCAGAACGGCGCCCGATCGCCGTCATGCAGCCATTCCGGCAGCAACAGATTGGCATCAAAGTGGCGCGGCGCGGGGGGTGCCGCCGCCAACCCATCGGCCAGCTCCCGCAACGCCGCCTGCTCAAGCTCACTACGGCTGGCCAGGGAACGGGCAAGATGCTCCGCGCAGAAATGCTGCCATGTCGCGTCTTGGGTGGCCTTAAGGTTTGACATGCGGCCTAACCGGTTTTGCTTTTGGGCTTGCGGGCTGCAGCCTTAACAGGGGATTTGGCCGCCACCGTTTTTGTGGTGGTCGCCTTAGGCGCAACGGGTTTTTTGGCCGAAGGTTTTTTGGCGGCGGGCTTAGGAGCCGTCACCTGCTCCAAGGGCACCTCCACCACCTCGGCCTCAACCACCTTGGCATCCGCCAACCGTTGCGGGGCGCTATAGGCGGGTTGGGGTGCTGGCGGCGTTTGGCTGCTGGCCACCTCACCCTCCCCATCCTGCAGGCCTTTGCGAAAGGCACGCACCGCGCCGGCCAAATCGGTCATCATGCCTGGCAAACGTCGTGTGCCAAACAGCAGCATGATAATAAACAGCACGATCAGCCAGTGCAGCAAACTAAACGATCCCATAACGCTTCCTCAAAGTCCCTATCATTCCGCAATCACAGTTGCATAATTTCATGCATGCCGACAAGACAGAATGCAGGTGCCCACCTTTTTGCCCCTCTTTTTTGCATTGCAACGTAAGGCTCTTGTTGCCCCCAAGATTCTGCGGCATCACTGTCCACATATAACCCCAAACCCAAAATAAAAGGATTAAACCCATGCTAATCGGTGTCCCACGCGAAATTAAAGATCATGAATATCGGGTTGGCTTGGTGCCGGCCAGTGTTCGGGAATTGGTGTACAACGGCCATCAGGTGCTGATCGAAACCGGCGCGGGGCTTGGCATCGGCTTTGACGATGAGCATTACCGGAGCGTCGGCGCGACCATCGCCGCCAATGCGGCTGAGGTGTTTGCCAAGGCGGAAATGGTGGTAAAGGTTAAGGAACCACAACCGCAAGAATGCCAACAACTGCGGCTCGGTCAAACCCTGTTTACCTATCTGCACTTGGCGGCCGACGCCGATCAGGCCAAGGCCTTGATGGCCAGCGGTTGCACCGCCATCGCCTATGAAACCGTGACCGACAAAAACGGCGGTCTGCCGCTGCTGTCGCCGATGAGTGAGGTGGCGGGGCGGATGTCGATTCAGGTCGGCGCCCGTTGTTTGGAGAAATACCAGGGCGGCAGCGGCGTGCTGATGGGCGGCGTGCCAGGCGTTCCCCCCGCCAAGGTCGTGATTCTGGGCGCCGGCAAGGTCGGCACCAACGCCGCCCGCATGGCGATGGGGATGGAGGCGCGGGTTACAGTGTTGGACAAATCGATCCAACGCCTGTACGAGCTGGATTTGCAGTTTGGCAGCAAGATTACCACCCTGTTCGCCACCATGGATACCGTGGAACAGGCGGTCATGAACGCCGATTTGGTGGTTGGCGCGGTGTTGGTTCCGGGGGCAGCGGCGCCGCGGATCGTGTCAGCTGAGCTGATCAAAAAAATGCGCCCGGGCAGCGTGGTGGTGGATGTTTCGATCGACCAGGGCGGGTGCTTTGAAACCAGCCGCCCGACCAGCCATTCCAACCCGACCTATGTGGTGGATCATGTCGTGCATTACTGTGTTACCAACATGCCAGGCGCGGTGGCCAGAACCGCCGCCTTCGCCCTGAACAACGCCACCCTGCCCTTTGTGTTGCAGCTGGCCAATTTGGGCACCAAGGCCGCGCTAAAGGCTGACCCACATCTGGCCAACGGGTTGAACGTCGACCAGGGCAAAATTACCCACGCCGCGGTGGCTGAGGCTTTGGGGCTGTAAACCGCGCATTTGTAGATGGGGGGGTGTTTTTGGGTTAGGCAAATTTGTAGCAAAGACACCCAACCCCCACCACCGCCAACACCGCGCCCGCCGTGTAGAAATGCCGGCGGGATGCCCGCAACCACTGCACCGCCGCATCACCATAAAAATTGCAGGCAAAGGCCAGCAGATAAACCCGCAGGCCATGCCCCACCGCCGATGCAGCGACAAAAATCGGCAGCGCTAATCCCGCCGCCCCGCTAAGCGGCGCCACCAATTTGTACGGCAGGGGGGTAAAGGCTGCGCTCAGCACCAACCACGGGCCCCACCGCTGATAGGGCTCCTGCATCGCGGCATAGGTTGGCCACCAACCCACCTGATGCAAAAACGGCTCGATCAAGCCAGGCATGGCGTAGCGCCCCAGCATAAAGCCCACCACCCCACCCAAACACTGCCCAACCAGACAAATGCTGGCCATTTTCCAAGCCTTTTTGGGCTGCAGCATCATGCAGGGCAGCAGGAAAACATCGGGCGGAATCGGGAACACCAGCGCCTCAGCCACCGACCAAACAAACAGCACCAGCCAAGCGGCGGGATGCTCAGCCAAATGCCGAACACGGGAAAGCGACAGCTTGTTAAGCATCCTCACTGCCTTGATCCAACCCCGTCAGTACCAGAATTTTTTTATAGGCCAACCAAGAAACCACCATCAGCGACATGGCATACAGGGCCTGCCTGAGCAGAAACATCGTCTCATAAGCCCCACCAGAGTGGTTAGAAATATTGGTGATGATCGCCAAGACTTTCAGCACCGCCAACACCAACGCCGCAAGAGCCACCGCCGTCAACAAAATCAAAACTACATGAATCATTTTCATCGCTCAACACCTTTCCATCGTCACAGAAGTGGTCATGCGCACCCAAACCCTACAAAAAAGGGCGGAAGCCTGAAAAATCAGCCCCCCGCCCCTATGAACGCTTGATCCAAAGAAAACCGCTGTGGTTAAGCAGCCTTCAGGGTTGGATCACCCTTTTGCCAGTTGCAGGGGCACAGTTCATCGGATTGCAGGGCATCCAGAATCCGCAAGGCCTCCTCAGGGCTGCGGCCAACCGACAGATCGTTGACCTGAACATGACGGATCACGTTGTCTTGATCGACGATAAAGGTGGCGCGCAGGGCAACGCCGGCATCTTTGTGCAAAATACCCAAGGCGGTGGCCAATTCGCGTTTGATGTCGGACACCATCGGCATGCTGATTTTGTTCAGATCGGGATGGTGGGTGCGCCATGCCAGATGCACAAATTCAGAATCGGTGCTAAGCCCCAACAACACGGCATCGCGATCGGCGAATTGCTTGTTCAATTTGTCATAGCCAGCAATTTCGGTTGGGCACACAAAGGTGAAATCCTTTGGCCACCACATATAGATTTTCCATTTGCCCTTAAAGCTGTCTTGGCTGACAGGCTTGAAGGCGTCTTTAGGATCGGCGGAAACCACCGCGGTCAATTGATAGTCGGGGAAACGGTCGCCAACAGTTAGCATAGAATTGCTCCTTAAAAAGCGGGTGATGTTCATCTGTTAGGTGAGGGCAAGCCAAGGATTTGTCAAGCGCTGTTAAGCGGAAAATCACGGCAACCGATCAACAATCTGCTGATGCGCACCCTGCACCACCTTGCGCAGGGTTACATGGCTGCGGCCATCCATCATTGCCAGCTTGCGCCAGGGCAGGCGGCAGGCGCGCGCCCACACCAACCGACGCTCAACCTCACCCAGCCACAACAACCAGTCTAGGGCCTGATCCATTTCAGACACCGCCCGCGGGGTGGGCACAACGGTGCGTGGCCGCGTTGCATCCATCCAACCGGCGATTTCGGCGGCGCTGTACACCATGCTTGGCCAGCTGGTCAGGCGGGCGGGACGCAGAGGGCTAGGCAGGCGTTTCAGGGTGTCGGCTGCTTGAGCTAGACGCTCAGCCACCTGTTCAACCGTCCAATCGGTGGTGGCGGGAATAGAGAATGCAATGGGCATGGTCATCAAAACTTTAGCGGTTAATCGTGATGGATGGGGTTAATCAGGGGGTAGCGGAGAGGTTCCACACCCTTTTCCTGACGAATCAAATTGGCGCTGGCGATCATCTGCGGCAGCGCCACCGGCCGGTTGTCCAACCAAAATTGATTCGGCGCCTGGTAACGCGCCCGATCGCCCAGTTCATCCAGAGCGGTTTGCACCACCGGCGACAAATCTTTAGGATTTTCTGGCAAGGCGTCATTGGCGGCGCAGCGTTTCTTGCGCGGTTTTGCGACGGTAGAACGGGGCGTGAAATCAGCCGCCGTCACCAAACCGTTGGTCAGTTCCACAATCTGCGCCAAAACGCTGGCGCTTGGAAAGCGCATGCCCGTGCTGTATCGATACAGGGTCATACGGCTGGAAATTCCCAACTGTTTCGCAAAAACAGTGGTGCTGATATTGTTGAGTGAGAGATAATGTGTCAGTTCCATGCAGCAAGATGTATCCAAAACGGATACGTTTGGCAAGGAATGTATCCGTTTTGTTGACCCTTTAGGGATTTTATGGTAGGGTAAAGAAATGAACGCTTCGATCCGTCACCGTCGCCAAACACTGAACCTAAGCCTGCAAAAGCTGGCGGATCGGGTGGGCACCAGCAAGGGGCAGATCGATAAGTTGGAGAAGGGCCAGCGGCGTTTGACCGTGGATTGGTTGCAACGCTTGGCCGAAGCCCTGCACTGTTCGCCGGTCGATTTGCTGACGGGCATCCCACCCGAGGCGGCCGAATCATCGTTGTTGCCAGAGACGATGCCAGAGACGGGGGCGGAGACGGGGGCGGAAGCACCAACGCCCACCGCGCCTAATCCAACCCAGCCTTTGCCCTTGTGGTCGGGCGATACCGCCAAGGCCTGGGTGCAACGTCCGCCGCAGCTGAACCACAACCCTCAGGCCTTTGCGATGCGGGTTGCCGACAACAGCTTATCGCCGGGGCTGGTCGCGGGGGATTTGCTGTATGTCGATCCTGGCCAGCCGCCCCTGCCCGGGCGGTTGGTGGTGGTCCGCTGGCAACAAGCCCTGCTGATCAAACGGGTTGAGCAAAATGACGGGCAACAGCTGGTCGCCGCATTTTCGCCTGAACGGCCAACAATACCCTTAGCGGAGCTGGAGGTGGTGGGCCTAGTGGTCGGTTGGTGGGTTGGTTAACGCGAGGGGATTGCGGTGCCGCCACCCGCTTGCAGGGAGGGTTCACGCGTTTTGGACGCGATTTTCTTGGGGGTTAGGGGCTGATAATATTGCGGCAGATGAATGGTCATTTGTTGCAACACCCAGTTGGGATCCACCAACTGATCACGGCTGTAATCGCGCATGACCAGGGCGTTGCGGGGATTCCATTGCGGGTTCCATTGCAAGGTCCAATGCAGATGCGGCCCGGTGGAATGCCCCGAACTGCCCACCGTGCCCAAAATTTCACCAACCGCCACTTGCTGATGGATTTGCACCCGCACGCTGCCCAGATGGCAATACAGCTGCTGCCACCCGCCCCCATCGATGCGCAGGCCAAGGCCGCAATAGCGATCGGACACCACCTGTTCCACCCTGCCAGCTGACCATGCGTGCACCGCGCTGCCCAAGGGGGCGACCAGATCAATGCCGTTGTGAAAATTCGGTTGCTTGGTGATCGGGTCGTAGCGCCAACCAAAGGGATAGGAAATCATGGTGGCCGCCGGCACCGGGTTGGCCAGCTCAAGCCACGCCAGCCTTGCTGGCTGCGCCTCCCGCTGTTCCAGCTGGTGAATTTGCTGGATCAGCTCCCCCTCCCCCAGCGCTTGCGCCAACGGTTCCTCCTGCGCCCAACAAAACTGGCTGGCACCAAGGATTAACCCCAGCACCAACCCACCGAAGATTTTAGAGCGTTTCCGCTTTCGTTCACCAATAGGAAGGCAAGGTGAGGCGCGCGGAGCGTATCCTATATACGTGAGCACGGCGAGTCCGTAGGCTGACGACTTGGTGGGCGGAATGGGAAATGCTCTAGGCCGCTGCGGCGCGCGCAGCACGTGCCGCCATGCCCCGTGGCTGGTTACGCTCAGCCAACCACCATTGGTACAGTTGCTGCAACCCATCGCTTAGGCTGGTTTTGGCCTGCCAGCCAAGGGCGTTGATGCGGCTGGTGTCGGTGGCCTGATAGGGCATAAAGACCTCAGAAGATTCCACAAAGCTAACCTGACCGTCGTAACGAACCAGTTGCGCCACATGCTGCGCCAACTGCTGATAGCTGGTGGGCTTGTTGGCCGCAATCATCACCGGCACGGACCCTGATTCAGCCTTTAACAGAGCGACCAAGGCGCTGGCGGCATCGTCCACATACAAGAAATCTTGTTGCTCATCGGGGGATCCATCCAGCTCAACAGTTTGGGTTTGGCGTTCACGCGCCCCATCAAGCTTGGCAAACAGGCTGGGAATCACCTGCGCGACACTGGGCTCAAAAATTTCACCAGGACCATAAAGATGGCTGGGCACCGCGATGCTGATGTTGAAATTGTA
>JBIJBF010000030.1:0-8926 GCA_044345375.1 Alphaproteobacteria bacterium
CACTTACGAACAGATCGTCGACGCCTGCCAGCACGCCTGGCAAAAAATGACCACCGACCCCGGCCGTATCACCTCCCTCACCAACTTCCCCTATTTACAATGTAATGTTAGTTAAATGCTTTGGTATGAGGCATACCACCCTTTGTGCCCACTTGACAAATCTGTAAAGATGTAAGCCTCAGCTCACCCTTAACGTCTCTTAGATTAGCACCAATCAGATTCGCGTCTGACAGAATAGCCCCTGACAGCGTCGCATTGTTTAGATCCACATCAATCAGTATCGCATTGCTTAGATTCGCACCTGTTAGATTAGACCCAGACAGATCCCCATCTGACAGAATCGTATCTGTCAGAATAGCCCCTGACAGATTCGTATTAGACAGATTCACCCTACGCAAATACGATCCGTGCAGATACGGCGGTAACCCACTTCGGTCAATGCTTCTACCCAAAGCAAAACTTTCCGTTGAAGTCCAATGCCTGCGCTCGCTGAGCGTCGCAATGTAACTTAAGTCTATATATTCTATGTTTTGATAAATTATAGTTCTGGGGTTTGCTAAGGCTTGATTGAACGGTCTGTACGGTGGCGTGTTTGTGCCCATTTTTCTCTCCATTTGATGGTTGTTGGTTAGTAATTTTATGAAAAAGATAATGGGGCTTTAGCCAAAAATCAATCAAAAAAAACCAGAAACTGCGCTTCTTTATCGCCACCCGACCCGCCAATCTGCCCTTCGGGCACCCCTCCTCTTGCGGAGGGGTGGCAGGCGAAGCCTGACGGGGTGGTTCTTTGGGGCAGTCTGGAATCCGAAAAGGGGAATTAGGGACAGAAAGCGCAGGACTAACGGTTGTGGTGGGGGTGGATAGCTTCGCAAATGTCATGAAAACAGTTGCCCACTTGCTGCAAAAACTGAGCCGGAATCTGTTTGATGGTGGCGTTGCGCTGCATTTGCCAATAACGTTTAAACATCTCAGAACATGTCAGCACAACTGGCAGGGAATGGGGGGTATGCGCTGCTATAAGAAGCAAAGTGTACCCAGTTATTTCAATAGCATTGCGCACCAAAACTGTTGATCCTTCAAGGTTCCGATCATGTGATGCTTCTAACTGGCTTTTTGTTTCTTTACCTAAAAAAGCAATTGTAGTATTCGCAGCTCGGATAGGCCATCTCATAAAATCCTGAAAAAAACTCGCCCTTACATTGATGCTCGGATAAGTTCCCGTTAAATCAGACGGTTTTTTTGTAGCAACCCCACCACCACCAACATCCTTGCTAAAACTATTACCGTTTGACTCCGCATCTCCCTCATTCACCAACATTACTTGTTCCCCCCCCCCCATCAAAATCCTAACTCTCCCTCAGCAGCTTTCGTACATCCACCAATTTGCCGGTAACCGCGGCGGCTGCGGCCATGGCGGGGCTCATCAGATGGGTGCGGCCGCCGCGTCCTTGGCGTCCCTCAAAATTGCGGTTGGAGGTTGAGGCGCAGCGTTCGCCAGCTTGCAGGCGGTCGGCGTTCATGGCCAGGCACATCGAACAGCCGGGTTCGCGCCATTCAAAGCCAGCCTCCAGAAACACCTGGTCCAACCCCTCAGCCTCAGCCTGCTCCTTAACCAGTCCGCTGCCCGGCACCACCATTGCGCCGACATGGCTGGCCACCTTGCGCCCCTTGGCGATGGCGGCGGCGGCGCGCAAATCCTCGATCCGCCCGTTGGTGCAGCTGCCGATAAACACCCGATCGATGGTGACCTCTTGCAACGGCGTGTCGGCGGCTAAGCCCATATAGTCCAGCGCGCGCTCAACCCCCTGGCGGGCGTTGGCATCTTGCACATCGGCGGGGTTGGGAACCTTGGCGGTGATGCCGGCCACCTGTTCAGGGTTGGTGCCCCAGGTTACCTGCGGCTCAATCTCTTCCGCCCGCAGCGTCACCTCGCGGTCAAAAACCGCCCCCGCATCGCTGTGCAGGCCTTGCCAATAGGCGAGGGCAGCCTCCCATGCCGCTGCCTTGGGCGCAAAGGGGCGACCCTGCAGATAGGCAAAGGTGGTGGCGTCAGGGGCGATCAGGCCAGCCCGTGCCCCAGCCTCAATCGACATGTTGCAAATGGTCATCCGCCCGGCCATGTCCAAATCGGTGATCGCATTGCCGGCGTATTCTATCACATACCCAGTGCCGCCCGCGGTGCCGATCACGCCGATAATCGCCAGCACGATATCCTTGGCGGTGACGCCAAACCCCAATTTCCCCTCAACCGTGACCCGCATGTTTTTGGCGATGCGGGTGGGCAGGGTTTGGGTGGCCATCACATGCTCAACCTCAGAGGTGCCGATGCCAAAGGCCAACGCGCCAAAGGCACCATGGGTTGAGGTGTGGCTGTCGCCGCAGACAATCGTCATCCCGGGCTGGGTGATGCCCTGCTCAGGCCCGACGATATGCACGATGCCCTGCCGCACATCCGCCAACCCCAGATAGGGCATGCCAAATTCCGCACAATTTTGCTCAAGCGTGCTGACCTGCAGGGCGGATTCTGGATCGCTGATGCCCGCCAGCCGATTTTGCGTAGGAATATTATGGTCGGCCATCGCAATCGCAAATTGCGGCTGACGCAAGGGTCGCCCCGCCGCCCTTAGCCCCGCAAAGGCCTGCGGGCTGGTCACCTCATGCACCAGATGGCGGTCGATATACAGCAGCGCCGTGCCGTCCTCAAACACATCCACCAAATGGTTGTGCCAAATTTTTTCGAACAGGGTGCGGGGCGCAGATGCGTCGGTTTTTATGTTAATGTTCGCATTAGACATTTTTTAAAAAAACCTTTGGATTTTTTCAGCGCTTATAGACCAGACTAGAAAAATTGTTGATCAACCACAAGTGCAGAATTGTTCGGTTTAGAATTTTCTTGAAAATGGTTTAAAATGGCGCGGCGGGCAGGTGATCGTTGGATTGATAGTCGCTAAAGCGGGTGATCGCCCCATCAAAATGCAGCTGCACCTTGCCGGTGGGGCCATGGCGGTGTTTGGCCAAAATCACCTCAGCCAAATTTTTGATTTTCTCAAATTTTTGCCGCCATTCGTCATAGGCCAGCTTGTCGTTGTGCGAAGGCTCGCTTCTGGCAAGATAGTAATCCTCGCGGTACACAAACAGCACGGCATCGGCATCCTGCTCAATCGATCCTGATTCGCGCAGATCCGCCAGCTGCGGGCGTTTGTCATCGCGCGCCTCAACCCCGCGTGACAGTTGCGACAGGGCGATCACCGGCACGTCCAGCTCCTTGGCCAGGGTTTTCAGCCCGCGGGTCGTCTCAGAAATTTCCTGCACGCGGTTTTCACGGCGGCTGGTGCTGTTGGGCTGAATCAGTTGCAGATAGTCGATGATGATCAGCGAAAGATTGTGGCGGCGTTTCAGGCGGCGGGCACGGGTGCGAATCGCGCTGATCGACATGCCGGGGGTGTCGTCGATAAAAAAGGGCAGTTGGTGCAGGCGCTGGCTGACGTCCACAATCTTGTCAAAGTCCTGTTTGCTGAGCTCGCCGCGGCGAATTTTTTCGGATGACAGGGCGGTTTGCTCGGCCAGAATTCTGGTGGCCAGCTGGGGGGCGGACATTTCCAGCGAAAAAAAGCCCACCACCGCGCCGTCAACAATTTGTTCCTTGCCAGCCGCATCATTTTGTCGGCGGCAATTTTGCGCGGCGTAAAAGGCGATGTTGGTGGCCAGCGCGGTTTTTCCCATGCCTGGGCGTCCCGCCACGATCAACAGATCGGATTTCTGCAGCCCGCCCATCAGCGCGTCCAGATCGCGAAAGCCGCTGGAGGTTCCCGACAATTGCCCGCTGCGCTGAAAAGCGGTGTTGACGGTTTTGACCGCCTCGGTCAGCGCCGTTTCAAAATTTTGGAATCCCCCATCGATCTGGCCATTGCTGGCCAAGTCATACAGTTGCTGCTCCGCCTGCTCAATCTGCCGCAGCGCGGGCTGTTCAACCAGCTGTTCATGGGCGCGGTTCACCACCTCCTCCCCCACCGCAATCAGCTGGCGGCGCAGGTACAGATCATGCACCAGGCGGGCGTAGTCCACCGCGTTGATAATGCTGACCATCCCGCCGCTGAGTTCGGCGAGATAGCCGATGCCGCCAACGGTGGCAATATCGGGGTCTTGCTCAAAAAACGGCTTTAGGGTGATCGGGCTGGCCAGCTGCTGCCGGTCCAGCAATTTGCCAATCGCCGCAAAAATGCGCCCGTGCAGGCCGCTGGCGAAATGGTCGGGCAACAAAAAATCGCTGACCTGCTCATACACCCGGTTGTTCAGCATCACGGTGGCCAACAACGCCTGCTCAGCCTCCAGATTAAACGGCACCTGGCGTGTTGGCGCCAAGGATGGCGGTTGGTTGGGGGCGGCTGGCAGCAGGTTATAGGGGGCGGGCGGGGAAACGGTTAGGGGGTTAAGCACGGCCGCAAGCGGGGCAGGGGGCGGCGCCAGATCCTGCCGCGGGACTGCCGCAGTTTCCAATGCCGCTGTGGCCTTTTTTTTCGTCACGCCCCACCCTTATTTCTGCACCGCTTTGCCGCAAAGGCTACTCGGCCAACAACGCTTCTTCCGCTGCATCATCCTGGTCAGGTTTTTGCTGCGTTGCTTTTGCAGCCGTGGTTTTGCCCTGCTCCTTATCGCCCTTGCGCAGCTCAACCAATTGTTCTGCCGAACTGCCGACCACCAGTTGAATCGTGCGCGACACATCGGCATGCAGATGAATGGTAATGTCGTAGATGCCCACCAATTTGATCACTTTGGGCAGCTCGATTTGCTCAACATTCAACTGGATACCGCGTTCGGCCAAATTTTTGGCCACATCACGGCGGGAAACCGATCCAAACAGGGCGCCGCTGTCGGCTGCCTGGCGCAGCATATCGCACACCAGCCCGTCCAGCGTTTTGGCCTGATCCTCAGCCGCTTGTTTTTGTTGGGCCGCAATATTGGCCAATTCCTGCTTTTGCTCCTCAAAAAGCTTGCGATTTTTCTCAGACAAGCGCAGCGCCAGCTTTTTTGGCAACAGATAGTTGCGGGCGTAGCCTGGCTTTACCGCAACAATTTCGCCCATCTGACCCAATTTGGCGACGCGGCTTAGCAAAATAACTTCCATCGAAAAAAACTCCTATAGGTAAACAGTTAAGCCTTTTTGGCAGATTTTTGGCGGGTTTGCAACCACGGATCCAGCATTCCAAGCAACAACAGCAGCAAAACCGGCCAGCCAATGATAAACATCATAAAAAACAGCCAGCTAGACAGCCATCCTGATAGCCAAGCCTTGCCGGTTTGTCGCAATACCATGGCCTGCAGCACCCCGATCCCCACCAAAATCAGCGGCAGCGCGATGACGTAGAGCAAATTGTCGAACAAAATCGATAGACCGCTGGGCGGCAGCTGCATGCTAAGCGCCAACATCGCCAAGAATCCCAGGGCCAGGGCTTTGGGGAAATACAGATGGATCAAAAACAGCGGCGGGCGCAGAATGACCTGATTGCGAATCGCAATCATTTGCGCGAGATAGATGTTGAGCAGCAGATTTCCCATCCACAGCAGCACCAAGGTTCCGGGCAGAATTTTTACAATTGAATCCAAATAGGTTAGCAGCAACGGGCCGTTTTTGTTGGGTGGCAGCAGGGTCAGGGCGTGGCGAACCGCGTTGCCAAGTTGTGTGACCCAATCGGGTATGGCAAACTGCAAAAAGCCCAAGCCGGCCAACAGCAACAGGGCGCCATACAGGGTCAGCAGCTCAACCACCGCGCTGACGCTGGGCCAGCGGATGCTCAGTTTGTCGGGCGATAAACGGCATCGTTGGCCAAAATCCAGCAGCAGCAGGCTGGGCAGGGCGTTGGCCACCCAGTAGATGATGAGATAGGTCAGAATGGGTGGGGTGGGTGCGGGCTGATCCGTGGCGCCCGCCAACAGCACACTTGCTGCGGCAACGCCGATGCTGGCGGTGATCGCACTTTGCAGACTAGCTTTCGACCCGAAGGTCATGCCAACCAGCAAAAGCGGCAGGGGGCATAACAGCAGCAGCAGGGTGGCCTCAACATGACCAGAAAAACCGGTCATGAACAACACCGCGCTGGCCAAACCAGCCAGTGCAATCAACAGCAAGCCGTTGCGCTTATGGGGCAAAGCCAAAGTTTCCTAAAGGCAGGAGTCGACTACCTGTTAACATAGGGCAACAACGCCAAAAACCGTGCACGCTTAATCGCGGAGGCCAAGGCGCGTTGGTTTTTTGCCGAAACACCGGTGATGCGCTTGGGCATAATCTTGCCGTGGTCGGTGATAAAACGTTGCAGCAGGCGCACGTTTTTGTGATCAATCGCCGGCGCATTTTCCCCTGTAAAAGGGCATGATTTTTTGCTGCGGCTAAAATTTTTGCGGTTGCCAAAAGCGCTGGCGGGTTTTTTGTCGGCGGTGGGACGGCTAGACGGTCTCATGCGGCGGCCTCTTCATTGCGAGATTTTGGGGTATCGTTTAGGGCGTCGGGAATGGAATCCGCAACATCCTCCAACTCATCTTCGGATCGGGTGTTTTCACGCAAGATCGCAGAAGGACCCTGCTCAAACTCCTCAACCACCGTGGTTAAAAACCGCAAAACCTGTTCGTTCAGGTGCAGGGTGCGTTCAAATTCTTTCAAAACCGCTGCATCCGATTCCACGTGCAACATGGCGTAATAGGCCTTTTTGTGGTCGTTGACGGGATAGGCGGTGGTGCGCAATCCCCAAAATTCGGTTTTGCTGACAACCGCACCGTTTTTCTGCAACAGCTCCGTGCTGGCCTGCACCGCAGCCTCAACCGTTGTGGTTGGCAGGTCGGGGCGGTAAATAACAACGATTTCGTAAAGTGGCATGTGGCATCCTTGTGTAATTTCACCATAGAACCCACGCTTTAATCACATTCAGCAACAATAAGCAAGGGCTTTTGTTTGGCGCGGTGCAGGTTCACTGTAGGGTGCGATCAACCCCATCCATGAACTTCTGATGCCCCCTATTTTTGATGAACAGACGCTGCGTTGCAACCGCCGTCGTGCCAGTCCTGATGTTCTTGCCACTCATCCCCTGTTGATCGAGGCGGCCAGCGACTTGGCGATGCGGGTTTGGGCGATCGGCCGGCCTTTTGGCCAAGTGCTGGATCTCTACAGCCCCAGCCCCCTATTGGCAGAACAATTGGGCGCAGAGCATAGCGTGATTCGGCTGCTGCCCTGCATCCCTTTTCGCCAGCTTGTGTCGGCAAACAATACGGTGATCGGCGATTGGCTTGGCCTGCCGCTGCCCAGCCATTCCATCGATGCCTGCGTTAGTTTGGGCGCGTTGCACAACGCCAATGATCCGCTGGCTTGTTTGCGTGAGATGGGCCGGGTGTTGCGCCCCGATGGGTTGTTGTTGGCCAATTTTTATGGGGGGGACAGCCTGTTTGAGCTGCGGCAATCGCTGTATCAGGCGGATCAGGAGCTGTCGGGCGGGGTCTATCCACGCCTGCACCCTCTGACCACGGTGCAGGATGTGGGGCAGCTGTTGCAAGCCGCGGGGTTTGCCCTACCGGTGGTGGAAATCGATGAAATCCAGCTGTTGTACCCCAATTTGCCCAGCGTTTTGCAGGATTTGCAGGATTTGGGGGAACGCAACGCGGTGACGGCGCGCCCGCTGGGTTGGCCGCATCGCGATTTGTTCCGCCTAGCCGAAACCATCTATCGCCAGCGCTTTGGTCGGGGGGATGGCTTGTTGCCGGTAACCGTAAATCTGATCACCATGACGGCCTGGTCGCATGGGGGCAACCAGCCCAAGCCGCTTAAGCGGGGTAGTGCCAAAAACCGTTTGGATGACTGGATTGGGCTATAGGCTATCCGATAAAGAGATTATTTCTGCAGGTGCACCCACCGTTAACCAAACCTTCAGCTCCCCTATGCCATAGTGTGTGTAAGGCGGTATGTGTTGTTTGCAAACCGCCATCACAGTTCAATCCACGTAGGAGATTGATATGGTTAGTGTAAACTACAACCCCGCGGGTTCGATGGCCAACCGCCAGTTGGACAATGTCGACCGCCTGTACAACTCTTCGTTACAAAAACTGTCCTCTGGCAAACGGGTGGTGAACGCCCGTGATGATGCCGCCAGCTTGGCCGTGGGTTTGCGGCTGCAACTGGGGGCAAGGGCGCTTGGGGCATTGGGCCAAAACGTTACCCAGGGCCTGTCGATCACCTCAATCGCTGAGGGCGGCATGACCCAAACCCAAAGCATTTTGGGGCGGATGCAGGAGTTGGCATCCCAAGCCTCCTCAGGCAATTTGGGTGCCACCGAGCGCAGCTATCTGCAATCGGAATTCTCGCAGTTGAAGCTGGAGATTGACCGCGTCGCTCAGAGCACCAAATTTGGCACCAACCAGTTGATTAATAACAACTATGTGGTATCAAACGCGACGACGGGCAATATTCTGAACAATGCAGGTGGTTTTGTCGATTTTGCTTTTGGCAATCTTAACGTGCCGACCGCTGGTGCTACGGGTGGGTTCAGTTACATGCCAAATGCTACGAACACGAATGGAACTGGTGCTGGAACTTTGGGCTTTTCGATTAATGGTTTTAGCCTTTCAGGAGTGCTTGACGCGTCGATTTTGGATGGAACCAGCCGCTTGGCCACCGGCACCTCGGTGAAGTTAACCGCGGCTGCTAGCAACAACCTGAACGGTGCTACGCCCTATGTGATTGTTAATCTGAACACCAACTTTGCTCTCAATGGCAGTATAAACTCAGGCCTTGCTTCTGCAGGAAATGTGACCTTTGCTTCCAACCAAACCAACCAAAACGCGCTGTCGTTTAAGGTGGGTGATGGTGGCCAGGGCTACAACAACATCACCTCCTACATCCAGGGGGTTAACAATGTTGCGCTGGGCCTGACCAACGCCGACATCA